>JBARCX010000117.1:0-10244 GCA_049794535.1 Rhodanobacter sp.
CGGATGCGGATATCCAGAACCTGAGTTCACGATTGCAGATCGCGCCACCACAAACGAGCGTGCTCGCCAGCGACGCACTCGGTTACACGCCAAGCTCTGCCCAGCAGATAGCGACGCTGGTACGCAACGCGCCGGCGCAGCCGATCACGGGTAGCCGCCCGAGTCCTGCTGATTTCGCGGATGCGGAGCGAATTGATGCCGCCACACAAGATCCACGTAGTGCGATCGGTACGGCATCTCGCAACCTGTCGCTCGATGCGAACTATGCGAGTAGCCCGCTCCTACGTCGGTCGGCCGCACAATCACTAGCAGGGCTTCAGGAGGGGGTGCAGCAGTCAGGCGCACAAGCGACCCAAGCGCAAGATGGTCTGGCACAAACGGCGGCTCAAGGTGCCAATGAGTTGGCGGCGGAGAATCTGCGTGGGCAATTCGGCCTGGCCAATACGAACATGGAGCTTCAGAAGGCACAGCTCCAACGCGAACAGCACCCAATAACGAATGCGGATGGAAGCATTTCACTTTTGAACTTGAATAATGGAGTGGCCACGCCAGCGAAGAACGCGGATGGATCGCCGGTAAAGGTGCTGATGCCAAAGGATGACGCGAACACCAAGCGCACCAATGAAATGATGGACGGCATTTCGAAAACCGCTGGCGAGCTCGCCAAGAATTGGATTCCACCGGCTGGATCTCCCTCAGATGCGCAGCCACCGATAGCTCAACTGCGCGAGAACGCTGCTCGCCTTGCTGGTGCTCGTATCGGCACTGATCCGCGAACTGGGCAGCGAGTAGCCATGATCAATGGTCAGGTGATGCCCCTATGACCGACGCGAGCGGAATTCAGTGGGATGATGAAGCGCCAGCACAGGGATCACCAACGCTAACGCGGCAGCCGGTTTCGTCGAACGCTTCACCTACCGCTTCTCCTACGACAAATGGCATTGTGTGGGATGACCAAAAGGCAGCCCAGCCGTCGGCTGCCGCTCCAGCAGATAGCGGTAAGGTTGCATGGCTGAAGCAGCAGTTGGGTGGTAGTGGGGATCAAGACTATGGCCAAGGCCTCGGATACCTGATCGATAATCCTGTCACGCGTGGTTTGGGTCAGGCAGCCAACACCATTGGCACCGGCGCAAGCGAGATCGCTCAGCGCGGTGTTGGTTTGGTAAGCCCAGATGCTGCAGCTTGGTTGAAGCGAAACGTCACGACGCCTATGGCTGAGCGTGGCCAGCAGTTAGAGACTCCTAAGTCGGCAGGTCTCGGCTCCGACGCAGTCCAGTTCCTGAGCAACTTGGGTGGGCAGCTTGATGCTGCGGGTCTTACTGCTGGTGTTGGTCCAGAAGCAGAAGCCGCATCCGCCACGCCTGGAATTGTCGGCAAGGTAGCTAGCTACCTAACGCCATCGGCGTTGCGCGGAGCCAGTCTCTTGGGTGTCACCGGTGCAGGTAATGATGCTGCCCAGACGGAAGCGCAGGGCGGTGCGCCTGTATCGAATGCGAAGCTGGCAGGAATGGCTCTGACGGACACGGCCGCCAACTTGGTACCGATGGCGCGATCAGGCTGGAACCTCCCAACACGTTTGCTATCTGGCGCAGCAGCCGGTGAGGCATCCAACGAAGCGCAGAACTACATCAACGGCAACCCAGCGGGTACCGGTGCGTTGGTCGCCGCGACGATGGGTGCAGGTCTCGGTTTCCTGCACCGCGCTCCGGTGGCGGTGCCGCATCCTGACGCGGCACCGGGCTCGCTGTCCGACGTTGTAAACACGCTGCATGAAACGAACGCCGCGCAGAGCACCGCTGTAGCTGGTGCCGATCAGCCTGTCGTCACGGCGCCCGTCGCTGCCGCACAAGCAGCCTCGCAGACACGCGTACAGCCTGCGTCGCCACCGTGGATTGATCCGATCACCGGAGAACTAGGAACACCATCGAAGGACGATCTAACATCCGCGCTGGCCAGCCACATGCTCCAGCAGCGCCAAGCCACCGGTGACATGCGCGTCAATACCCAGCAAATAGCCGATGCATGGGGCGTCCCGAAAGACCAGGTAGCGCGTGCGCGTAGCAACGCGACCCAGATGGCCATGGATCAGATTGCACAGGACGAGCGCGCTGCAATGAATCCGCAGCAGGCTCAGACCGATCAGGGGGCACAATCGGGGGCAGCCCCGCGCAGCTTTGGAGATATCCAGAGCGACATTGATCAGACGCATGACGCCGCTTCCCAGCGCTTTGATCAGGCTCTTCAGCTCAAGTCCGCTGCGCAGCCATCGGAAAATACGGACACGACAGATCCTGCGGTGCAATCAGCTCTTGCCAATGGCACCGCGCCCGGCCAGCCACTACACCCATGGACACCGATCAACGATAGCGTCAGCGTTCCATACACAGGAGGTGTTTCGACCGATGGTCGAACCATCCTCATGGATCATGCGATGCCGGATACCGTCACGGTCGATGGCAAAGACATTCCGGCCAAAGACCCGGTGGCGTATCACGAGAGTGTTGAATTCCCGTTGATGCATCTGAGCGGGCCGATGTCTGATGGCGATCTGCAGGGCCTAGCCGAACGTGCCGGTTTCAAGTCGGCTGACGAGCTACCCAATCAGGCAGCGGTGCAGGATCTCAAAGACGGTAAAGCGCTGGACTATGCGAAAGCGCACCAGATCGCCACATTGTCCGAAAACCACTATGTGCGCCAGAAGTACAACGTCGATCCGGATAAGTACCAGGCGGCGCTGACAGACGCGATTGATACTGCTCGCAAAGAAGCACCAGGTGCTAGCGATGTCCCGAGCAACCTAGACCCTAAGCCCTATGTAGACATGGGTGAGGACTCGCTTGCTAAGGGCATTGAGCCTGGTGATCACGAGGTCGATACCAATGCAAATGACAGCACTGCAAACCCTTCGGATGTTGCGCAGGCAGCAGCAAGTGCCGAGACTTCAGGCAAGGCAGATGAGAAGTCTGCTACGGACAATGCAGCAGGACAAGCTGGTGGTACCCAAGAGCCTGCAGTCCCTATGCGAGCTGATGTGGCTAGTGAACGTTCTGCCGGTGCCACCGACACTCCACTGAAGGTTGCTCGAACTGCCACTGAAATTACTGGCCCCAAGACCCCGCCTGCTGGCGGGGTTTCTGCATCTGCGGATGTTGCGGGCAAAGATAATGCGCGGCCAAGTGCAGCAGCGCGTGACGCCGAAGGTTTTCGAGTCAAAACGCCAGATGGCGAAATGAATGGTCGATCACATGTCGATCAGCTTGTACGCGATGGCTACACCAAAGTGGAAAGCACACGTGCCGGCGACAAGATGGTGCACTCGCTGGTCAATGATGCAGGCGAGCACGAGCCAATCAAAGCGCGTCAGCTGAAGTACGCGCACGAAGCCACCGCCCGGGCGGGCGAACTCTCTGCGCGTTCGCCGATCGATAACGCCGCGCATGAGGCTGCGACGTCACCGCACAACGATCTACCAGAGCCCACGCCAGCGCAGATCGATGCGGGCAACTACAAGAAGGGCCATGTGCAGGTTCATGGTATGGACATCAGCATCGAGAACCCAAAGGGCTCGACGCGTAGTGGTGTCGGCGAAGATGGCAAGCCGTGGTCGCACGAGATGAGCGATCACTACGGTTATGTGCGTGGCACTGTCGGCGCCGATGGCGATCACGTCGATGTCTACGTTGGGCCGAAGCCTGATAGCAAACGCGTGTTTGTGGTCGACCAGATCGATCAGAAGACCGGTGCGTTTGATGAGCACAAGGCGATGATCGGCTTCACCAACAAATCCGATGCAGTGCGCGCGTATAAGTCGAATTTCGATCCAGGCTGGAAGGTTGGGCCGGTCACGGACATGAACGTCGACCGCTTTAAAAACTGGTTGAAGAATGGTGATACTAAGAAGCCAGCCAGCGGCTTATTGCAGGCTTCCAAAGGCTCTGCTGAATCTCAGAAGGTGTTGTTCCGCAAGGACGAACCGATCAAGGGTGAGTCACCTTTCTACTCGGCTGCTTTACGCACCGTAGAGGAAGCCAAGGGTGCGCCAAAGCAGGCGGATGCTGCTGGTTGGAAAGGCTGGTTGGATGGTGCAGTACGCCGCGGCGACATGAAGCAGAGCGAACGTGATTGGCTTGGTATCGACCAGTGGTTAAAGGATCAGACGGGCAAGGTTTCTCGCGATCAGTTAACCAAGTTCGTGCGTGACAACCAAGTAGAGATTAAGGAAGTAACGCGAGGGGGTGACGGTGATGGCTACGTAAGAGATACGGATGGGAATCGCGTTCAAGATGGTCAGGGAGGGTTCGTTGAGCGAGCCAAAAATGGGCCCACGAAATTCAGTCAGCACCAGCTGCCGGGCGGCGAAAACTACAAAGAGCTATTACTGGCGATCCCAGAACAAAAGACTACAAAGCCGTATAACAAGTGGTTGCATGAGAACTACACCGGAGTGGATTCACCGGAAGCACAGTCGCTGTATTCGACGCAGCAGGAGCCGGGAAAAAATTTCACGTCCGGTCATTTCGATACTCCCAATGTTCTAGCTCATGTCCGCTTCAATGAGCGCACCGATACGGACGGTAGGAAGGTGCTTTTTCTGGAAGAGGTGCAGAGCGACTGGCACCAGTCGGGTAGGAAAAATGGATATGCCAATGAGCCGGTAGCCGCACGGTTCGACACCAAAGAAAAGGCAGAGAAGGCAAACGCACGAGTTGGTGGAACAGGTGCGGTGCAGGTTGGCGATCAATGGTCATTTATACCGAACTCCAGCAAGCGTGTTCCAAACGCTCCATTCAAGAGTACGACGCAATGGTCGATGCTCGCATTCAAGCGGATGGTGCGTTACGCCGCTGAGCACGGAATGGATCGCATTGCGTGGACAACCGGCGATCAGCAAGCTGCGCGCTATGACCTAAGCAAGCAGGTCGACAGCATCTTGCACTCTAAAAATGCGGATGGAACGTACAAGGTCAGTGCTGTGGTGAATCACTACGGGAACATGCTTGGAGAGCGTATTCCCGAGGATGAACTCGAAAACCACGTCGGCAAGGAAGTAGCCAAGAAGATCGTTGCTGGCGAAGGGGCGCGTACCGCAGTTAGTACTCCCATGGATGAGCCTCAGCGATATATGAATCAGTTGTCGGGCGTCGATCTCAAGGTCGGCGGGGAAGGCATGAAAGCCTTCTACGACAAGATGCTTCCCAATGAGGTGAACAAGTGGGCTAAACCCTTTGATGCAAAGGTAGGTAGCACTGACATACCTGCAGAACGCGTAGGAAGCCAGTACGCCTATACCGGTCCAGAGCACTCGCTTTCTGACGTAGAAAAGTTGTTTAAGACGACGAGCGAAGGCGGCCCCGGTGAATACATCTCGCCTCTGACGGGTAAGAAGCTCGACACCCAGATCAATAGGGTAGCCAATCAGCAGGCTGTAAAGCCGATCCTGAAAGCTATGCGGGATGGATCTTCATTCAAAGATGCGATCGAGCGAAATGGCGATGATCTTACAGCCCACACTGCTGGCGAGTTGTTTGGCGGTGAACTGAGTCCACGGGAGCAGCTAACGGCGACCAGCACGCACAGCATCGATATCACTCCAAAGATGCGTGAGGCCGCGCTGGGAGGGATGCCCCTGTTCAACAAAGAAGGCAAAGCTTCTGCTGGACACAATCAGCGCACCTCTGAGGTTGCCCATACCGCAAAAATCAAGGATGCCACCGACCAGCTCACCTCACGCTGGAAAGGTGATGACGTTCCTGCCGTACACGTGGTGCCAAACGTTGAAGCACTACCTGATCAGTTCAAGGTTGACCCGAACAGCTACAAGACGGCGCGCGGCGCCTATGACGGTAAAGGTGTCTGGGTTGTAGCAGACCGGCATGCAGATACGGCCGCTGGACATGCCGAATTGGTGCGCACGATCACCCATGAGGTCGTTGGCCACTATGGTGTTGAGCGCATCGTTAGTCGGGAGCTTGGTGCGGATGCCTGGTCTAAGATCCGCGACTCGGTCACCCACCTGGAAACAGAAGGGAAGGGCAGCGATGCAATGAAGTCCGTGCTCGCGGACGTTCGTAAGCGCTACGGTTCCGATATCGATGCTGACACCTACGCACGTGAAACCCTTGCTGTCATGGCCGAGCGCGGCATCAAGAATGGATTACTTGATCGCGCCATCGCAGCGGTACGTCAGTTCGTACGTAAGATGATGCCCGACCTCAAGCTGAGCGAGCACGAGCTACGCCAGCTGTTGGTGAAATCGGATGAGTATCTGCAACACGGTGAGAGCTACCGCGATCGCGTACAGAACCGTGCTGCAACGTCCTTCTCCCGTGATGGCTGGGATAAGGACTTTCCCGACACGGTAACGGCTCACACACCCGGCTTCGTACGCGATCACCCTGATTACGCGGCAGCCAAGGCAGGTGATCCAGAAGCTGCGATGAGGCTAGCGCGAGACGCAGTCACGCATGAGTTCGTGCAGAAGGTCAAAGACGGCATTCCAGAAGGTAGTGATCCCGTCATCGTGCCGGTGATGGCACGCGAAGCTGGCGGCGAGAACCGCATTCCCCAGATGGCCGCCGAAGTGTTGGCTGATCGCCTCGGTCTGAAGACCGACGACAACATCATGCAGACGGATAAGGTGTCTCGCAGTGGTTCTGATGCCATCCATCGACTGGCCAATCAGCCTGCATTCGATGGCAAGGTAGAACCAGGCCGCAACTACGTGTTGCTGGATGACACGTTGGCGCAGGGTGGCACATTGGCACAGCTCAAGACCCATATTGAGCGTGAGGGAGGCCATGTGGTGCTCGCCACATCCTTGACCGCAAAGGATTACTCGCGCAAGCTGGCGCTGGATCCAGATACGTTGAGGAAAGTTCGTGGTCGCTTCGGTCCCATCGAAAGTTGGTGGAAACAGCAATTCGGTCACGGCTTCGACGGCCTCACCGAATCAGAAGCGCGCGCCATCCTCACGTACGACAAAGGACGTCTATCGCCTGATGCCCTCCGAAATCGCGTCGATGCGGGACGGATTCCAGAAATCCAGCGCGTGGGCGAAGCAGCAGTTGGCGATCGACCCGGAGCTGAAGCATCTGGGTCCAGCGGGCGGCAAACCGATAGCCCTGCGTTCAAAGAGTTCTTCGGCGACAGCAAAGTAGTCGACAAAGCGGGTCAGCCGCTACCTGTCTATCACGGCACGTCTGAGTCATTTCATACGTTCGAGACGGAGCGGCTTGGTCATTCCACTGGGCACATGACGGCACCGCTGGGGACGTTCTTCGCCGAAGATCGCGCAAAAGCGCAGCGGTACGCAGAGCAGGCTTCGAAGGGTGTGCCGGCTGACGAGCGCGTGGTCGACGCTTACCTGTCGATCCAGCATCCGTATGAGATGGCGACCAAGCCGTTTATGGATATCGACAGTCAGGAAGAGGCTCGCGCTTTGCGTGCAAAACTGATGGACCAAGGCTACGACGGCATTCATATCAAGGAATTTGGTCAGTGGATTTCCTTTCATCCGGAGCAGATCAAGAGCGCCAGCGAGAATCGGGGCAGCTTCGATAAGAGCAACCCGAACATCTACTTCCGTAAGGATGTTGATGACAGTGGCCGCCCTGATGACCCCGATAAGCCCAGGCGCCCCTTTAGCCATGCTGCTGATTCCATCGAGGCGATGCAGGAGGCCATGCCGCACTTGGACGACGGTGCCATGCAGCGCGCGAAGGACTGGGTATCAGGGAAGGTCCAGGATCTAAAGCCGAAGACCTTGCAGTTCCTGCAGCTGCGCCACGTGCTCGAGCTGATGGAAGACAGCAAGAATTTCCCCGCGGCGAAGCAATACGCCGACACCTACCAACGCATGGACGCTGACCGTACGGGCATGATCAATACGGTGGCCAAAGAAGCTGAGCGCTGGCGCAATTGGGCGTACGAGAAAGGGCCTGCCGGTTGGTTGGGAAAACAGAAGCCCGAAGCCAAGCAGCTGTCGCGTTTCATGCATGAGGTTACGCAGCTGGCGGTCGATCCCACGGACAGCTACCAACGTTTGCTGATGGAAGACAGCCGCGGTGAGTTCCAGCCATGGACGAAGGATCTGGTAAAGGAGCGCATCAAGGCGATCCGCAACCAGATGATGAGCCGCCCGGGCGACGACAAAACCGAGATGATCGACAAGATCAAGGAACTGCAGTCACTGCCGGCCCGTGAGAAAGCGCGCGAACAACGTTACCCCGACCTGGTCGCGAAGTGGCAAGCGCTGCCCGATGAGGCAAAGGAGATTTTCCAGACGGCGCGTCAGCGCTATCAGGAACAGTCCGATGCCATGGAGCGCGCGATTCTTGATCGCTACGAGGCGCTAAACGTTCCAGAAAACTACAAGAAAGCCCTCTCATCGATGACGCGGTTCCGCTTCGAGCAAAGCCGCGTCGACGGCGTGTACTTCCCCCTGAATCGCACTGGTGATTACTGGGTGGCCGGCACGCGCCCCAACGGCGACCAGGTGTTTTCGAAGTTCGAAACGGCCGCGCAGGCCGAGCGAGCGGAGAAACAGCTGAAAGCGCAGGGTGTGGAGATCGAGGCACATGGCCTGCATGACAGCGATTTCAAGGCGCGCAACGCACCGCCGGGCACCTTCGTACATGACGTGATGCGGGTACTCGGAAACTCGGGCGCGCCGGAGAAGGTGCAGGACGAGATCTACCAGATGTACCTGAAGTCGTTGCCCGAGATGTCCATGCGCAAGCAGGGCATCCATCGTAAAAACATTGCCGGGTACAGCGATGATGCGCTGCGCGCATTCGCGAAAAATGGATTCCATGGTTCGCACCAGATCGCCAAGCTTCGGTATGGGTACCAGCTCGAGGGCGCCGTGGAAGCCATGCGAGAGGCGTTCGAGAACCGGCGCGGCACCGGCCAGCTGGGTGGCAACACCTCGATGAGCCTGCAGGATGCCGCTACTGGTGATGCGCTGCTCGGAGAACTGAAGCGCCGGCACGACTGGATCATGAACCCGACGGACAGCAAGCTGGCCAACATGATCAATTCGGTGGGCTTCGCGTATTACCTCAGCGCGTCGCCTGCCAGCGCCATGGTGCAACTGGCGCAGAACCCGATGATCACGCTGCCGGTGCTCGGCGCGCAGCACAGTTGGCCAAAGGCGATGAAAGAGCTGTCCAGCGCATCGGCCGACTCGATCCGAACGGGCGGCAACATCCGGCGCGTGCTCAAGACCGACGACGAGCGGCAGGCCTTCGATGCGCTCGAGGCCAACGGCACGTTCCAGCGCACAGCGACGCACATGCTGGCTTGCCTCTCCGAAGGCAACGCTCTCAAGTCGAACCCGGCCTATGCCAAGGTTATGACGGCAATGGGCTACATGTTCCAGAAGGCCGAGATCGTCAATCGTGAGAGCGCAGGCATTGCCGCTTATCGGCTGGCCCGCGACAAGGGGCAGCCGTTTAACGATGCTGTGAAGTACGCGGACCAGATCGTCAACGGCACGCACTTTGACTATTCCAACGCCAATCGTGCGCGCTTCATGCAAGGCAACGTCGGCAAGGTGCTGTTCCAGTTCAAGAGCTACAGCCTGGGCATGTCCTGGTTGCTGTACCGGAACATGTACAAGGCGCTCAAAGACGAATCACCCGAAGTCCGGGCCGTAGCGCGCCGCACGGTCACCGGCATTCTCGGGATGACCGGCATGTTCGCTGGACTGATGGGGACGCCGATCCACAACGTGCTGTCAGCTGGCGCCAACGCGTATCACGCTGCCTTCGGCGACGACAACGAGCCGTGGGACTTCGATACAGAATTCCGCAGCTGGCTGGCCGACCATCTCGGATCCACCGCAGCATCGGTGATCGCCGACGGTGTGGTCGACAAGTTGGGTGCGAACGTATCGAATCGTTTGGGTAGCAACGATATGTGGTTCAGGGATGCGGACAAGCAGCTATCCGGTGCGGATGCCTACGACAACATGCTGGAGTCGATCGCCGGGCCCATCGGTGGCATGACAAAGAACTTCTTCGTCGGCAGCCAGCAGATCAACGAGGGTCACACTGAGCGCGGCATCGAGACGATCATGCCGCAGTTCATCAAGAACACGATGAAGGCCATGCGGTATGAAACCCAGGGTGCCAACACCTTGCGGGGTGATCCGATCGTTCCGGATATCAGCGGCCCGCAGGCCGTCATCCAGGCCATGGGCTTCCAGCCCACGAAGATCGCCGAACAGCAGCGTATCAATACGT
>JBARCX010000118.1:0-12003 GCA_049794535.1 Rhodanobacter sp.
GCGTCCAGTACGCAATATGTGTTCGATAAGCACGCAGATGCCATCGCACGCATCGCACAGAAGGAATTCACTGAAGCCGTCTATCTCGGCAGCGGTGGTGCGATCGGTGCGGCACGCGAGAGCGCTCTGAAGATGCTGGAGATGACCGGCGGTAAGGTCATCACCATGGCGGAGACGTATCTCGGCCTGCGTCACGGCCCGATGTCCAGCGTGCATCCTTCGACGTTGGTGGTGGCGCTGTTGTCGCCCGATCCCTCCGTGCGCGCATACGAGTTCGACCTGTTGCGCGAGTTGTCGCGCAAGGGCCTGGGCATGGCGAAAGTGCTGGTGGGCGGTGATATTCCCGCTGACTTGCTTGGCCCAGATGATCTGGCCATCGAATTGCCCGAGCTAACGACCGATGGGCAGAGTGCGGACGACGAAGTGCCGGCATTGCTGACCGATGTCGCGGTGGGCCAGTTGCTCGCTTTCTTCCGCTGCCTGCAACTTGGTGGCCGACCGGATACACCGTCGCTCGGTGTGCTCACCCGCGTGGTCGAAGGTTTCGTTATTCACGGTGACGGCGCGTGATGTCGAGCACCATCCCGTCAGGCGGTGCGAAACGCATCCTTGTGATCGGCGAGATCAATGTCGATCTCGTCTTCAAGGGTTGCCATGCCGTTCCTGCGCCAGGCAAGGAAGTGATTGCCGACGACTTCGTGATGGTGCCTGGCAGCTCGTCGATGATTTGCGCGATGGGGCTGGCACGGCTCGGTAACGCGGTAAGGTTTCACGGCAAGTTGGGCGCCGATGAGTGGGGCGATTACTGCGTTGCCGCTTTGCGTGGTGCGGGCATCGATATCGCTTCGTTGCACCAGGATCCCGCGCTGCGTACCGGTATCACCGTATCGCTGTCGACACCGCAGGATCGCGCCTTGGTGACCTACACGGGTGCCATCGCCGCATTGCGCGCGGATGAGGTGAGCGATGCGCTGCTGAGCAGTGCAAATCATCTGCATATTTCTTCGTTCTACCTGCAGAAAGCGTTGCGTCCGGGTATCAGTCAGTTGTTCGCACGTGCGCGTGCTGCCGGGCTTAGCACCTCGCTCGATCCCGGTTTCGATCCCGATCAACAGTGGGGTCGCGATCTGCTCGATACCTTGCGCGAGGTGGATGTGTTCCTGCCCAACGAGCAGGAATTACTCGCCATCACTGGTGAAGGTGGATTACTCGCTGCCTTGCATGCGCTAGACAACGGCCACACACGCACCGTGGTGAAGCTGGGTCGATTGGGTTGCGCGAGTTTGGATGACGGGCACTTGCTCGAAGTGCCGGCTAGCACGATCGACGCGGTCGACAGTACCGGCGCCGGTGATTCGTTCGACGCAGGTTTCCTGCATGCCTGGCTAAGTGGATTGCCATTGCGCGAAAGCATGCGTTGGGGCAGTGCCTGCGGCACGCTTTCCACACGTGCCATCGGTGGTACCGCGGGACAGGCGGACATCGCTGAAGTGCAAACCTTGCTGGCGAGCGTCCCATGATTACGGTCGCCGGCTTCAACACCGCTATCGACCGTTTCATCCGGCTTGACGCGTTGCGGCCAGGCGAAGTGACTCGCGCACTGGATGAGCAGGTGTATCCCGGCGGCAAAGGCCTGCACGTAGCGCAGACCATCGCGGCATTGGGTGAGCGGGTACAGCTGGTGGGCCTGGTCGATGTCGCGCATCGCAACCTGATTGGCCGTCGGATGAGCGAACGCGGCGTGCTGTTTCATGGCGTCGAGATCTCCGAGAACCTGCGCACGTGCATCGCCCTGCAAGATGCAGCGGGACAGATCACAGAAATCCTGGGGCAGGGGCCCGAGCTGAGCAACGCGCAACGCGACGCGCTGCTACTGGCATTTCGCCGCAGCGTCGACGAAAGCGAGCTGGTGATTCTTTCCGGCAGCTTGCCGCGACATTTTCCACCCACGACCTATGCCGAACTGGCGACCTACGTGCGCGACGCTGGCAAGCGTTGTCTGGTCGACGCCAGTGGCCCGGTGATGCGCCACGCGTTGGGCGCGGAACCCTTTTTGATCAAGCCCAATCGCGACGAGATCGCCGAGCTGCGCGGCAAGCCGGTGGACGATCTCGATGCCGCGCTTGAGGCTGTGTGCGAGTTGCAGGCGCAAGGCATAGCCATGCCGGTGGTGACGATGGGCGCACTGGGTGCCATCGCTGCCGATGCGAGTGGCATCTGGCACGCCGAGCTGACACTCGAGCACATCCGCAACAGCGTGGGTTCGGGCGACTGCCTGCTGGCCGGTATGGCCGTAGGTGTGGCGCGCGGTATGAGCTTGGAAGAGACGTTGCGATTGGGTGCGGCTTGCGGTGCAGCCAATGCGCAGGGTGAGGAAACCGGTTTCGTTGAACGGCGAACGGTAGAGGCGTTGCTCCCGCGAGTGCGAGTGCAACGTCTGGCGTAGGGAGAAGTGGCTTAACAGAGCAGCGATTCAAAAAACGGACTGCATGGCAGTCCGGCGGGAGCGTTTGCATCTGAGTTTTATCGAAGTGGCTTAACGGAGTAAGCGATTCAAAAAAACGGACTGCATGGCGGTCCGGCGGGAGCGCTTGCGTCTGAGTTTTGTTGAAGGTGCAAACAAGTTCGTGCGTCGGAGACGTTGACACGGGCATCCATAACCGCCTGCGACAGAGGGGAGGAGTGATTTCTGCGCAGAGCGATAGCGAACCACGGGAGAGGGCAGTCATATGCGTGCTGAGAAGGGTGGTTGTATTGCCGTTGACGGCAAAAACAAGAAGTTATTGGCGGTGTCCATCGGCAAATCGCTAGTAGCGATGCAGATGGTTTTGGTCACGGGTGGTCTGGCGTTTGCGGGCGGCGCTTTGGCGCAGACCAGCACGTCGACTGCGCCAGCGGGGACAACCTCTGCAAATCAGGCCCAGAGCTCCACTTCAACCGATCAGAGCTCCACGGCGACGCCGCCGAAGAAGCCGGTGCAGTTGCAGGAAGTGAGCGTGACCGGCTCGAATATTCGCGGTGTGGATATGGAAACGGCGCTGCCGACCATCACCATCTCGAAGGAAGATATCCAGCGGCAGGGCTTTGCGACCGTCGGCCAATTGCTGCAAAACATTTCTTCCGCGGCAACGCCTGACTTGAGCCGCGGTGATGCCGCATCGCTAGGTCCCAACCAGGGTGGCACCTTTATCGATCTACGCGGCCTTGGCGCGCAGCGCACGCTGGTGCTGGTGGACGGCCAGCGCATCGGTGCGGTGCACGGTGGCTATACCGATATCAGCGTGATCCCCGTCTCGATCGTCGACCATATCGACGTGCTGGGCAGTGGTGCTTCGGCGATCTACGGTTCCGATGCGATTGCCGGTGTGATCAATATCATCACCATCAAGAACTATAACGGCGTCCAGCTCGATACCTATGCCGGCACCTACGCGCCGCATGAGGATGGAAGCCAGGCCCAGTACAGCGTAACCGCCGGAAAAACCACGGATAGCAACTCCATCATCGCCAGCGCTTCGTATCAATACCAAGGGTCGGTTTGGGGTGGCGATCGTCCATGGTCGGCGTATCCACAGACTAATCATTACCCCTATTTCGGACTCACCTCGCTGCCACCCAACAGCGGTTTGATTCTCAATTCGCCAGGCACGAACCCGATTACCGGTGGGCACACCATGGTACTGAACCCGGGTGGTGACTCGGGCAATATCAACGATTACTCGTTCCTGCAGCCGCGTACCTACAGCGCGAACGGCAATGTCACCAGCCTTGCCAATGCGGGCTCGTACGTTAATAACTACAACAACCTGAGCACCATTCTTAGTCCGAACAAGACCAAGAATCTGTACCTGGCTGATCGCTACAAGATCACCGATCACATTACCGCGCATGTGGAGCTCGGCTACAACGAGAGCTGGAACGGCGGTGCCGGTGGCCCGAGCTATTTGTACAGCGGCCAGTCTGCCAATGCGCCGAATATGCCGCAGTTCCCGATAACCCTATCGTCGCAGAGTTACTACAACCCCTATAACGCGCCAGGGCAGACACCGCAGGATGTGCAGTTCGAGCGGCTGTTCCCGAATAACCTGTACAGCAACGACAGCACCTCGAAGAACTATCGCTATAGCGCCGGCCTGGAAGGCGATTTCAGTTTCGACGATCACCTGTTCAACTGGGATGCCTACTACTACGACAGCAAGATCCGCGATGTCGATATTCGACCGGGCCAGTACAACCTGATCAATGCGACAGCGGCTCTGGGGCCGTCGTTCATGGGCTCCAATGGCATCGTGCAATGCGGCACGCCGGGCAATGTGATTGCGGGCTGCGTGCCGTTGAATCCGCTGGGCAACATTACCCAGCAGATGATGAACTACATCGCCATCAACAATATCGAACGCACCGGCTACGATGAAAAAGCTGCCGTCGCCGATATCAGTGGTGATGTCTATGAGTTGCCCGGCGGTGATCTCACCGTGGCGGCCGGCATACAACATCGTACGGAATCGGGTTTCGATGCCACCGATCCCTTCGCTACGGCGGGTTATTCCAGCGATTATTCGGTCGAGCCCAACTCAGGCAGTTTCAGTCTCAACGAACAGTACGTGGAGGTCTATGCGCCGCTGCTGAAAGATCTGCCCGGTGTGCAAAGCCTGTCACTCGATTTGGCACGTCGCTGGTCGAGCTACAGCAACTTCGGTAGCACGCACAACGACTCCTTCAAGCTGGCCTGGAAGCCGTTCAACGATCTGATGGTGCGTGCCAGCTACAGCACCAACTTCCGTGCGCCGACGATCAACGACCTGTACCAGGGGCTCTATCTGGCCGGCGGTTTTACCGATCCTTGCGATGCAGTGTACGGACCGGGGCAGTACGGCTACAGCGCTGCTGTGGCGCAGCGTTGCGCTAGCGGCATTGCAAATCTACAGGGCTTACCCGCCGGATTCCGTCAGACCGATATCACCGGTACGCCGGTGACGGGACCCGGAGCGGGTGGTATCACCAACAGCTATAACGGCGGCAACGTTAACCTGAAGCCGGAGACCGCTTACAACGGCGACATCGGCTTGGTGTACAGCCCGTCGTGGTTGCCTGGTTTCAATGCCACCCTCGACTGGTGGAACTACAACATCCGTAACCTGATTACCGGTATTAGCAATGATCAGGTATTGGCGGATTGCTATCAGTTCGACATCACGTCGGCATGCTCCGAGTTCCAGCGCAAAGGCGGCACTGGGCCGTTGGCTGGTCAGATCATCAACCTGATGAATCTGGAGACCAACGCGGGTTGGCTGAAGGAACGCGGCTGGGATTTCGGGATGAACTATGCGTTGCCCGAGTACAGCTTCGGCAAGCTGAAGTTCGGCTTGCAGGGCACCTATATCGTCAGTAACAACGTACAGCCGACCGTGGGTGCGCCTGTTCAATACACGGCAGGTACAGCGCTTGGAAATCTCGATGGTGCCGTGTGGCGGGTACGTGGCAACTTCACCGTGGGTTGGACTTACCGTGATTTCGGTGCGGACTGGACCGTGCGTTACTTCTCGCCGATCAAGGGTCCTTGCGCTTATCCGCCGCCGACCACCACCACGATATTCCCGTGCACCTTGCCCAACTATTACGCACCGGGTGTGGGCATCTCGCCGATGACGCAAGAGCCGTCAGCCACCTTCAATGACCTGCAGCTGCATTGGAACACGCCGTGGAAGGGCACCTTCTCACTGGGCGTCAACAACATCTTCAATCATGTAGGTCCCTACATCTACGGTGGTGGTTTCAATTCGGGCACGGACAGCTACAACGATTACAACGCCTCGTATGACATCGGCCGTTTCGTGTACATGCGCTATCAGCAGAAGTTCTAACGACTGAGTGGAGTGGAAGTGTCGCCTGTCCATTTTCGGGCGGCACTTCCGTTCATTTTGTTTTGTTTCGTAGTAAATCAGCGGTACGCATGTCCCCATGTGTAACCGATGGCAAACCGTATGAGAGGTTGAAATGTCTTACGTGTACTTCAACGAGCAGGACAACGCAGGTATTGCCAGTGCATCTATGCGTCGCTGGCCGATGCGTGCATCGCGTCTTGCCATGGGCGTGCTGTGTGCATTGTTTGCGTGCGGCGGTGCGGCCCTTGCTGACGATGCCGGTATCGCCAACCCTGGCGCGCCAACGTTCGCGAGCCAGGCCGGCCAGGACAGCTTTGGCAATGCGGCCATCGATGCCCATTGGAAAGTGGCTGACGATCATTTGACCGACATGACGATCACCCGTCATGACGGTAGCCAAACGTTGACGATCAAAGCGCCATTCGCTTTGACATTCGCCGACGGAAAAACCATCACGGCGAGCGACATGCGCCTACTGGCATCGCCGAGCGAGCAAGCGTTGCCGGTGAATGCGAAAGCCTCGCGCCTGGCGGAGCGTTTGCCAGGGCAGGGCACCCACGCCAGTTTCGGCGATGCCGATGGTCGCTTCCGTGTCGATTGGCAGTTAGTGCAGCGTGACGGTTCCGCTTATCTGCGCGAAATCGTGACGATCACCGCGCTCAAGCAGGACGAAAGCATCACCAGCGTGTCGCTGTTTCCGGCGGAAGCCGATGGCGCCTTGGTTGATGGCGATGTGAATGGCTCGCCGGTGGTCGTGGGGCAAGCCGGTGCCGAGCAGATGTATCTCGGTTTCGAAGACCCATTGTCCAGTAGCGAGACGCGTGGAAAGCGTGTGGCACTCACCATGGCGCGCACGCTTCCGCTGCATAAGGGTCAGTCGATCACCTATTCAGCAGTCGCTGGAGCGGTACGCGATGGTCAGCTGCGTCGTGATTTCGCCACGTATATCGAGCGCGAACGGGCGCATCCGTATCGTCCGTTCCTGCATTACAACTCCTGGTACGACATCGGTTACTTCACGCCCTATACCGAAGCGCAGGCGCTGGATCGCATCAACACCTTTGGCCAGGAACTTACCGTCAAACGCGGCGTGAAGCTTGATTCGTTCCTGTTCGACGATGGTTGGGACGATCGCTCCGGTAGCTGGAATTTCAGCAAAGATTTTCCGCGTGGCTTCGCGCCGTTGCGTGATGCTGCCGCCAAGTACGGCGCAGCACCTGGCATGTGGTTGTCACCCTGGGGTGGCTATGGTCCGCCAGCGAAAGAGCGTGCAGACCGCGGCGCCAAGTCGGGCTACGAGATCATCGATGGTGGCCTCGCACTGTCCGGCCCGAAGTACTACAAGCAATTCCACAACACCGTGATGGAATTGGTCACCAAGGACGGCATCAACCAGTTCAAGTTCGATGGTACGGGTAACGCAGACAAGGTGTTTCCGGGCAGCGTCTTCGACAGCGATTTCAGTGCGGCGATCCAGCTGATCAAGGATATTCGCGAAGCCAAGCCGGATACCTTCATCAACCTCACCACGGGCACCACCGCATCCCCGTTCTGGCTGCGCTATGCCGATTCGATCTGGCGTGATGGCGAGGATGATTCATTGGCCGGCGTCGGCAGCAAGCGCGAGCGTTGGATCACCTATCGCGATCAGCAGACTTACCAGAACGTGGTGATCAAGGGTCCGCTGTATCCGATCAATTCGCTGATGCTCCACGGCATCATCTATGCGAAGGAGAATCGCAACCTCAACACCGACCCAGGGCATGACTTCTCTAACGAAGTGCACTCCTACTTCGCCACCGGTACGCAGTTGCAGGAGATGTACATCACGCCGTCGCTGCTCACCACGTCTGACTGGGATACGTTGGCAGAGGCTGCACTCTGGTCGCGTACGAATGCCGATGTATTGCGTGACACGCATTGGATCGGTGGTGATCCGGGTCGCTTAAACGTCTATGGCTGGGGTGCATGGTCGCCGAAGAAATCCATCATCACGTTGCGTAACCCGGATGCGAAACCGCAGTTGGCAGTGATCGATCTGGATCGCCAGCTGGAATTGCCGAAGGATGCGGCGCATCGCTTCACCGTGCAGGATGTCTGGAAGACGGGTGGCAGTGATGTGCCGAAGCAGCTGGATGCCGAGCATGTGCAGAGCATCACGCTGGCGCCGTTCGAAGTGCTGACGCTGGAGTTGAGCCCGGCCGGAAGCTGAGTACGTTCCGTTTGAATCGTTATTCCAGCTTCGGTTGGGATAACGATGGGTCGAGATGGACGCTTTTTAACTCGTCATTGACCAGCTTCGCTGTTGAGATGCGCCTCAGCGTGGGCTGGAGTCCAGTGGAGATACCGCCATGGGCAGGCGACAACCTTGGGTCTATATGGCTATAGGTCTCAGCTAAAAATCTGGGGCTTGAGCGACGACGCACATCTGTCCGTGGTCGCCACTGGGCCCCAGCCTACGCTGGGGCGACGGTGAGGGGCATGTGCGGTATACGGCGACGCCGCACTCTCATGCCCCTCACCTTACACTCGTCATTCCTGCCTGCGCCGGAATGACGGTGAGGTTAGGCAGACTTGGCCGTCATCACTTGCTCCTGGAACCATGCATGCTGCGTAGAGATTTCCTCCGGATTGCCGCACTCACACCGTGTATCGCGCTGGGTCTTGGCGCAGTAGCCGATACGGTGATGGCATCGCCAAATACCGGGCCAGAGCCATTACCCAATGGACGCACGCGTCAGTTCACGCTTGGCAAACAACAATTCCTGCTCGACGGAAAGCCCTTCCAGATCCGTAGCGGCGAGATGCATCCAGCGCGGATTCCCGCCGAATACTGGTTACACCGCATCCGCATGGCCAAGGCCATGGGGCTCAACACCATTGCCGTCTACGTGATGTGGAATGCATTGGAGTCCGAGCCCGGCGTGTTCGATCTGAAAACCGGCAGTCGCGACTTCGTCCGTTTCATCCAGCTGTGTCAGCAGGAGAGCATGTGGGTTTACCTACGGCCCGGCCCTTATGTTTGCGCGGAGTGGGATTTCGGTGGCCTGCCGCCGTATCTGCTGCGTAACTCCGATCTACGCGTGCGCACCTGGAGTGACCCGCACTACACCGAAGCGGTGAAGCGTTATCTGGATGTGATCGCACCGGCCGTTGCACCACTGATGGCGAACCGTGGCGGCCCGATTTTGATGATGCAGATCGAGAACGAATACGCCTCGTTCGGCAACGACCTGAGTTATCTCGAGCAATTGCAGGCCATGTGGAAGGAGCGCGGTATTGAAGGGCCGTTCTCGGTTTCCGATGGGCTCGGACAAATCCAGAAAGAACACACCTATGTGCCAGGCGCGGCTTTAGGGCTGGATGGCGATACCGATTTCGCCGCCGCACAAATCATCGCTGGTGAAGCACCGGTATGGGTGGGTGAAGGCTATCCCGGTTGGTTGACGCACTGGGGCGATCCCGACTTTCAGCATGGCGACTATGCCAAGACACTGAGTCAGCTGCTCGAGCAAGGGCGCTCGTTCAATCTCTACGTAGTGCATGGCGGTACCAATTTCGGATTCACCGCAGGCGCCAATGCAAACAACGACTACTCGAACTTCGAGCCGGTCATCACCAGTTACGACTACGGTGCGCCGATCAATGAGCGCGGTGAGCCAACAGCTGATTACCATCGCTTTCGCGCACTGATCGCAAGCCATGTAAGCCATCGCTTGCCGGATCTGCCAGCGCAACCACCCGCCATACCGTTCCCCGCAATCACCGCACAGCCGTATGCCTCACTGTGGGACAACCTGCCGACGGCAAAGCAGGTGACCAAGCCGCAGTCCAACGAGGAGCTGTTCGCGCAGGATCACGGCATGGTGGTGTACCGCAAGGCACTGCATGCCGGCGGTAAGTTGAAGATCGATGGTTTGCGCGATTACGCCACCGTATTCAGTGGTGGTCACTATCTCGATTACCTATCGCGCGTGCACAAGCCCGGTCTGCATGATCTTCAAGAGATCGCTGTTCCAGCGCACGACAAAAATGCTGATGCTGAGCTAGCCATCCTGGTCGATAGTTTTGGTCACGTCGGCTATGGTCAGGCGATGTATGACCGCAAAGGCATTCTTGGCAGCATCCAGCTCGATCAACACGAACTGCAAGACTGGAATGCGCACAGCCTGCCGTTGGATGAGACCTACCTCGCCACGCTGAAGCCGTTGAAAGACAGCTCATCGCGTCCGGGTTTGTTTTTCAAAGCCAAGCTTAAGCTCAATCAGCTGGGCGATACCTATATCGACATGAGCGCTTGGAACAAGGGCTATGTATGGGTAAACCGTCGTCTACTCGGTCGCTACTGGCATATCGGGCCACAGCAGCGTCTGTATTGCCCGGCATCCTGGTTACAGCATGGCGATAACGAGGTGCTGGTTTTCGACATGCACCGCACTACAGCAGCTCCCATCCATGGCGTGGACAAACTGAGCGGTTAGTCGCGCGATTACCTACAGGGTTAGATATGAAAGCCATCCAAGGGTTTTGCTGTTGGTTCGTCGTATGTCTGTTGGGCCTATTTCCATTGCTTGCGTCAGCCTCAGATACACCAGGCAGCTACACCAACTACGCGTTCGCCCCGACCGTCACCGGGCTTGATTCGGTCGACTTCGCGATTACCGTCAATACGGACCCTGGTTATCAATCCAACCTTTACTGGAGCAATCAGTTCGATCTGGTGGGCGCGAAAGGTTCCGGCGGTTACACCGGCATGCAGAGCAACGGTGGCGATCCACGGATGTTTTTGTTCTCGGTATGGAATGCCACCGAATCCAAACCCGGCGCCAAAGGCAGCTATTGCCTGCGCTTCGGTGGCGAGGGCGTAGGGCAGAGCTGTCGCATGGCGCACGAGTGGAAGCAGGGTCACACCTATCGCTTTCATGTGGCGTTCGAAGGTGATCGGTGGCTTGGCGTCACCGTAACCGATCTCACCAGCCACGAATCATTCAAGCTCGGCAGCATTCGCACTGCGGCTAACCAGATATCGCCCAAGGGCATGGTGAACTGGGCCGAGTACTTCGAATGGAACGAGCCCGACGCATCCTGTTATGACCAGCCCTACACCAGTGCGGACTTTGCGTTGCCCAGTGGGAACAATGGTAGTGCGATAGCCACGGTGGCCAGCACCAAGGTCAGCAAGAGCTGCGCGCCCTACAGTGTGGTCAGTAAGAGCGCCGACGGGACCGTACAGCGCAATGCCATCGGCAACTCAGTACGTGGTGCGATCACCGGCGCTGACCATCGTTGTCTGGCAGCGAGTAATGACTCCGCACATACCTCGGCCATCAGCACCCAGTGTAAGGATGGTCGTAATCAGGCGTGGGTGTATGCCTTAGATAAAACCTTGCGGTTGCAAAACAACCGATGCCTGAGTGTGGGCGATGGCAAGGCTGCATCGAGGGCTGCCATCGACGTGGCAACGTGCAATGCAGGGCCGAACCAACAATGGGTGCTTGCCAATGCGCAGCTGCGCAATCGGTCATCCGGCCTCTGCCTTACCACACCGGACAAGGGTGAGTCGCTAACCGTGGATGCGTGTCAGAGTGCTGTAAATCAGCGCTGGGTACTTCCACTGATTCCGCCACGCTGAGTTGTTGCTGGTGTAGGTGGGGGTGAGCTAGCGAACCCCAACGCGGAGGTGCATCGATGTTGGGTATCGCCTCGCTCCGCCCAACTTACAAAAAATTGTGCGACGGATTTAATACCCATCGATTTCCTGCCGTCTTGTCAGGGTGTGGCCACTCACTCCGACTGGCAACGCTCCATTCGAAGCCATTGACCCAAGGAATCTCCCCCATGTTAAGCCTGCACACCAACTCCTCCGCGCTGACCATCCAGAAGAATCTGGGCAAGACGCGTGAACAGCTGAACACCTCGATGACCCGCCTGGGCACGGGTTTCCGTATCAACTCGGCGAAAGACGATGCCGCCGGCCTTCAGATCGCCACCCGTTTGGCCGCGCAGACCCGCGGTATGGCCGTGGCCTCGCAGAACACGCAGAACGCCACCTCCATGTTGCAGACGGCCGAAGGCGCGTTGAGCGAGGCGAGCAGCATCCTGCTGCGCATGAAGGATC
>JBARCX010000119.1:0-22472 GCA_049794535.1 Rhodanobacter sp.
GAGCAGTACGGGCCGCGCCTCCAGCCCCAATGCCTGCGCTTCGCGCCATTCGGTCAGTGGCTTGTCGCCGGTGAGGCGGAAGCGCTGTCCCGCGTGTAGCTCAGGCACCAGGTAGTGATAGTTGGTATCGAACCACTTAGTCATTTCCAATGCGTGTAGCCCGCTGCCACCACGAGCCATGGCGAAATAGCCGGCGAGTGGGTTGGTTGTCAGCAAAGGGCGATAGCGATCGGGCACAGCGTCGAACAACACGGCGGTGTCGAGCACGTGGTCATAGAGCGAAAAATCGTTCACCGGCACGATGTCGACGCCTGCATTGCGTGCCCGCTGCCAATGGCGTGCGCGCAACTCGCTAGCGGTGTCGAGGAGGCTGCTGGCTTTGCCGTCCTGCCAGTAGGTTTCCAGTGCGCGTTTCAATTCGCGTCGGCGCCCCATGCGTGGGAAGCCGAGATAGGTAATGCGTGTCATGTGATGAATTCCTCTTGCAGATAAAGCAAAGAGGAACGAAGGGCGGCGCGCCGACAGCTATCGCTGACTGCGTTGAGCCGTCGACCTTCGCCCCCGCGGGCGAACCGGCTTCAACGCGAGGCGACACAGCACGCACCGCAACCTGTGCGATGACATGCTCGGATCTCCCCGCGGAGACGCCAGGCCGTGCGAAACCCGGTATCGCTTGCGCGACCCTTGGGTTCCGGCTGAGGCAGGTCTTCGGACTCGTGGACTTGGCGCATATCGCACCGCCTACTGTTCGTCGCTTCCCGGGCATGCCCAGTGCGATGACGAAGGTCGTTTCCACATACCGCTGCGGGGCAGTGCCGGATTCCCACCGGCTTCCCTTTTCATTTCATCTCTCTATTCGGATAAAAAGATGAAAACCTTAGCGTGGCGGAAAGTAGCCGTCTGAATGGCTGAAGTCAAACAGGCTGGGCGAAGGGAGGCTGCTTAGGCAGCTGCGCGCAGGCCGTCGGCCAGAGCGGCAAAGTAGTCGCGAGTCAACCGCAGCTGCTCGTGCGCACTCTCTGCACGATTGGCCACGTTGCGGAACGCCGCGTTCTCAGGGCGATCTTTCGCATACCAGCCCAGATGCTTGCGAGCGATGCGTACCCCGGCCTGCTCGCCGTAGAACGCATAAAGATGCTCGAGATGGCCGAGCAGGATTTCCGCGACTTGCTCTGGCGTGGGTTCAGACAAACACTCGCCTGTGGCGAGGTAGTGCGAAATCTCGTTGAAGATCCAAGGACGGCCTTGGGCGCCGCGACCGATCATCACAGCGTCAGCGCCAGTGACATCGAGTACGTGTTTGGCTTGTTGCGGTGTGGTGACATCGCCGTTGGCGAGCACAGGGATACGAACAGCCGCCTTTACGGCTGCGATGGTGTCGTACTCGGCTTCGCCTTCGTACTTGTCGGCGCGGGTGCGGCCATGCACGGCCAGCGCAGCGATGCCGTTGTCCTCGGCGATGTGCGCGATGCGCAAGGCATTCTTGTGTTCGCGATCCCAGCCGGTGCGGATCTTGAGCGTGACAGGAACATCGACCGCATCGGCCACGGCTTTCACGATGCGCGCCACCAGTGGTTCGTCTTGCAATAGCGCGGAACCCGACCACACGTTGCAGACTTTCTTGGCCGGGCAACCCATGTTGATATCGATAATCTGCGCGCCGTTGGCCACGTTGAAGCGTGCGGCTTCGGCCAGCATGGTGGGGTCATAGCCGGCGATCTGTACGCTCACCGGTTCGGGTTCGCCCAGGTGATCCATCCGCCGCAACGATTTGCGCGTTTGCCACAGCCGCGGATCGGCGGTGGTCATTTCCGACACGGCCAGCCCCGCCCCCATCCGCTTGCAGAGCAGGCGGAAGGGTTTGTCGGTAACACCCGCCATGGGGGCGAGCACCACCGGTGGATCGATGAGGTAGGGGCCGATTTGCATGGGTCTATTGTAGCTGGACGCCTGTGAGGGGGTGCCAAAGACGATATGATCAGGGCGATTGGCACTTGACAGGGGTGGGTTGCCGATGGTGTTGGTAGTGATGGGGATGTTGCTGTTGTCGGGTGCACCGTCGGCGACGGTTACGCCATCGATGAATGAGCTGCGCGGTAGCGCAGTGACGCGTCCTCACGGACTGATTGCAGACGTACGCCAGCAACTCGACCAGGCCGGTCATAGCCTGGTGCCCGCGCGTGAGCGTGCTTTGCTGTGGGGCATGGGCACGGCGGCTATCAATGTGAACGATGATCCCGCACTGGCCGAGGCCACGCTGCGGCTGGATGGTCTGGTTGCCGCCAGCAAGGACCCGGTGGCTGCAGCGGCTGCCGGTTTCCTGCGCGCACGGCATGACATTGCCAACGGTATCGGCGATGGATTGGGCGAGGCGCTGCAAGCAGCGAACAAGGTGCTGGGCGTTTCCGATCCTCAAATCGTCGCCTGGGCTCGCTTTCAGTTATGCGATGCCTATGCTCTGAATGAGCGGGCGGACAAGGCCGTGCCGCTTTGTCGTGAGGCTGAAGCTACCTACCGATCGGTAGGGGACGAGTGGGGTATTGCCGATGCCGAGAACGACGAAGGTATCGCCCTGGCAACGCGTGACCGCGTCAACGAAGCCACCGCGGTCTTCGAGCGCTCACGCCAGCGCTTTACCGACATTCATGCACCCGAACTGGCGGCGATGGTTGGCGACAACCTGTCCCAGATGTATTTGAAGCTCGGGCGTGCGCGCGAGGCGTTGCATCTGTCGCAGACATCGCTCACACAAGAAATCGCCGACGGTCGAATCAGTGACTCGCTAGGTTCCAGAACCGACATTGCGCGCGCGTTGGTGGCATTGGGGCATCCGCGGCAAGCCTATGCATGGATGCGTGCAACGGTCGCCAGTGCACGTGCCGCCGGCATCAATGGCCAGTTGGCCGACATGCTGCAAGTAGAGAGCACGTTGGCCGAGGGGCTGGGCGAATGGAAGCAGGCACTGACTGATGAGCGCGAAGTGGTAAAGCTGGTCAATGCCACCAATACGCCTGCATTACACGCGTTGGAGACGGAGCTGGAGCAGCGTTATGCCGCACGTGAAAAGGAGCTTCGCATCAATGATCTGGAGCGTGATAACCGGCTCAAGGATCTGGAGCTGAAGGAAGCACAGGCAGAAGCCGCACGGCGCGCTGAGGGACAGCAGAGGCAGAAGCTGGCCAACCTTGTGGTGACCCTGGTGGCGGCTGGGCTGGTCGTCGTTGCAGGTCTGTTGTTTCTGTTGCTGCGTTCACAGCGTCGACATGCTGCTGAATTGCGTGCACAGGCGCTGCGCGATCCGCTGACCGGCATCGACAATCGTCGCGCCTTCCAGCAGCGTGCCATGGGATTGATTGCGCTTCACCACGATGTGCAACAGCGGCCACATGTGTTGATGCTGATCGACTTCGACCACTTCAAGCGCATCAACGATAGCGTGGGTCACCCGCAGGGGGATCGCGTGCTGGAGGTGGTCAGCGAGTATCTGCAGGGTGCTGTCGATGGCGCGGGTCATATCGCGCGCATTGGTGGCGAAGAATTCGCGGTGCTGTGCCCACGCTTTGGTGCGGAGGCCGGCATGCGATTGGCGGAGAGGCTGCGGGCAGGCGTGGCCGCCATGGCGCTGCCGGCAGATGTTCAGGTGGCGCAAGTTACGGTCAGTATTGGTGTGGCGCTATTCGATGGCGTGCGCTGCCATGACCTTTCCAGTTGGATGCGCGCCGCCGACGCGGCGCTGTATTCCGCCAAGTCATTCGGGCGGGATCGAGTCGTGGCAAGCGTACTGGTTAGCTGAGCCGTTCCCCCATGCAGAGGCCTGATGATGACCAAGACGTTACGTAAGTTTTTGTGCGGTTTGTTTGTGTTGCCTGCGTTGACATTGTCAGCTCAGGCATTGGCGCATCACGGCGATAAAAGCGCACATGGCCTGCGCAATGTCACCGTACTGATCGTGCGGCATGCCGAAAAGCCTGACCAAGGCAGTGGGCTCAGTCCGCAGGGTGAGCAACGCGCCGAGGCCTATGCCAGTTATTTCGACCCGCTGCAGCTGGATGGTGAGAGCCTGGTGCCGCAGCGTTTGATCGCGACGAGCGACAGTAAGGACAGTGAGCGGCCGCGACTGACCCTTACACCACTTTCCCAGCGTCTGCAGTTGCCTATCGAGCAGCCCTACGCCGACGACCAAGTCGACAAGCTCGTTAAGTCGCTGGACAAGGATAATCAGGCATCTGTGGTGCTGATCGCCTGGCATCACGGACATATCGACAAATTGATTGATGCCTTTGGCGGCGATGCCAAGAAACTGACTGGTGAGAAATCATGGCCAGGTAGTGTTTATGACTGGCTGATCGTGCTGCGCTTCGATGATCGTGGACAATTGATCGAATCGCGCAGTGAAAAAGTGCAAGAGCATTTGCTGCCTGGTGATGGCAGCGATGCATCGGCTGGCGGCTGATTGATGCATTGCCCCTCTCCCGTCGGGAGAGGGGTTGGGGTGAGGGTTCGGGACTTGCGCAGCCTTTCTCGCCGCGAAATCCTTACGGCAAATCACTACTCGTATGCAGGCCCTGAATGGTGCCCGGTACGTGCTTGTGTTTGAACAGCACGAAGAACAGCACCGCCACGATTAGCGAATACAGCGCAAAACTCGTCCAGATGCCGTACCAGTCCTTGCTGCCATCGGCATGGGTGAAATAGATCTCGATGATCAGGCCGCTGAGTGAGCTGCCCAGCACCGCGCCGATACCGTTCGTCATCAGCATGAACAGGCCTTGCGCGCTGGCGCGAATCGACGCGTCACATTGCCCCTCGACGAACAGCGAGCCGGAGATGTTGAAGAAGTCGAACGCCATGCCGTACACGATGCACGACATGATGATCATCCACAGGCCCGAGCCAGGGTTGCCGTAAGCGAGCAGACCGAAGCGCAACGTCCAGGCCAGCATGCTGATCAGCATCACCGTCTTGATGCCGAATCGCTTCAGGAAGAACGGAATGGCGAGGATGAACAGCGTCTCTGAGATTTGCGAAATCGACATGATGATGGCCGGATAACGCACGGCCACCAGGTTTTTGTACGCATCGACATTGGCGAAATCATGCAGGAAGGTATCGCCATAGGCATTGGTCAGCTGCAATGCAGCGCCCAGCAATATGGCGAAGATGAAGAACGTCGCCATCTTCGGATTCTTGAATAGTGCGAACGAGGTCAGGCCCAGCGTCTCGAGCAGTGATCGATGCGAGCGGATTTCCATCTTCGGCAAGCACGGCGGCAGCGTAAAGGCATACAAGCCAAGCAGCAGCGCGGCGCCGGATGCGACGTAAAACTGGCCTGTTGTTGTTTCGAGGTGCAGCAGGCTGACCGTCCATAAGGCGGCGATGAAACCTATGGTTCCCCAGACGCGTATCGGCGGATACACCGTCACCACATCTTTTCCGGCACCTTTGAGTGCTGAGAACCCCACCGCGATCGACAGCGAGATCGTGGGCATGTAGCACATCATGTTGAGCAACATCACCCAGAACAGGGTATGCGGGTTGTTCACCGTCGGCACCAGAAACAGCACCACAGCGCCTGCGATATGCAGCAAGCCGTAGAGCTTTTCCGCGTTGATCCAGCGGTCGGCGATCATGCCCATGATCGAGGGCATAAACAGCGAGGCGATGCCCATCGTCGAAAAGATCGCGCCGAACTGTGCGCCCGACCAATGCCGGTTCTGAAACCAGTAAGCGCCAATGGTAAGCAGCCACGCACCCCACACGTAGTACTGCAGGAAGTTCATGGCAATCAGGCGGAGCTTGAGGTTCATGGACAACGATCCAGCATGTGCTTTCCCCGTGTAAGGCCGGGGAACAGCCCCATAGCCACAAAGCTGGAGCAGGTTAGAGGAAGCCGCGGGCTACCGGCAAGGCGCACTGCGGCGAGGTTTCGGCAGCTGCAAGCATTGACAATGGCAGCGTTCTGCGCGTGTCGTGGAGCAGAAATCGTTAGACTGGCCCTCGTCCCCGCCGAAGTGAAGAGTGCTCATGAGCCTGTTTCTAACCATCGCGATCGTGCAGTTGATCGCCCTGCTCAGTCCCGGGCCGGATTTCTTCTACGTCTCGCAGACTGCCGTGAGTCGTTCACGACACGAAGCAATGGCTGGTGTGTTGGGCATCACCCTGGGCGTGGCGATCTGGGCGGCGCTGGCGCTGCTCGGTCTGCAGATTCTGTTACATCGGTTGTTCTGGCTGGAGCAGTTGATCGCCGTAGGTGGTGGCATCTATCTGTGCTGGATGGGCGTGAAAATGCTGCGCGGTGCGCTAGCCAAACCTACCGCTGCATCGACCGCAGAGCCCGTTGTGCAACTCATGGTGGGTTCCTGGCGCACCTTTCGCAACGGGCTATTCACCAATCTCGCCAATCCCAAAGTAGTGATCTACTTCGGCAGCATCTTCTCAGCCTTTGTGGGTGACCGCCTCAGCACCGGTGCGCGCTGGGGACTGTGGGCGATGGTGGTCGTCGAGACATTGCTGTGGTTTTCGCTGGTGGCAGGTCTCTTCGCGCTGCCGGCGATGCGTCGCGGCTATCTGCGTATTCGCCATTGGATCGACGGCTGCGCCGGCGCCGTGTTCATGCTGTTCGGGCTGCACCTGATCTTTTCGCGCCGCGCCGCATAAAACCCGCATAGGTTGGGATGAGTCCGCGAATCCCAACGTCGGCAACCCTCAGCGAGTCGCCAGCAACGCAGCGACCAACCGACGCAGCTCCGGCAACAGCTCTGCCTCGAACCATGGGTTGCGCTTCAGCCACAGCTGATTGCGTGGGCTGGGATGCGGCAGCGGTAGCAAACCGTTGGCGAGATGTGTGCGCCAGGCGCGCACGTGATCAGTCAGGCTGACGCCACGTTGCTTGCCGAGTAGACGGGCTTGCGCGTACTGGCCAATCGCTAGCGTAAGTTGCACTTGGCCAAGCAAGGGTAGTAGGCGCGGATGCCAGGTCGGCGCGCACTCGGGTCTTGGTGGTAGATCCCCGCCGCGACCTGTTCCGGGAAAGCAAAAGCCCATCGCCACAATCGCGATGCGTTGCGCGTCATAAAACGTGTCGCGATCTATACCGAGCCAATCGCGCAAACGGTTACCGCTAACATCATCAAACGGAATGCCGCTCAGGTGGACCTTACGCCCCGGCGCCTGGCCCACAATCAACAGGCGCGAAGTTGACGATGCCTGCACCACAGGGCGTGGCCCCATCGGTAGGTGCGCTTCACACAAGCGACAAGCACGGATCTCGGTGAGCAACGCATCAAGCGGAGCAGTACGACTCACGGCAACAGCTTGCCCGGGTTGAGAATGCCGTCGGGGTCGAATGCCGTCTTGACGTTACGCATCAATGCCAGCGTGCTCGGCTGCAAAGCAAGCGGCATAAATTCGCGTTTGACCAAGCCGATACCGTGTTCGCCGGATAGCGTGCCCTCCAGCGCAATAACCAGCGCAAACACATCGGCGAGGCAGGCATGTGCGCGCTCGCGTTCGGCTTCATCACGCGGCAGAAGATTCACATGCAGATTGCCATTGCCAGCGTGGCCGAACGTCACGATCAACACATCGTGCTTCTTTGATAGTTGCCGAATGCCATCGACCAACTCAGGCAGATGACTCACCGGCACCACCACGTCTTCATTGATCTTGTTCGGCGATATCGTGCGCTGTGCCGGCGAGAGTGCTTTGCGCGCAGCCCAAAGCGCACGCGCTTCATCAGCAGTTTCGGCGACGCGTAATTCTTCCAGGCCATCGCCGCGTGCGGCGCGCGAAACAGCCTCAACAGCGGATGGCAGCGTCTCCGGTTCGCCATCCACTTCGATCATCAGCAATGCGCCAGCCAGCGGCACACTATCACCACCATGGTCGTGCGCGAGCTTAAGCGCCACATCATCGATAAATTCCAGCGCACACGGCGTCACCGGCTGCGCCATGATCCGCGCCACCGCGCGAGCCGCCGCGCCCACATCGCGATACGTAGCGCGTAGTGTCCGCAACCCACTCGGCTTCGGCGTGAGCTTGAGCGTGGCCTCGGTGATCAATGCCAGCGTACCTTCCGAGCCGATCAGTAATCGCGTCAAGTCGTAACCCGTCGCACCTTTGCTCGTGTAAGTGCCGCAGCGAAAACCCTCACCACTGCCAGCCACCGCACGTAGACCCAACGTGTTCTCCCGCGGACTTCCGTACTTCACCGTGCGCGGCCCCGCCGAATTGCAAGCAAGGTTGCCGCCGATACTGCACCACGGGGAAGAGGTAGGGTCCGGCGGCCAGAAGAAGCCATGCGGAGCCAGCGCCTGCTGCAAGTCACCATTCAATACACCCGGCTCGACAACGGCGAGGCGATTATCCGGGTCAATGCGCAGAATGCGATTCATCCGCTCAAAGCTCACTACCACCCCACCGTTTACCGGCACCGTCGCACCCGTGGTGTTGGTGCCACGGCCGCGGGCAATTACCGGCACGCGATGTTCACGGCAGGCACGCACCAGTGCCTCAACCTGTATGTGCTCGCTAGGGAACACCACCGCATCAGGCAATGCATGTAGGCGCGAGTTGTCGTAGGCGTACGCCAGCCGTTCTGCCTCGCCGAGCGAAAAAGTATCCGCAGCGAAGGTCGCGCGCAGGGTGTCGAGAAGAACGGGAGGTAACGTCATGCGCTAAGTCTAGCGCTGAAGTTGGATGGGGCGTGACGGTGCGTCGAGCATCTAGGGGGTGGCCAATAAGCATAGCTATCGCGGATGGGGTAGGGGCCACGGTTGCCCAGTGCAACAACCGCGACCACATGAATCTGCGTAAATCGATACAGGCGGCAATGGCATCATTTGACCGCAGGGCAGGCACGGTCCTTCAGTCTTGAGTCGCAAACTACCGCTTTCTTCAGATACCGCATCCATTGCACTACTTGTTCTTTCGACGGCTCAAAATGAAAAGCCACCTGCACGACATAAGCACTGTCGTTGCCCTGGATGATCTTGAACCAGGTGATCTCCGGTTTGCGCTTCGTATCATTGAAATGGCAAGTCTCTAGCCAGATACGGAATGCGTAACCGTTTTCGTGGCCATCGGTGACGGGCGTCGAGTCACTGGTGTCGCACGCCGCCTTCCAGCGTTGTTCCATGTCAGCTTTGTAGTTGTCGAACGAAAGATCACCCGCCCCGTAGAAGATCTGCGTGGTAACCATCTGGGTCCAGTCATCGACGGACTCAGCCTTGGGCACCATCTCCATCAGTGAGAAGTTACCCTTTCGCTCTTGCGTCACAATCTTGAAGCCATCGGGCAAATTCTGAAGCAGGTTCTCGTCTTCAAGCCCGGTTGACGCAGGCGCCGCATGTAGCGTGAAACACGTTGTCAACGACAGTAGGGCCAGTGACAGCCAGAACATCGGTTTTGATCGGTTGATCTGAGTGGGCTGGTTTGTTTGATTCATGGGAGTCATTTTCGATTCCATAAGCGAAGATCTCCTGCTTGTTTGTAGGCTAGAGCAGTGCCTGATTCGTGGCGTGCATGAGGGGCTCGCTACCGACTCATGCCTTGCGAGTGTTGAGGCGTCAGCGGTTGTTGTGTTTGCTGAGCTTGCTGCTGATGCTGTAGTACGGCCTCCTGGGCTTTTGCTTGCATGGCCTGCTCCCAAGCTTTGCTGCTCTGCTCGATCGGCGTATTGAGCGCTTGCACCGTCGGCACGCCCGCCATACTCGGTCCCCAGAGGAGCTTGTTACTCTTCAACGCAAACACATGGTCGGCATCAATCGTCAGTTGGACCTTGTCGATACGATCAAGACCCTTCGCGACGGCGGCCACCACCAGAGCCGCGGCGAGCTGGTCGCTGCGTTGATCGTACGTGCGTTGTTGTTCGGCATCCAGCTTGTGCACTCCGGTGCGTGCTTGCAGGTACATCGCGTGATCGGGGTGATGAGGATGATTGAGATGCATCGCTTTCGTTACGGACGCCAAGGACTGCGCAGCGCTTTGTCCAATCTGCGTCATTGAGCTCGCGAAATCGGCGGCGCGTTGTTTGATGTCGTCAACCGCATAGGCATCGGCACGATCTATCGCCTTGACGGCGAGATCGACAGTTGTCGCCGTGGTTTCGAGTGCATGGCTCACATTGACGGCTGTACGATGCCCCGCCAGGTCGGCGATCTTTCCTGCTGTAGCAAAATCGCCATGTATGGTGGCCGAGAGGGTCGAGTCGGCGAGATGCCTAGCCGTTTCCTGCTTTTGTTTCAGCTCCCAAGGTAACGAAAGAGTATTGGCGCGTAGCGATTGAATGTCTTCGCGAAAAAGATGAATCGCGGGGCCGTGCGCGCGAGCACGGGCTTCATTTTCAGGTGACAGGTCCGATGGTGTCAGGTCGGGATTGTCAGGTGCGAAGTTATCGATGCTGTGTGCCGCGAAGCTGATGGCGCTCAAGGGATTTCGCAGGCTTGTCGCGGTGACTTTGTCGTGATAGCCGGCATTGGCAAGTTGATCGATATCTTGCTGTGTGGCTAACAGGACCACCTTACCGTAATGATGGCTTGCGGCACTGACCACATCGGTGGCCCGTACATAATTGGTGACTTGGGTGCCGCCTTCAGGCACGTGGTAACCCATGTCGGCTGCACCGTAGCCGTTGATCGTGACGCCTCTCCAGTGCATTTCGTAGGCGAGAATCTCGGTGATGGCGCCGCCGAGAGAGTGGCCGGTCACGGTAATGGGTGGGACAGGGTAGTGATAAAGAGCGGCGCTCTTGGCGACATCACTTTTCACGCGAGTGGCAAAAGCCCTTGCATCAGGCATCTGGGCGTTAAGGCCAGTGAGCACCATACCCATATCAGTGATGATGTCTTGATACTTGCCATCACCGTGAGGTTCTGTGCCTCGATTGGTGACGACGACTTCTTTTGTGTCGATACGTTGATACGCTGTGCCACGGTAACCAGTAATGGGGTTGTTGATGTAGTCAATAACTTTATAGGCGACACCATTTAGGATGACCTTGTCATCGATTTTATGCGTCTTGTAAGAATCCTTATCAAGCGCTGCATAGTCCTTGTCCGTGGTAGTCATCTAGTTCTCTCCTTGGAAGTCAGCGTTATCGAGAAGATGTCCTCTTGCTTAATTTCTGGGTAATCGGATGGATTGGCGATTCCATACGAGCTTCGCTCCATGTCGTTGTCGAGATAGTCCTGATGAACGAAGTAGGACTTGACGGAGCTTTGTGAGAAGAGCTGGTCTGAGGTCAGATCTGGGTCGAGTGTGAGCTTATTGATCTTAAGTTCGGTCACGATATTCAATAGCGACCAATGGCATACACCAAGCCTGTAGTAATCTTCATCCTTGAAGTAATCGGCATAAACCGCCCCCGTGTAGACGTTGTCCGAAATCTTGTGAAGGATGATGGGGGGCCAAGCTTTTGGCGCAATGCGCATGGCATTCATAGGGCTGCCTGTTTCGGGCACACATGCTTTATTGGTGACTTCGTATTGCATGTAACCGCCCACCGAATCAAACGGGCCCGGAGCGCCATCAATCGTGAGCGTGATGTCGTAGCGCATCGTCGGATGCTGGTTCTGTTTGATATCGGGTGTATTTATATGCGACCCACAGGCTGAGATGGATATCGACGTCGACATTTTTTGGCTTGAGATAGAACACGTTTTCGCGACGCGTCAGATCCCAGCCGGTACTGAAGCCGGTGCTGTAATCGAGAATTTTCTCGTTCGGGCTCAATTCGATTTGCGTGGTGATGCCCAGGCCGGTACGTACCGGATAAATGCGATCCGGCTGGTATTCGTATTGGCTCACTACTTCTGCGCTGACGGGAAACGCCATGCTGGCTGCGACCAGGCACAGGGCGCCGGGCAGAATCTTTTTACTTAGGCGACTCATCGACGGCCCACTCCCTGTACGTTATTTCTCGGCACCGGATTTCCTGGCGCGGGTGCAGTCGAGCCTGAGGGCTGCGGATTTTCGTGTTCCGGAATGGGCGGTGGTGTGGCGAGATTAGGTTGCTGCAAGACTCCATCCGCACTCTCGCCTGGCGCTTGCGTGCTGGCAGCTGGTGGGTTGGTCTGCGCGTCACTGTATCGATCGTCATTTCCGGCGGGCAGCGGCGCTCCCTGAGTTTCGGCCGGTGGCGTGGTGGCGTAATCATCGTCCACTCGATAACTGGTGACCTGGAAGCCAAGCGGATTTTCGATCCGATACTGGTCGGCCATTTTCAGGTTGGGTTTGTAGGTGAACTCGAGTGTGGCGATCTTGCTATCCAGCGGCTGAGTTGCGCCCGTCTGCTTGTCGTACAGGCTGCGCTGGAAACGTACCGTTGCGCCTTTGGGTACTTTGTTTGCGCCGCCATCAAGCAGCACGATGCTCAGGATCTTGATGCGTATGGCCTTGTCCCTGCCATAACGCTTGTAGGGATTATCAGGATTGGTGGGCGCATAAAATGCCGTATAGGCCGCAGCCACGCCTGGCGATGACATCGTCAGCACGGTGGTCCAGTCGCGTAGGTTCATCAGCGCCACGTCGTAGGATTCGCGCGCCAATACAAAGTGCGCAACGTTGCTGCGATTGATGGCTTCGCTGGCGCTGACTTGCTGGTTAGCGGAGCTATCGGTGAGTCGAGCTACCGTGCTGGTCCCGGTGTAGGCATCGGCCATCACCAGATAGGGCACTTTTTCCTTGAGCGGCAGCATGTAGAAATAGCCGCAAGCGAGGATCAAGGCCATCACGATGGCGCTGGTCGCAACCCACCAGGCGCGACGTTCACTACGCTTGGCGATGTCCGCAATGGTCATCTCGTAATTGATCGACTGGGTAATCGCACCGTCAATTTTTTGGGTGGATGATTTTTTACCGAGCATCAGCGGAAATCCATGTCAGCCATTACTACATTCCCTTGTCTAGTGTTACTTCGGGCTAGCACTCACGCCTGGTTGTGATCTGTTTGTTTCCACTTTGGGTGTGGTGTCAGGAACTTCCGTGTTGAGCTGTTGAACCACGATCTGCCAGTCGTTTACGGCAATCGATACGCCTTGTGGTGCATAGATGGCATTCAATTCGGATGCGGCGAGACGAATATTCGCCGTGTGAATTTTTGATGTTGGCGTGGACAACGTGTAATCCGAGGGCAGCTGATACAACAGCTTGATGCCCGTGTCCTTTGCCCACCGTGTCAGCATGGTCTTGAGCGTGCCATCCATGGGTGACGCATAAAATTGGTACACCTGCGCCAGCGGTATTTCCGTCGTGGTTGCCGCATAGTGGTTGACTGGCTTCCAGTGGCCGCCATAGTCGGGTGCAGAAGGTGTTGCGCATCCTGCCAATGCGAGAGTGGCAAGCATCGAAGTGCGGGTCAGGGTGCGGGATAGAAAAGCTGTGTCCACGACATACTCACAAGTGGTAGTGAAATAGCCGGATTCATGCCATGACATTGGTGTTCGCGCTGCGCGCCGATTTCCGGACACGCCAAGGGACGCTCACCGATGAGGGTGGCGTTGAATCAGCGCTGATAGTTGAGACGCGTCTCCCGATGTGGGAGCGGAGGTTGCTGGAGCAGCATGGAATGGTGTGGCGCAGACAAAGCCTTGCTTAGGCTTTTCCATCGAATCGTTATTGCTGTGTCCGCAGACAGTGTTCGCAAAAAAACAAGGCTTCGATTTCATTCAGGCTCTCCCTAGCCTCGACTGGCTTTGGCCGGTCGTCCCGCTCAATGCGAACACGTGGTTCGCGGGCACGAAACTCATGCGCGTTGCGCATCGAGTTTCTCGGTACATTCAACGGAGTGGCATGTGCCCCCATGCGATTCCGTATGCCAGGATTGTGGCGTATGCCATCCCGGCCTGCCACTACACATTATTGGAAAATCACTATGCCGCTTCGAATGCCCCGCGCAGCCATTGCATCTGCGCGTTGTCGGCAGGGCCGTCATAACTGACGACATCAAAACGGCAAGCACGCTGTGCATGCTGTGGGTGTGCAGCGAGCCATAGCTGCGCGGTGCGAATGAGTTTGTCTCGCTTGCTTTGCGTGATCGATGCGATGGCATCGCCATGGCCGGCGCGCACGCGATAGCGCACTTCGACAAAGACTACGACGTCGCCGTCGCGCATCACCAGATCGAGCTCGCCATGTCGTGTGGTGTAGTTACGCGCTAGCAGTTTCAGGCCGGCGCGCTCTAGCTCAGTACATGCGCGCTGCTCGAAAGCAGCGCCAGTAGTACGCATTAGCCGCCGACCGCCGGTTGTGCTGCAGGTATGGCTGAGCTGCTGGCGGGTGCTGGGGCGCTGCCGGCGGGTGCGGGAGAGGTCGGTACATCGTCTACCTGCAAGCTGCCGTTGACCGGACGAGCCAGGCCATTCTGGAACTTCGCCCAGATTAGTACGCGACGCACGCGGCCGAATGAATCGGCGGCGAGCTGGCCGCTAGCGCCAGGCAAATAGCTGTCTGGGTGTGCGCGCATCCAGTCGATGTACGGCACCAGGCTCCACGCATCCATGCCGAACGCGAACAATCGCGATGCCGTGCCGCGCGTGGCCGGCAGGGCGGCGATGATGTCATCGCGCTTGGGTAAGCCGGGCTGTGCATCGAACATCCACGGCGCGTCACAGAATTCCACGCCTTCGAGATCGTTGTCGGCGCCTGCGTTGTCGGTGCCGGCATAGACGTGTGAGGTAGCGAACACGGGCAGGCTGATGTGCGCCACACGCAGTTGCGGCAACAGCAGTCGTGCTTGCTCGGGGCGCATGCTGATGAAGATGCCTGCATCGGTGCCTGCATTGGCGGCGTTCAATGCGGTGACGGTATCGGCGTAATTCACGGTGCCGGTGGTGATCTGCCCGTTGCCGGCAACTTGACCGCCGTGCGCTTCGAATTCGGCCTTGAATGCCTGCGCGGCGCGGCTGGCGAAGTCGTCACTGGAGGTGACGACGTACGCGTTGTGCAGACCGCGTTCGATCATGTGATCGGCGACTTGCGCACCTTCGGTTTCCGGGCGCAGAGCGAATTCGCTGGCACCGCTGGCCGGCAGACTCTTGTCGTCAGGGTGATTCAGTGCGAGCACCGGAACGGGCAGCTGTGCTTGCGCGAATATCGCACTGACCTCTGGGCGGGTCAGTGGGCCGATGATCATCTGCGCACCATCGACAACGGCCTGCTGATAGGCACTAACGGCGCTGGCCGCGTTGCCGCCGCTGTCGTACACGCGCACGGTCGGGCGCGGTGCGTTATTGCTGGTGGCGTCGAAGTAAGCCGCGAAGAAGCCTTCGCGAATCGCTGCGCTGGCCGCCATCAGGCCATCGTTGTTCGGGAGTAGCAGGGCGATGTGTGCGGGTACTTTGTAACCCTCGCGCACGTTGGCATTGGCGCCGGGTAGCAGTGTGCCGACCGGCTGTCCCAGCGTCGGCTGGGTTTGTGCCACGACCACGCCGAGTTGGGTCAGCGCCTGGTTGATCCACGGCACCATGCGGTCGTCAGGCTTCATGCCGGCAGCGCGTTGCTTGAGTGCGTCTGCACCGAGCTTGGCGAGCTGGTCGATGGCTTGTTTGCGGTTTTGGTTGCGGTCGATGCCTTGCAACAGGTCATCCATCTGCACGCGAGTGCGCCCTGCGCCCCAGAAGTCGCCCGTGGCGGACATGGCCTGCGCACGTAGTTCAAGCAGGCGTACTTGCAGCGCGGACGGTACGGCGACAGTCGGTTGGGTGGTGAGTCGCAGTGCGGTCTGTGGATCGTGCTGGCGCAGGGCAATCTCGGCTTGCAGCAGGTCCAGTCGTACCGGGGCGTCGTCACTCAGGTGGTCGCGACGAATGCTGGCGACGATGGGGGCGGCGCGATCGTAGGCGTTCTCTTGACGGTAGGCTTCAGCGGCAAGCAGGCGGTAATAGTCGCTGCGGCCCTGGGTTTGTCCGGCGAGGGTGATGTACGCCTGTGCGGCCTGGTCGAATTGGCCATTGTTGGCCAGTGCGGCGGCGTTCTGCGCGGCGGCGATTTCGGCGGGCGAGCGGGGTGTGACGGTGGGTACGCAGGCGCTCAGTGCCAGCGAGATCAGCAGGCCAATGGCCGCGGCGCGGAACAGGCGCATGAAGAATCCCTTGATCGTTATCGGTATGGTCGGCGATTGCGCGATCATAGCGGATCGTATTGCCGCGTCGCGGCATGAGAGCCTGTTCAATGTCTCCACGTAGCCCGCGTTGCCCCTGACTGGCCGCCAGGTGGTAGTACATGGCGCAGCGCCTAAACCGCGCGCTGCCGCATGGCGGCCAGTCAGAGGCAACCCATTTTTATTGAGTGCAGGGGCCGGATCTGTTTGCGCCCATGCCTGCGTTATCACTTAGTCGTGTACCGACGTACACTCCCTCGTTCTTCCTTGGCCTGCGCGCAAACAGCTTCCGGCGCGGGCCACGTGGAGGCATTGAACAGGCTCTTAGGAAGTCGCTGATGTCACATGTCCAACCAGGCTGCCTTTGGGTGGTTGCCACGCCGATCGGCCATCGCGATGACATCTCAGCGCGCGCGATCGAGACGTTGCGCTCGGTGTCCGTCATCGCGGCCGAGGACACCCGGCATAGTCGCCCGTTGTTGATTCATCACAACATTGACGTGCCGATGATCGCGCTGCATGACCATAACGAGCGCGATGCAATGGAGTCGGTGGTGCGGCGGTTGCTGGGCGGAGAGTCAGTTGCGCTGATCTCCGATGCCGGTACGCCGTTGATCAGCGACCCTGGGTTCCGGCTAGTGCGCGCAGCGCGTGCAGCGGGCATTCGTTGCGTACCGGTGCCGGGCGCGTGCGCGGCGATCGCGGCGCTATCGGTAGCGGGCCTGCCCAGTGACCGCTTCGTGTTCGAGGGCTTTTTGCCGCCTAAGGCTGCAGCGCGGCGCGCTCGTCTGCAGGAGTTGGCCTCCGATGGGCGCACGCTGATCTTTTATGAGTCTTCGCACCGTGTCGCCGAGAGCCTGGCCGATATGCGTGATGTGTTCGGCAGCGAGCGCGAGGCCGTACTGGCGCGTGAATTGACCAAGCTGTTTGAGACCGTGCTCGGTGAGCCGTTGGCGGAACTTGCCGGGCGGGTAGCCAATGACCCGGACCAGCAGCGTGGCGAGTGCGTATTGCTGGTTGCAGGTTGTGGCGAAGAGGTTGATGCAAAGTTGGTCGAGGGGCGGCGTATCTTCGCCATCCTGCGTGAGGAGTTGCCGCCGGCGAAGGCGGCCAAGCTCGCCGCGGCCATCAGTGGGGCGCCGCGCAAGCAGCTCTACGAGGGCTAGTAACGGGCTTAGAAATAAGTGAGAGGAGTGAGAAACGAGTAAGGGCAGCTGCTCCGTGCACTCGTTTCTCAATCCTCTTCACTCATTTCTCAAACGCCTTCGGCGCTTTCCACTACAATGTTTGGCGGAGTCGGCCGGACAGTCGCGTCGCGCGCAAGCGCATCGAGGAAAGTCCGGGCTCCACAGGGCAGAGTGCCAGGTAACTCCTGGGCAGCGTGAGCTGACGGCCAGTGCAACAGAGAGCAGACCGCCGAACGGCATCTTCGGGTGCGCGTGGTAAGGGTGAAAGGGTGCGGTAAGAGCGCACCGCATGCGGGGCTAACGTCGCATGGCACGGTAAACCCCACTCGGAGCAAGACCAAATAGGGGAACGATAACGCGGCCCGCGTTGTTCCCGGGTAGGTTGCTGGAGCCAGACGGCGACGTCTGGCCGAGAGGAATGACTGTCGCGTCGCAAGACGTACAGAACCCGGCTTACAGGCCGACTCCGCCTCTTTCTATGCGCGTCTGCCACCGATGTGTTTCATCACGCATCGGTGGTAGCGCGTGGGATGAATGGCGATTCATTCGATGGGTTTTTCGCGGCGCATTTCTGGCCGCGATTACGCGTGCTCGAATCGCAAAAAAACTACGTCATTCAATCACCTTGACGTGGTTCCTCGAAATAGCTGGAATTTCCGCCACACCTTCGCCTTTCTCCTTGATTCACAAGCGAAAATCCCTTGACAGTCTCAAGGGGCGAGATTATCGTGGGCCCACGTGTGAAATCGTGGGAATTAGTGGAGAGATTGGGTCGTGTTCCAAGGCGAAACCGCCATCACTGTTGACGATAAAGGCCGTCTAGCTATCCCGACGGCTTATCGGGAGCTGGTGGCCGGCGCTTGCGCCAATCGTCTGGTGATCACCTACAACCCCTTCGAGTCGGGCTGCCTCTGGCTGTTTCCGTACGCGGAGTGGGAGCAGGTGCGCGATCAGGTCAATGCACTTCCCAAGGTCAAAGCCGCTCACCGCGACATGCAGATGAAGCTGGTGGGTGCCGCTGCCGTGGTCGAGCCGGACGGTGCTGTGCGAATTCTTTTGCCAGCGAGTCAGCGCGCCGCGGCGGGTATCGAGAAGAAGGCGGTACTGCTGGGCATGGGCAACAAGTTCGAGCTTTGGAGCGAACAGGCCCACCTGGCCAAGATCCGCCAGACCATCGGCGAAGACGACATCACGAATGAAATGGCGGATCTGCGCCTGTAACAGGCTGCGGTCATCGCGTAACGAAATAACGGGAACGGGAGTGCGGCACGATGGCCGAGCAGTTGCGGCACATCCCGGTGATGCTGGGTGAAGCAGTGGAGGGACTCGCCGTGCGGGAAGGCGGGAGGTATCTCGATGGCACGTTTGGACGCGGCGGTCACGCACGCGCCGTGCTGTCTCGCCTCGGTCCCGATGGTCGCCTGTTTCTGATGGATCGTGACCCGCAAGCGATTGCTACGGCGCAGGCGGAGTTTGCTGGCGATCCGCGCGTTTCCATCCGACATGCCAATTTCTCTACGCTGGCCGAGTGGGACGAAACCGCGGCCGGCCTCGACGGCATCCTGCTTGACTTGGGTGTGTCCTCGCCGCAGTTGGATGAAGCTGCGCGCGGCTTCAGCTTCATGGCCGATGCGCCGTTGGATATGCGCATGGACACCACGCAGGGTGAGAGCGCGGCGGATTTTATCGCCAGTGCCTCCGAGCGTGAGATTGCCGACGTGCTGTGGGTATTCGGCGAGGAGCGCTTCAGCCGCAAGATCGCCAAGGCGATCGTCGCGCAGCGCGAGGAGGCGCCGATCGCACGCACTGGCGAATTGGCCGCACTGATCGAGCGCGTGGTGGGTCGTCGCGAGCCTGGCAAACACCCAGCAACGCGTAGCTTCCAGGCACTGCGCATCCGCGTGAACGGCGAATTGGATGCATTGCAGCAGGGGCTCAATGCTGCGCTGGAGCGGTTAAACGTCGGTGGCCGCTTGTCGGTGATCAGTTTCCACTCGCTGGAAGATCGTGCGGTGAAGCTCTTCATTCGCGATCACTCCGGGCGTGTGCAAGGCAGTCGCCGCGGGCCGCCGGTACAGGCGGCGCCAGCGCGACTCACTGCGATTGGTAAAGCGCAATTTCCCTCCCATGCCGAATTGGTCGTGAATCCGCGCTCGCGCTCGGCGGTGCTGCGTGTGGCCGAGAAGCTTCCCGATGAGGGGCGAGCATGAAAGTGCTCGGCGTTGGCTTCTTGTTGATACTGCTCGGTGCAGTGTTGATCAGCGCCATCGGTGTGGTATGGACGCGCCATCAAAGTCGCGTGCTGTTCGTGCAGCTTACCCAGCTGCAGAACCAGCGCGACGACATCAATATTGAATACGGTAAGTTGGAGCTGGAACAGGCGACTTGGGCCGAGCCGCGTCGCATCGATAGCGAGTCGCGCAGCAAGCTGGGCATGGTTACGCCGCGCCCGCAAGACATCCAGCTGGTGAGTCAATGAGCTGGCGCAACCGTCCCACAGGCAATCATTCCGGCCGCCGTCACGGTGCTGGCCCCAGTGCGCGCAAGCGCATGGTGCTGGTGGTCAGTGTGCTTGGGCTTGCCTCGCTGGGATTGGTTGCGCGCGCATTCGATCTGCAGGTGGTGCGTAAGCAGTTCTATCAGGATCAGGCCGATGCGCGATTCCTGCGCGAAATGCAGATCCCGGTATCGCGCGGCACCATCTACGATCGCAACGGTGAGCCGCTGGCAGTGTCCACGCCGGTGACGTCGATCTGGGCCAATCCGCCTGAAGTGCTGGAGAACGCAGATCGCATCCCCCAGCTTGCCAAAGCGCTCGGCGTCGATTCCAGCGAACTGACCGACCGGTTGTCGCAGCGTTCCAATATGGAATTCACGTATCTGCGTCGACAGATGGATCCCGATGCGGCGCAGGCTGTGCTGAGTCTGGGTATCCCGGGCATCTATGGACAGCGCGAATACCGTCGTTTCTATCCATCGGGTGAAGTGACCGCGCACGTGATCGGTTTCACCAACGTCGATGACCACGGCCAGGAAGGGCTGGAGCTGGCGTTCGACGATTGGCTTGCCGGCAAGCCGGGCGCCAAGCGGGTTATTCGCGATCGCATGGGCCACATCGTGGAGGATGTGGAGCAGGTGCGTGCGCCGCAGCCGGGCAAGGACATCACGCTCAGCATCGATCGGCGCATCCAGTTCCTTGCCTATAACGAACTGAAAAATGCGATCGATCAGTCCGGTGCCGATTCCGGTTCGATGGTAATTATCGACGTGACGAACGGCGAAGTGCTGGCGATGGTCAGTCTGCCAACCTTCAACCCCAATGCGCTGCAGAGCAGTGTGCCGGGGACCCGACGTAACCGCGCCGTCACCGACGTGATCGAGCCGGGCTCGACGATCAAGCCGGTATTGATGGCTGCTGCGTTGTCCAGCGGCAAGTACACGCCGACGAGTCCGCTGATCGATACCACCGGCGGCCACTGGTACTACTACGGTAAAGACATTCACGACACGCACAACTGGGGCGTACTGACGCCGACCGGTGTGATCACCAAGTCCAGCAATGTGGGCGCAGCACATATCGCGACACAGCTCGACACCGCGCTGATGTACGACACCTATCGTGCGTTTGGCTTGGGTGACAGCACCGGTAGCGGGTTTCCGGGTGAGTCGTCTGGTTTGCTGCGGGTCGGCAAAAGCTGGCGCCCGATCGAAAAAGCCATCTTGGGTTATGGCTACGGCTTGAACGTTACCGTGCTGCAGTTGGCCAATGTCTACGCGACCATTGCCGATGCGGGTGTCATGCATCCGCCGACCTTTGTCAAAGGCGCCGACAACGACCCGAAGACCATCATCGATCCGCAGATCGCCTCTGAGCTGATCGGCATGTTGGAAACCGTCACTCAGCCTGGCGGCACGGCAGCACCTTATGCGTGGATCGCCAACTACACCGTAGCGGGTAAGACAGGTACCGCGCACAAAGCGTCGGTCGGTGGTTACTCAAAGAGTAACTACGGCGCAGCCTTTGCCGGCATTGTGCCCGCCACCCGGCCACGGTTGGCCGCGGCGGTGGTGGTCGATAACCCGAAGAAGGGTAGCTACTACGGTGGCCTGGTCTCCGGCCCGGTGTTTGCCAAAGTGATGGAAGGTGCGCTGCGCTTGCTCGATGTGCCGCCGGACAACATCGGCCGCTGGTACGTCGGTGGCCCCTTGCAAGGCCAAAACGGGCTGATTGGAAACAAGCCGCCGGACGCGCCGAATATCGAAGAAGCACGTGGTGAGGAGGCGACGCCATGAGCGAAGCGCGTCTTGATCACCTGCTACAAGGCATAGCCGACACCGCCGCATTGAGCGGCATTGTCGTTTCCGGGCTAGGCCTGGATTCGCGCAAGATCAATGCGGGCGATGCGTTCTTCGCACTGCGTGGCACACGCGACCATGGCATTGAATTCGCCGCCGGTGCCGTCGCGCGCGGTGCGCGAGTCGTGCTGGCTGAGGCGCCGGAAGTGAGTGCACCAGCACTGGACGTGCCGGTGCTATGGGTCGATGGGTTGCATACGCAAGTCGGCGAGATTGCGGCGCGCTTCTATGGTCGGCCGTCCGCTTCGTTGCGGATCATTGGCGTCACCGGCACCAACGGTAAAACCTCCACCGTGCAATTGCTGGCGCAGGCGCTGGAGTTGCTTGGGCATCGCGCGGCCACCATCGGCACGTTGGGTGCTGGGCTGCATGGCCAGCTGCAGGAAGGCGAGCGCACCACACCAGACGCCATCAGCGTGCAGCACTTGCTGGCTGAATTCAGCGCGACCGGTGCCAGTCACGTGGCGATGGAAGTGTCTTCGCATGCCTTGGAGCAGGGACGTGTCGCCGGTGTGGATTTCGAAGTGGCAGCGTTCACCAATCTCACCCGTGACCATCTCGATTATCACGGCAGCATGGAGGCCTACGGCGCAGCGAAGGCCAAACTGTTCGCGTGGCCAGGTCTTAGGTCTGCTGCGATCAATACGGACGATGCGTTCGGTCACGATCTGGCGACGCAGTTGCCTGCGAACGTAATACCGCTGCGCTTGAGCATTGCCGATGACCGTAACGCGGATATCGCTGCCAGCGCGATCGTCACCTCGGCGGAAGGCATCAGTTTCAAGTTGCGCACCCCGTGGGGCACGCATGCGATTCGTAGCACGCTACTTGGC
>JBARCX010000120.1:0-17108 GCA_049794535.1 Rhodanobacter sp.
CTCATTCCTCGAGCTCTCATGAAAGCTTCCGACGTCAAGAAAGGCAACGTAGTCGAACACGACGGCACCGTGTACCAGGTGCGTGACATCGAGCGTAGCTCGCCGTCCGCACGCGGTGGCAATGTCACCTTCCGCTTCACGCTTTACTCCATTCCGGCTGGGCGTAAATTCGACCTCAGCCTGCGTGCTGACGATGACCTGAAGGAAATGGATCTGGTCCGCCGTGCGGCGAACTTCTCGTACATGGATGGCGATGTGTTCGTGTTCATGGACGCCGAGGACTACACCCAGTTTCTGCTGTCACCGGAACTGGTTGGCGACAACGCCGGCTACATCGTCGAGGGCGTGGAAGGCTATTACGTGCAGCTGATCGACGACGCGCCGGTGGGTATGCAGGTGCCAACCAGTGTCGTGCTGACCGTGGTCGATACCGCGCCGGAAATCAAAGGCTCCAGCGCCACCAAACGCACCAAGCCGGCCAAGCTCAACACCGGTGTGGAAATCCAGGTGCCTGAGTACGTCAGCAACGATGAAAAGGTGTGGGTGAATACGGTCACCGGCGAGTTCGCTGGCCGCGCCTGATCTCCTGGCAGTCACATGGGGTGAATCCAATGTGATGGTTTGATGTGATAAATCCGAAAGCGGCGTCGTGAAAATCACGGCGCCGTTTTTGTATGCGACAGCTTCAGTCATCGTGATGCAGAATCACGACATTCCCTGCAGCCATCGAATCTCATGTCCACACGCGGCTACTCGCTACGCGCCAATGTGCTGGAAAGCCTGACCCACACCAAGCGGCCAGATGTGCCGTTGTGGGTAGTGCTACGCAATACCGCCGCCGTGGTATTGCCGCTGGGTATTGGACTAGCCACCGGCTATCCCGAAGCTGGCCTCGGCATCGGCGCGGGTGCGCTGGACACGATGTTCTCCGATCAGCCAGGCCCCTATCGCCAACGTCTATGGCAGCTACTGCTCGCCTCGTTGGCAGCAGCGCTGGCTTCGATGTGCGGCTTCCTGATCGGCGGGGATCTGATACCGATGTTGATCGCTACGGCGGCCTTCGGTTTCTTCGGCGGATTGCTGGTGGTGTTCGGCACCGATATCGCCCGTGTCGGCATGACCAGCATGATCCTGCTGGTGGTCACCGCCTCCACGCCGATTCCTTCCGTATTCGGTGCGTTAGAAGCCAGCGGACTGATCTTCGCTGGCGGTTTGCTGCTTGCTGCGTTCTCGGTGGCGGCATGGCCACTGCAACGCTATCGGCCGGAGCGGAATGCCTTGGCAGTGGTCTATCACGGCCTCGCCTCGCTGGCGAAACAGCAGGCACACGATGATGCCGATGTGCCCGCACTCACTGATGCGATGACCACGCTGCAACACACCCTGCTCGGCCGTCACCATGCGAACGGGCGCGCGATGGAAGCCTTCGGCGTACTGCTGGAGTTGGCCGAGCGTATTCGGCTGGAACTCGTCGCGATGGCGGAGCTGCGTTCGAACCCCACCGTGCACACGATGTTTCGTGCCGACGCAGCACGCGTGCTGGCCGCCATCGCCGAGGCACTGGAAGAAGGAGCTCCTCCGAAGCAGGCAGCACATGCACTGCAAACCTTGCAGGCTAGCGAGCAGGCATTGCTTGGCAACGACAGCCGCGCCGATGGCCTGTCCACACACATCCACGCGTTGTCCGGCCAGCTTGCCGCCGCCGTGCGCAACGCCAACTGGGCGGGTAGCCGTGGCGAACAGCGTGCCGAAACCGCCGAAGCGCGCCTGCCGAGCGCTCTGCGCGGCAGCAATGCGCTGGCTACCTTGCGCGCCAACCTCAGCACGCACTCGGTAGCGTTCCGTCATGCCTTGCGTAGCGCGGTGTGCCTGAGCATCGCACTGCTCGTCTCTCGACTCTGGCAGTTGCCACACGGCTACTGGATACCGATGACGGCCGCGATCGTGTTGCGCCCGGATTTTGCAGCCACCTTCAACTTCGGCCTGTTGCGCGTGGTCGGTACCGTGCTCGGCCTCTTGCTTACCACCGCCTTGCTGCACTTCACGCCGCACGATGCATGGACCCACTTGGTACTCATGGGCTTGTTGTGTATGGCGTTCCGTTATCTGGCCACTGCGCACTACGGCATTGCCGTGGCCGCGCTGACCGGCACCGTGGTGATCCTGCTTTCGTTCGAGGGCGTGAATTCCACGGCCGCTGTGATGGACCGCGTGATCAACACCGCGCTAGGCAGTGGCATGGCGCTGCTCGCCTACCTGCTGTGGCCCACCTGGGAACGCTGCCGCGCACGCGCTGCATTGGCCGAGATGTTCGATGCCTACGCCGATTACCTGCGTGCACTGGCGCGCCCTGAAAAGCGCGAAGCGCATCGTGAGGCACGCACGGCGGCGCGTACGGCACGCACTAACGCACAAGCCATGTTGGATCGCATGCGTGCCGAACCGGGCACCCCAGCGCACCTACTCGATCTCGCCAACGCGCTTTTCAGCAACGGCAACCGACTAGCGCGTACCGCCATGTCGCTAGAAGCGCTGGTCATCGATCACGACGGCCTTCCCGAGCAAGCCGAGGTCAGCGGCTTCATCGATCACAGTGCCGCCTCTCTGCATGCTATTGCAGCCGCATTGCGCGAACAGCGTATTCCACCGCCGTTGCCGGATCTGCGCGGCCTGCAACGCTCACTCGCCGCCTTGCTGGCGATGGCTGAAAACCGCCAAGTTTCCAGGCTGCTCGTGCGTATCAGTGATCGCCTGGTCGATAACGTGGACACACTGGCGCATGTGGCGAGTCGCAGTCGGCAGGAACCGGCCGCCACTTCCGACGGCCGCCCCGTTCATCCCTGAAGTTCGCGCTGCAACCAAGCTCGAGCCAATCGCCATTCGCGCTGCACGGTGGCCGACGAAATACCCAAGGCCACGCCGATCTGCTCGGCGTTGAGGCCAACGAAGAAACGCATCGACACAATGCTGGCCTGACGCGGATCGATTTGCTCCAACATCACCAAGCACTCCAGCAACGCCGTGTAATCCACCTCGGGCGCCAGCGAGCCGGAGACTTCGGATAACTCGATGCGATCGCTTTCCTGCGGGCGCTTCACGGCCTGGCGTCGCCGGGCCGCATCCACCAGCACCTCACGCATCGCACGCGCAGCCACACCTAGCAGGTGACCACGGTTCTCCCACGCCGGCGCACCTTGCTTGCCAAACACCTTCAGGTAGGCCTCGTTTACCAGCGCGGTGGCACTAAGCGTGCGCTCGCTGCTGTTCTGCCGCAGCTGTGCGCCAGCAAGGCGATAGAGCGCGGCATACATCTGACGCAACGCCTCTTCCATGGCTGCCGCATCACCCGCCTGCGCCGAATGCAAAAGGCGCGTGACCTCCGCGGGATCTCGTCCGTGGCTCATCGATCGTCTCGCATCAGTGCATCGCCATACTGGTCATGGTCGCGCACGCAGGCGGCGACAGATCTGCTGCCGTGCCACCATGTGCTTGCGCAGTGCGTACGAGTTTCCACAACGCCACGCTCCGACGACTGCAAGCACCCCAGCGCCCATTTGCCAACGGGATGGCTGAAGTGACCAGCGCAGCCGCTGGTCTGAAGTCACCGCGTGCGATGTCCAGTCCACCGCGCAATAACACGGCATCGAGCATCGGCCAACCTGTAGGTGCCGCCTTACTGCGCAAGTTGAACGCATCTAACTCAGTCAACTGTTGCGCGCCTAACAGGTTCTGCCCGATGGCCAGTGCAGCCTCACCCTGCCCTGCAAGGCTTGCGGCGTAACTGTCCGGCGATATCTGCTGCTCACGGGCGCCCAAATGCGATGCCGCCTGCTGAAAATCTTTCATGGCTTCGCTTGCGCGCCCCTCATCCAGTGCCACCGTACCCAATACGTTCAGCGCATCGGCGGCGTTAGTAGTGGCCCAAACCGAATGACTCGCCACACGCTGAGTGAGCTGCGGCAGTTGCGGCTTGAGCAAGGCTTCGGCGTCCGCATCGCGTCCCAACTCGATGTATTGCTGCGCGAGCGAATTCAACGTGCCCAAATAGAAATCCGGGGAGTCGGCAGCGAAACTCTGAGCCATATGCGCCGCGCGCTCCAGCGCCAGCACCGCATCCGCGGATTGCCCCATCTGCCCTAACGCGCCACCAAAGTAGGAAAGCAACCCCGCCAGCCCCGGACCAGGCGTACCCACCATGTGGTCATAGTCGGCTATCGCCTGCCGGTAGCGCTGTACGGCGCCGGCGGGATCGGCGCGCATCGACACCAGCGCCAGCGTGAAGTTGTAATAGACGCGCGTGGGATCGTCTTTCACGTAAAGTCGATCAGCTTCGTCCAGTGCACGCGTCGCGGCAGCGATCGCCGCCTGATCCTGGCCTTCAGACGCTCGCGCCATGCTTAGTACGGCCAGCGCCTGCACATGCAGTTCGGGATCAGGTTTTGCACGCGTTTCCAACTGCGTGACGATCTGCTGGATCTGATCGACAACCTGTGCCAACGGCACGTCGAGTACGCCGAGCTGGTTGTAAAGAAGATTGATGCGCACCCGCAAAATCTCATCCGCGTGGTCGCCCGGAGCTTGCGACAACAAAGCGATGGACTCCTGATCCACCGGAATCGCCGAAGCCAGATCAATCACCGTCGAATAAGCACGCCCCAACGCCGCCAATACTTCGCCACGTTCCAGCGCACTGGCGCCATAGGTGTGTTGTAGCTCGCGTGCTTGCTTCAGCAAAGGAATCGCTTGCCCACCCAAGCTCAACTGGTTGTACGACCGCGCCATCGATAGAAGCAGGTTGACGCGCACCGGTGACGAAATGTCCTTGCGCGACATCAACTGCGCCGAACCGCTGTCGAGCACCTCACGCACCGTGACATGACTACCATGCGCATGGGTGGGATCCGCGTTCTCGAAAAGCTCCTGTAGAAAACCGGCGATCGCCTGTGTCTTGTCGCGCTCGATTTCCATCCGTCGCAACTGCGCCTCGCGATCCATTGCAAAGGCCCCCAGTAACACCATGAGTAACGCAGCCACGCCCAGCCCCAGCCGATGTCGTCGCGTGAACAATCGTGCGCGATACCAATTGCGCCCTTGCCGGGCACGCACCGGTCGCGCTGCAAGAAAACGACGTAGATCATCACCCAGCTCACCGACACTGGCATATCGTTTAGCGGGATCACTGCGCAACGCTTTCATCGCGATGGCATCGATATCGGTGGGCACCGCGCGCACGACCTGCTGCGTTTCCAACGAAGCGTGACGCAACTGTCGACTCGGCGAGACCAAGCGGCCCGTCACAATGGCGTTAGACACATCCAGCGCACCATCAACGTCGCGACCACCAAACGGCCGCACGCCGCACACCAATTGATACAACACCACACCGAGCGACCACACATCCGCCGCGGTACCCAACGGCAAACCACGCACCTGCTCCGGGCTTGCGTAGGCAATGGTCAATGCACGCTGCATCGTCGTGGTGCGCGCCGTGGCGACGCCATCGACATGATCGAGCAACCGGGCAATACCGAAATCAAGCAGCTTGGGCTCGCCATCCGCAGTCACCAGAATATTGGCCGGCTTGATATCGCGGTGGATCACCAGTTGCTGATGCGCGTACTGCACGGCCGCGCATACCTTCAGGAATAAAGTGACCCGCTCGCGCAACGACAGCCGACGGCTTTCGCACCACTCGTCGATACGTTCGCCCTGCACATATTCCAACGCAAGAAACGGTCGACCATCGCGGATAGTTCCAGCGTCGATCAAATGCGCAATATTAGGATGATTGAGCGTTGCCAGGATGCGGCGCTCTTCTGCAAAGCGCCGCCGCAACTCGCCCGGCATGCCTGTCGCGTTGAGGAATTTCAGTGCAACCAGTTGACGGATCTGGTCTGAGATACCCTCGCTCGGCGTGCCCTCATCCAGCACGCGCTCGGCCAAATACACTACCCCCATACCGCCCTCACCCAATCGCCATAGGATGCGGTACTGGCTACTGCCCGTTGAATACACGCTGGAACCTGCGTCGTCTGGAACATCCTCGAGCAGCGGTAACAGCAGATCCGCATTGCCGGTGATGACCTCGGCTGCCTCCAACATCCAGCGCACTTCCTCGCGCAACGCTTCATCGTCACCGCAGTTGGCAGTGAGGTAGCTTTCTCGTTCGGTTATATCCATATCCAGCGCCGCTAAGGCTATGGGTTTAGCGAGCGCGTAACGCTGCAGGCGGGCCTCACTCATGTCATCCCCCTGAAGATGATGTCGCCATGGGCCAATGGCGATCTACAAGTATAGGCAGCCTCGTGGGGCAGTGCGAGTGCACACCATTGTGGGCTTATTGCGCATATGGCAGGCGTCATCACCGCGTGAAGCGCGCGTCAGGGTTATGCGCATGAAATTCTGAGCAAAGAGCCTGTTCAATACCTCTACGCCATTTGATACCTCGGGCAACATGCTCCCTCCCCTGCTCGCAGGGGAGGGCCGGGGTGGGGTGAAGCTTTTCGGACTGAGGCTAGTGCTTACCCCCTCCCAACCTCCCCTTGCCAGCAGGGGGAGGAGCCGGCCGCGCTATGCCTTGAAGACTTAAGACAAGCTCCAGACACAGCACGCAAACGCCATGTGCAACCGCGGCACGACGGCGACACGCGGAGGTTTTACACTCGGAGAATGCTAAAGATCGATTCCCACGCGCACATCCTGCCCCGTGATTGGCCGAACCTTGCGGCCAAGTACGGGAACGATCGCTTCCCGGTGATGACCCACACCGACGGGCGTCACCGCATCTACAAGGACGGTAAGTTCTTTCGCGAAGTGTGGGATTCGGCCTTCGATCCGCAACACCGCATCGACGATTACGCCCGCTTCGGCGTGGATGTACAGGTGATCTCCACCGTGCCTGTGTTGTTCTCATACTGGGCACCCGGCCATCAGGCGCTGGAGCTGCATCGGCACCTCAACGACCACATGGCGGGCATGTGCCGCGACCACCCTCGTCACTACGCAGGCATTGGCACCGTACCGCTGCAATCGCCCGGCTTGGCGATTCGCGAGTTGGAGCGCTGCATCGACGAACTGGGGCTTCAGGGCGTGCAAATCGGCTCGCACTGCGAAGACTGGAACCTCGACGCACCCGAGCTATTCCCCTTCTTCGAGGCCGCTGCTGATTTAGGCGCGGCCGTGCTGGTGCATCCGTGGGACATGATGGGCACCCCCAGCATGCCCAAGTACTGGATGCCCTGGCTGGTCGGCATGCCGGCCGAGCAATCGCGCGCCGCCTGCTGCCTGGCGTTTGGCGGCGTGTTGGAGCGGCTACCCAAGCTACGCGTCATGCTGGCACATGGTGGCGGCAGCTTCCCGTGGACCATTGGCCGCATCGAGCATGGCTTCAAGATGCGCCCAGACCTGGTTGCCACCGATAACCCGCGCAACCCGCGCGAATACCTCAAGCGCCTGTACTTCGACTCCTGCGTGCACGACCCACAAGCCTTGCGCTATCTACTGGATGTGACCGGCGTCGACCGCGTCATGCTCGGTACCGACTATCCTTTCCCGCTTGGGGAGCAGCATCCGGGCAGCGGTATCGAGTCCCTTGGGCTGAACGATACCGACCGCGCTCAACTGTTCCACGGCACCGCACTCGAGTGGCTTGGATTGCCACTTCAGCGCTTCATTTCCGATGCACACCGACAGGAGCACGCATGAGCTTGTTGCGCCCCACGACGATTCTGATCGCAGCCCTGCTGCTGACCACCACCGCCGGCATTGCCCGCGCCACGGATGTCAGCATGGCCGGTGGCAGTGTGCACTTCAGCACGCCGGATACCTGGCTCGGCATCATGCAGACCGACGGCGACCCGGAGATTCGCGTGTTCCAGGTACCCGGCCCCAGCGATAGCACCACACTGGCTCGCGTCACGGTGACGATCAAACAGGTCAATGGCACCGATGGTTTCCAGACCTACGTAAGCTCCGCCGCCGACCGAGCCAAAACGTTGACCGGCTACCAGCCGGCGACGCACGACTCCGGCGAGACGAATAGCTTCACCTATACCGCAACCGAGAGCGGTACGCCGTTCGAATACGTGGAACGCTACTGGTTCAAGAACGGCAGTGCGATCCAGTTGCGCTGCGTGCGCCCCGCGCAGAGTGAGGCTGGCCCCGCATGGAAGGCGTCATTCGACAAAGGCTGCAATGCCATCGCTGCGGCGTTGTAATTCATTCGTCGCGTGAACGTCTAAAGCGTGAAATCGATGGCGCCTTCCCTGCAACGCAGAGAAGCGCCATCCCCCTGATTGAGACCCCCCGATGTCCACACCCTATGAAGCTTCCCTCGCCTGGGCGCAGGCACGCGATGCCGCCGACCCGCTGCGTGCGTTCCGCGACGAATTCCTGATCCCGCCGCACAACGGCCACGATAGCCACTATTTCTGCGGCAACTCGCTCGGCCTGCAGCCACGTGCCGTGCGTGCAGCGATCGACGCCGAGCTTGGTTACTGGGGTGAACTGGCTGTCGAAGGCCACTTCCGCGGCCGACTACCGTGGATGGATTACCACGAGTTCGTGCGCGATCACCTGGCCGAAGTGATCGGCGCGCAGCCTGCCGAAGTCGTCGCGATGAACACGCTGGGCGTGAACCTGCATCTAATGATGGTGAGCTTCTACCGCCCTACACCGGAGCGTCACGCCATCCTGATCGAAGCCGGCGCGTTTCCCACCGACCGCTACGCGGTGGAATCGCAAATTCGTTATCACGGTTTCAGCCCAACACTCTCGCTCATCGAGCTGGAAAGTGACGAACCTAACGGCACCATCTCCATGGGAGCGATCGAGCGCGCATTGAACGAACACGGTTCGCGCATCGCCCTAGTGATGTTGCCCGGCGTGCAATACCGCAACGGCCAGGCATTCGACCTCAAGGCGATTACCGCGCTCGCGCACAAACACGGCTGCGTCGTCGGCTTCGACCTCGCCCATGCCGTCGGCAATCTACCGTTGCAGATGCATGACAGCGGTGCGGATTTCGCAATCTGGTGCAGCTACAAATACCTCAACGCAGGCCCCGGCGCCGTGGGTGGTGCGTTTGTACACGAGCGCCACGCACGCACCACCTTGCCGCGCTTTGCCGGCTGGTGGGGCCACGACAAAACCACCCGCTTCCAGATGGGCCCGGAGTTTGTACCCACACCTGGCGCCGATGGTTGGCAGCTATCCAACCCGCCGATCCTCGCGCTGGCACCGCTGCGCGTATCGCTGGAAATCTTCCATCGCGCCGGCATGACACGTCTGCGCGAGAAGTCGCTGCAACTCACCGGTTATCTCGACTGGCTGGTACGCAGCCAGCTCGCCGACGTGCTGGAAGTCATAACACCCAGCGAACCCGAACGCCGCGGTTCACAGCTATCCATCCGCGTCCTCGGTGGCCGCGAGCATGGTCGTGCACTGTTCGAGCACCTGATGGAACACGGCGTCATCGGCGACTGGCGTGAGCCCGACGTGATCCGCATTTCGCCCGCGCCGCTATACAACCGCTACACCGACTGCCTCGCATTTGCCGAGGCGGTGCGTCACTGGCACAGCGCGAAATAAGCACGCGTTGATTAAACGACGGGGCGTGCAACGTGCCCCGTCGCGAATTAGATCAAACCAATTCCGCCAACGGATAAAGCTCGCGATTTTCACGCTGCACTCGCTGATGCAACGCTTTGAAAATCATGTTGGCGTCATCCCTGAAGCCTTGCGGGTCAGCAGTGATCTTTCCGATGAGATTCCAACGCGCAACAAACGCGGAATAGCTCCCCGCAAGGCCACCCATCTCCTCCTGAAACTGCTTGCCCGTTTGCGCGATCTGCGGATCAGCCGCATGCAACAGCGCGGGATAAAGCACGCGATCCTCCGCCGCCAAATGCAGCTTGATCACCGAACTCATCGAAAAGAGCTGCTTGAGAATCGCGTCCGCATGCTCCTGCACGCCCGACCGCACCAGCTCTCGCAATGCCGTCACCGCTTCGAGCAGATCCACATGCTCACGCTTGAACATATCGATGTTCATAACGAACCCTCCGCGTTGTCAGAATAGTCCCCAAGGGGACTTATCGGCGGAGTTGGATGATTCTTGAAGATATATGACGCCGCGCAGCAATTTATTACCGCATCCACAAGAGGATTAAGACTTAATCACCTAAACGTGCGAGACACGCCACACCGACATGAACTCACCGATTGGGTGCCTCCCTCATCCAAGACATTATCAGGATGTAGGGTTTCGCTGATTGACGGCTCCCACACCTAGCTTGAACATCCGTGCATATTCACGTATCCAGGGTCCACTGAGTGTTAGCGTAGTCGCAATAACATGAGGATTGCCATGCAGTATCAGATCCCAGAGGAATGGCTTACCTTCTCTGATTTTAAACGAGTGTCAGCCGAATATCGTTTTTACCCTTATGGGCAATGTTGGCCGAATGCTAAGGCGATTCCTCTAGCGGAGATCGAGCCGCCAATCAGAGACTATGACATAGAGCCATTTAAAAAATTCAAGATGGTGCCTGTACTAATGGCAATGATGGATCCAAACGGAACCTTGCCTCCTATAACTGTTGCGCTCGCCGAGCCATCATCTAGATATAGGTACAAAGTTGTAAATGGCTTCCATCGTTTTTACGCTTCGTTAGAGAGGGGATATCCATTTATCCCCATCGTCATAAATGATGATCCAGATAGGCCACAACCACTCATCTAAGTGGATGCGTGTACCACGCACCGCTTAACTTAAGCGCTGGATACGGAAGAGACAATCGAAATGGCAACGGTGCGTGAGGGCAACCAAGGAGTGCTGCTGGTCGTTGATGTGCAGGCCGGCGTAATGAGCGGGGCATGGGATGCCCCAAGGGTCATCAAGAACGTATCACTCGCGGTCAAGCGGGCCCGCGCTCAGGGCGTGCCCGTGATCTGGGTGCAGCACGCGGACAAGGAGTTACCCTACGGGAGTCCACAGTGGCAATGGGTACAAGAATTGGTACCTGCAGAAGGCGAGCCTCTGATCCACAAGCAGTTCAACTCGTCGTTCGAGCAGACGACGCTTGAAGAGGAACTCACCAAGCTCGGCGTCACCCATATCGCGCTTGCTGGTGCAGCAACCAACTGGTGCATCCGTGCTACAGCATATGGCGCACTGGATCGCGGCTACGACCTAACTCTTATCAAGGATGCACACACCACCGAAAGCATGACGATTGACGATGAGGCAACGATCGATGCGGCGACCATCATCAACGAACTCAACATCGCGATGACCTGGCTTAGCTACCCAGGCCGCACTAATGGCACCGCCACGGCTGACGGGTTCGACTTCGCCTGCCTCGGTGGCAAGCGCTAGCACTTGCCTTCCGCACCATTACTGCCTAATTATTGTCGAAGCTGATTGCTGCGTTGCAGACTCGGCTTAATTGGTGCGTTGGACAAACAATTGAGAAATGGATGACTCATGAACTGGAAACGTGGACTGACTAGGTTGTATTTTGTCTTGTGGGCTTTTTGGTTAATTTTTGTCGCAGTGCGCGTAGTGCTCTATGCCCCACCGACTCTGCTCCCTCTAGCTGCTACAGCCATCGCTTTGGTCGGCTTAGTTGCACCAGCATTACTGCTTCTTGCACTTCGATGGGTGAGCGCCGGATTTCGCTCGCCATCCAAGTAATCATCCAAGCAAATTTGTGCATCACACTGCTTAGCTCAACGTTAGGTCATATCACTAGGGAAAAGTAATGACGTACATACAATTAGGATTGATGTTGGTTGGTGTGATCACGCTGGTTGTGGGCTATCGTAAAAGCCACCGTAACACCCTCCTTGTTGCGGCTATCGCGCTCTTTCTCGCCGGTTCCGTAGGCGATTTCACACGTGGATTTGCTAATGGCTTCCAAGAAGGCTCAGCATCCATCCCATCGAATAACACCCACTAAGCACTTAGTAGCTTTCCGGCCTGTTCCTGCCCGGCATAACTCAGACATCAGACCGCCATGACTACAGCGCAAATCGTGTTGAGCCAGGCAGACAGCCCTGAGCTTGTGGCAATTGCTCGCAGCCTCTTCACCGAGTATGCCGAAGCTATTGGCACCGACCTTGAGTACCAAGGGTTCACCGCTGAGCTTGCAGCATTGCCTTCACCCTATGTGCCACCTATGGGTGCGTTACTCATCGCGCAAGCTGGCACTAACGTGGCAGGTTGCGTCGCGCTAAGGCCACTCAATACTCACACGGGTGAGATGAAGCGCTTGTATGTGCGCCCGGCTTATCGGGGCTCGGGTCTTGGTAGGCGTCTCGTCGAGGCCGTAATTCAAGCTGCACGGCAAGCAGGCTATCGAGAGCTACGATTGGATACGTTGCCTAGCATGGCGTCGGCCCAAGCTCTTTACCGTGAGCTTGGGTTTGTCGAAATTCCGCCGTACAACGACAAGCACCTTCCTGGCACTCGCTTTTATGCGCTGCAGTTGATTGCCTGACTATTACCGAGACGCGTCGATGTTGGGTATCGCGTTGCTCCACTCAACCTACGATTGCGTCGGGCCGGGGTCGCTGGTGGCGGGTTGGCCGTTTTCCAGGTGACCGGCAAAGCGTCGCAAATACGTAGTGTCATCGCTCGATGTGATCGAAAGGTCGTACCAGCCTGCACTGGGTGCTAGTTCCCAGAGAACTTCCACAGGAGCGTCTTTCGTCACCGTGTATGCCTTGGCTGGCTCAGCGCTATAGGCATTGCGAATCGTGCATTGCCGGGCTGATGATTCATGGCTGCTCACTGTCAGATAGAGCCTGCCCTGCCCTGTATCGTGGCGTAGCGTCGATTCCAGTGCAGCATGACCGCCTTTCGTTTTCTCTGTTACGTGTCCTTTGAACTGACTGAGATAACCGTTCGGACCATGCACTCTCAGGTCATACATCGGCTGTTTCGCGGACACCGGCCAATAGTCGGATAGCGTGTCGCCGGCCGATACCGTGTAGCGCCGCGGATCGGATTCGGGGTGACCATCGTCGTAGACGTAGAACGCCGCACCGACACGACCTGGATTGGCGATATCGAGCCAGAACTTGCCCGTCGATACTTCGGCCCTTCCATGTACATGGAAGTCGTATGGCAGCGCGCGCGCAGGGCGTACGCCGGCATCCTGCGTGGGCATGGCTTGCGTAGCGGGTACGGTGATCGGCGCACCGGTATCGCGTGGCACCACCGGCGCATTGATCTGCGGAACGCGGGTATCGGGGGCGTTGGCGAAATCGAATGCCGCTGTGAGATCACCGCAGACCGCACGTCGCCACGCACTGATATTGGGTTCGACAACGCCGAAGCGCGCCTCCAGAAATTGCAGCACGGAGGTGTGATCAAATGTCTGCGAGCAAACCCAGCCACCCTTGGTCCATGGCGATATCACCAACATCGGCACACGCGGCCCAAGGCCAACAGGTTGCAAACCACCCGGGTCCGCAAAGTGAATCTTCGGATCCATTTCAAGCCGATGCTGGTCTAGATCGAGGAATTCATCGCGCAGACTATCCGCCAGGTTCGCGGACACCATGCCACCTGCGTTAGGTTGGCTGGCTTGCGGTGGCATCGGCGGCACGACGTGATCGAACAAACCATCGTTTTCATCGTAGTTGATGAAAAGCACAGTCTTGCTCCACACCTCCGGGTTCGCCGTGAGGGCTTCCAACACCTGGTTAATGTAGTACGCGCCTTCACTCGGCGTGGCGTGTGGGTGCTCGCTATACATGTACGGGGCGACGACCCACGTTACCTGCGCCAGCTTTTGCTGGACCACATCCTCACGCAACTGCTGCAGCGTGCGATTGGACACACCCTTGGTCACCAGCGGACCGTTGGGGTCGGCACCTTCGGCCACATGATAGGCCGCGAAAAACTCCAGCCCATTGTCGGTGTAGTTGTCGGTGGGCGTACCAGGCTCACCTGTGCCGCCTTGATAGAGCTGCCAGCTGATGCCATGCGCCTCGAGCCGTTCGGGATACGTCGTCCACGTATAGCCGTTTGTGTGCAATCGCTCGTTGAGGCCCGGCCCGTTCGGGCGTGTACCCATGGCGTTACGCGGATCGCAGGTACCTGACCATAGATAGAGACGATTGACCAACGTGTCGGCATGCGCCGAGCAGTGGTAGGCATCGCACAGGGTGAACGCATCGGCCAGCGCGTAATGGAAATTGATGTCCTCGCGCTTCAGGTACCCCATGGTCAGTACGTCTTGCTTCTGGTTCACCCACTCGTTGTACTTGCCGTGATTCCAGGCCAGATGCCCGCTACTCCAACCGTGGTCGGTCGACTCCTGATACGCGGTGGTCGCACGTGTGTCGATGTAAAAGGGCAACACGTAGTCGGCGTCATCCGGCAGCCCACGTGATTTATATAGGTGGGTTTTGATCTGCGCCGGCGGCTGATACCACACCGACTTGCCATTCGGCAGCGTATGCGGACGCGGATCGGCAAAACCACGCACGCCGCGCATGGAGCCGAAGTAATGATCGAACGAGCGGTTCTCCTGCATCAGGATCACCACGTGCTCGACATCCTTGATGGTGCCGGTGCGGCGATTCGCAGGAATGGCCAGCGCCTTGCTGATGCTCGGCGGTAGCAGGCTGGCTCCGGCAACGGCCGTTGTAGCGGCCATCATGCGCAAAAAATCACGTCGACTTTGTGAGGTCACAGTACTGGATCGATCCCGAGGAGATGCACAGCAAACGTCGATGTCCATATCGCCGAAATGCTGGCTCCACGGAACTCAGTTCAAGACAAGCGTGCCACAAATGCCAGCCTGAAACTGGCACGAAGTGCACCACAAGAAGTTTCGCAGCAACGCGTGTCTATTGAATGACTTTGCCGGGATCAGTCGCAGCAGCAAAACTTATACGCGGCTCTGCGGATGCCGCACCTGCCCCTCACCACGCACGACGAATCGCTCCACTGTCAGCGCCTCGGCACCCATCGGGCCGTAGGCGTGCAAGCGGGTGGTGGAGATGCCGATCTCGGCACCGAGACCGAGTTCGCCGCCATCGGAGAAGCGCGAGGAGGCATTGACCATCACGACGGCCGAGCGAATGGCTTGCACGAAACGCTGCGCGGCAGCTTCATCGCGAGTGGCGATGACTTCGGTGTGATCAGAGCCATAGCGACGGATGTGCGCGATGGCGTCGTCGAGGTCGTCGACTACGCGTACGGCCAGGATCAGATCGAGGAATTCAGCGGCGTAGTCGTCTTCGGTGGCAGGCTGCATGTCTGGTACGAGTGAACGACTGCGCTCGCAGCCGCGCACCTCAACGCCACGTTCGCGCAGCACCTGTGCCGCGCGCGGCAGGAAGGTATCGGCAATGCTCTGATGTACCAGCAGTGTTTCCAGCGCATTGCATACACCGGGGCGCGAGGTTTTACCGTCGATCAGCAGATTCAGTGCCAGCGCGGTATCGGCGTTGCTATCCACATAGAGATGGCAGACACCCTTGTAATGCTTGATCACGGGCACCCGTGCGTGTTCTGCGACGAAGCGGATCAGACCTTCGCCACCACGTGGAATGGCAAGGTCAACGATATCGGTGAGTTGCAGTAGTTCGATCATCGCCTCGCGGCGTAGGTCTTCGATCAAGGTCAGCGCAGCTGCTGGAATGCCATGGGATGCCAGTGCGGATTTCAAAACCGTGGCGATGGCGGTATTGGAATGCAGCGCTTCGGAGCCACCACGCAGAATCACGCTATTACCCGCCATCAGGCATAGCGCGGTAGCATCTGCGGTTACGTTGGGGCGTGCTTCGTAGATCATCGCCACCACGCCGAGCGGAATACGCACACGTTCGATGGATAAGCCATTGGGCCGTGTGTCGCGTCGTGTCACTACGCCAACGGGATCGGGTAATTCAGCGACTTCGCGCAACGCGTTGGCGATGGCCGTAACGCGTGAAGCATCGAGCATCAGGCGATCGAGCATGGCGCCTTGCGTGCCCTTCTCCGCCGCAAGCTTCATGTCACGGGCATTCGCAGCGAGTACGTCGCCACACTGGGTTTCTAGCGCACTCGCCATGTCGCGCAGCAATGCGCGCTTCGCTTCACTACTAAGCGCCGCAACGAGCGGTGCCGCATCACGGCAGGCTAGTGCTTGCTCGCGGATAGTGCTCATAGCGTTGTCTCCACACCATTGACGGTAGCAAGGTCATCCCGATGCACTACTTCGGCACCGTAGCTGTAGCCGAGCACGCTTTCGATTTCGCGGCTATGCCGGCCGGCCAACCGGCGCACTTCGGAGGCGCTGTACTGACTGAGGCCGCGAGCGATCGGACGTTCTGCCGCATCGATAATCTCGACCAGATCGCCGCGATGAAAATCGCCATCCGCGCCAAGTACCCCACCGGGCAATAGCGAGACTCGACCACCGGCCAACGCCTGCGCTGCACCTGCATCGATACGGATACGCCCTGGAGCTGCCGGTGCATGCAGCAACCAATATTTGCGCGCTTGCATGCGGCTGCTTGCGGCGGCGAATAACGTGCCACGCAACCGATCATGATGCAGCGCTTGCACCGTCGCTGCATCACGTCCACTGAACAGCGCAGTGGGAATACCAGTCGCCGCCGCTTTGGCCGCAGCTTCCAGTTTGGTGCGCATGCCACCGGTACCCACCGTCGTACCACTACCACCGGCCATGACCATGATCTGCGGCGTCAACGCAGCGACCTGACTGATCGGTGCGGCATGAGGATCACGACGTGGATCAGCGCTATATAGCGCCTCGACGTCGGAGGCGATCAGCAGCAAATCGGCATCGACCAGCGCAGCAACGATGGCAGCGAGATTATCGTTATCACCCAGCTTCAGCTCGTCCACCGCGACGGTGTCGTTCTCGTTCACTACGGGCAACACATCCAGCGCCAGCAACTCACGCAAGGTGGCACGGGCATTGAGGTAGCGGCGGCGATTGCGCAGGTCATCGTGAGTGAGCAGCACCTGCGCCACCGGCCGCGTGGACAGCGACTGCCACAGCGCAATCATCGGCGCCTGGCCTAACGCCGCCAGCGCTTGTCGGGCAGCAAGTTCACTACCCGCCGCTATGCGCTCGCGCAGC
>JBARCX010000121.1:0-2329 GCA_049794535.1 Rhodanobacter sp.
GTCTTATGCAAGTTCCACGGGTTATCGTTGATGTCGTAGGTCGAAAGCTCGTACTCCGTGCGACGCAGCGCGAGCAGCAAATCCCAGTACTCGCCAATGGCAATCTGGTCTTGAAAGAACAGACCGCTGTCGTTCGACCACGGGCTTCCAGGCGTGTGCAAGTCAGTTGTTGGATCAAGCACTGAAGTCACTGGCGGAAGCTGCGCCCCCGTGAAGATGTTGTACGGCACGCCTGCGAAATTATTGAACACATAGTCGTAGCTACCAACCTGCGAGCGCGTGTAGTCAAAGCCTATGGTGACGGTATGTGTCAGCAGCCCATGCCCGAAGGTACCCGTGACGTCGTTCTGAAAGGTGTAGTACGCATCGTTATAGTTGTAGAGCATCGCTGTGGCATCGACATCACCGCTGGGCGTGGGGTCGCTTATGCTCCAGTTTTGCACCCGCGTCGTCTCATGGACGTATTGAGCACGACTGCGGAAAGTCCAGATATCACTGAGCTGGTGCTCGAATAGATAGTAAAGCCGGCTTCTCTGATACGTGGAATGGTCACGCGGACTCCCGATCATGATGCCAGGTGGTGACGCGGATGAAACAGCGTCATCCAGCAAGATGGTGTGATCCGGTATGGGCAATCGGTTGTCGATACGCTCGGCACCGACAATCAATTTCGTTGTATCCCCCTGCCACCCAATCGATGGTGCGAAATAACTGCTGCGTTGGCCGTGGTAGCCCTGGGCCGTGCGATCAGCGTATTCACCGGAGAGCACCAGTCGGTAAGTCCACCCTTTGTTGCGTTCCACCTTGTCGCTATCCGAGTTCGATTTACCCGAGTTCGATTTACCTAGGGAGCCCGCCAGATCGATGCCGACTTGTGTATCGCCGTACTGGCCCACGGTATAGCTGAATTCGCGGACGGGGTCGCTCTGCGGTTTTTTCATGATGACGTTGATCAACCCACCGAAATCACTGTTGGTTGAAGAGTCCCCAAGAATGGCCTCAGGCCCTTTCAACACTTCGATCCGCTCAACCCCAATCACCGGGGGATAGTCTCCCGAGGCGGCAAAGCTGTTGGGCATACCGTCGGTCATGCCATTGCTGGTGGTGAAACCTCGGATCTGGAAAACCGGCAAACTGGCTGAGCTATCGATGTATTGCACACCCGACACGTTGCGCACCGCATCGGCAATGGTCCGTACTTGCTGCGAATCCATCAGATCACGAGTGACGATACTGACCGACTGCGGTACATCGATCAGATCCGAATCAGTACGCGTGGCACTACTGCTGACATCCGCCAAGTAGCCCGTGTCGCGCTGAACAACACCCACGGCCTGCACCGGAGCAAGCAAGGTGGCATTAACTGCATTCGCGTTGGCCGCCCCAGCGCCTGCATGCAATGACTTGCTCGGTGCCGTCTCATGTGGTTTCACCACCACGGTCCCAGCATCGATAAATTCGTAGTTAAGCCCGGTACCTTGCAACAACCGTATGAGCGCGGCATCCGCCGTGAATGTTCCGCTTACTCCGCTGGAACGAAAGTTTGCGATGGTGCCGCCAGCGGTGAGGACTTGCACGTTGGCCTGCTTACCGAACGCGATCAACGCCGTGGAAAGCGATTGCCCCGGAATCTCGAACAGCATGCGCGAGGTTGCCGAAGTGACGCGCGACGGTACCGCCGCAGCACCGAATGCGGCAAACGGCGCCGATAGACAACCGCAGACAAACAGCAGGGCAACCCGACTCATGACATTCGCTTTCGCCTAGCGAAAGCGCTGAGTTTGACATGTGCCCGACGCAAATAGCACACGGCGCCCTGATCAAATGATCTGAGCGCCGTGGCTGAACCAGGTGCCTGTTGTAAACCTTAAGAAACGACTCGAATCGCTAGAAATTGCGACCTTTATTTATGCTCTGCGTTGGAGAGAACCACCTGGTTATTGCCTTCGCTTACACGCAACGGAAAAACCTGTGGCAAAGCATCCAGCCAATTGGTGATGGCATCTGTCTTGACGGTACCGGTAAAGGTAAGCGTCTTGAGATCAGCATCAGCAATCTGCACGGGGCGTGTGCTGTAGCGATTGATATTGGCGACGACGACATCGAGCGGCTCGTTGATGAACTCGAGGCGATCGCTGCGCCAGGCTGTGGCCTGTTCAGGCGTGACACTGCTAACGCTCATGGCAGACGTCGCCGGATCGTATGACACCATCTGGCCTGCAACTGCTTCGAGCGTGCCACCACTCGCTGTCGATGCATTGGGTGCACCGCTACCGTTCTGGGCAATCTGCACGCGTCCCTGTGTTACCGCGATAGTCACGCGCTGCCC
>JBARCX010000122.1:0-12058 GCA_049794535.1 Rhodanobacter sp.
AAATTGGTGTGCGCGCCAATGGAGTCAGCGCGGCGATCCCCCGATTAATCACGTGCTGCGGATGCGTCATTTATGCCGTTGTCGTCTCCTTTCTCTTAAATTGGATCGATCTAAAATTTTGGTAACAAACGGGTACTCGGTTCATCAGCGATGAATGCTTTAAGGCTCTGGGTGTGCTGCTGCGAACGCCTGGGTGTGGCGTTGCCAAAGAAGCGGCATGTGACCGCTTGCCCCGACGTAGCCGGAGCCAAACAGATGGGTGAGGCCGACGCCGCGAACGCGCGCGTCGTCGTAGTGGTAGCCGTCCAGAGAGCCAGCATGAACGTGTTTGCGAGGCGCGCTTTCCGAACGCGGGTCTGTCATCACGGGAATGCGGACGGCTTCTGGTTTCATGCGGCGGCTTCCAACTCCCCTCAACCGGTTTTGGCGGAAAGCAGCGATATGCAGGACGGTGCCCCAACGCGCATGTCCCCAGCTCCTCTCCGCTCCCATTCAAGCTATTCAGATCCTTCGCAGAAGCGACATGAACTGAATCACTCTTAATTTGGATCGATCTAAATTCCCCTGAGGCAAATTAATACGCTTAATGCGCAACAAGTCACGCTGCGTCGCAAAAAAACGTAGCTTCCAATAGACGGCCCCTAGGATTTCGCGCCGGTCAAATCGCCAAAACGGGCGCATGCATGTGCGACTGTTTTCATGCGCACTGCCGGGTGTCGCGGTACCAGTGGCTGCGATGCTGGAGTCAGTCGTCTACGACACTGGGTTGCGTGCTATTGGCCTTCGCAACGATATCGATAGCGCTTCGCTGGACTACACGGCGACTTTTGCCGTAGCGCTAATTAATCGGTAATGGCGCTTTGCATGCTGACGATGTGCCAACTCAATGCAGTGATGTCGCGAAACAATGTTCGCTGGCAAGATGCGGATTCCGGTTAGGTTGAACACCAATTCCGGAAAGACCTGGCCAATGCGCTGGTGTTGATCTGCAGGTTGCTGTCGGTCGGGCATTGCCAGAAATATGCAAGGTCCGCTTCCGACCCAAAGCGGTCATTTAGATTCAGCTAAAAAGACCAATCGAGTCCATCACGAGTTCCCTCAACGATCGTTCGTCCATGCTTCCCTTACTTGCGTATGGGGTGCGGATCTGTGGCTGTGTCTGATATTTAGTGAACGATTTTGTCGTCACTCCGACTCTGTGGAAATTCACTTCTATTGAACCTTCCCGTCCCAAAGCGATGTCCGACCGTCACCGGGACGACGATGAGGTATGACTGAGACTCGGGAGCCGATCAGGTCCGATAAACATCTATCAAACAGCAGTTACCTTTAGTCCGTGCTCCCGTAAACGCACGAGAACACTATCAGGCCCTGCCATGTGGTATAGGCCGACAACAACCAATGCAGGTTTCGAGCTCTTCAGCATTTCATCAATTCGCGGCAACCAACGCCCATTTCGTCCGATCACGTGCTTGTCGTACATGGCAGGTTGCGATGATTTCATTCTGGCAACCATTCCCTCTGCACCACTCATGTCACCATGTGCCCAGCGGGAATAGATGTCCTCATTTTTTTCAGCCCCATCGAGAATGTGATCGAGCGTGTATTGCAAATATTGAACATCTTCAGCTGGCGATGATCCGCCCATAAAGGCAACCAGGTCATCAATAGTTGGGAATTCGCTAGAAATAGTGATGCCGTCATTTTTTGCCATCGGCATCAACACCTTTTCTGCAGTGCCGGCTTCCGGAAGATTCAGTGTGGCGTAGTAGGCCTGCTCCACTGTAAATGCGGCGAACCAAGGTCTGTACTGGGCCATACTGTCCAACGGCACCTGTGCCAATTTCGCCGCTTGCGCCAGACGACCTTGATCTCTTTCAGTTAGCTTCGATAGAAGTGGCCTCGATTCGTCAACCCCATATTGTTTAATGAGTACCTGTACATCTTGATGCCGATTCAAATTGGTTTCCGTCCACAACGAGGAGCAGTTTTGTAACAAACCTTCTATCCGCGCGTCTTTCCAGGCGATTCGACGTGCTGGTGTTTCCCCCGTCAAAAATATCTTGCGGCCGCGCCCCTCGACCGTCCACAACGGCCAGTTCGAGGGAACCGCCGCCCATCCAAGTTTCGACCATGAACTGGCTGCAAAAGCAGCCAACCCGAGACCCACTATCATCTGTCGCCTTGAAAGACAAACAGTACTTGCTGGCTGCTCAAGCCACTCTTTCTTTTCGAGAATATCTGTCATGAAAACTTCCCTATCACAGCCATGATTGAAGATTTACGCCTCCATAATTCAGTATTGACAGATTTTTGAGATGTGCCACTTGGCACCGTGCCACTTGACACATTAGATCGAAGGCTCCGTCGGCCATACGTTAGGAGTAAAAAATGGAATGCTTCGCTCATTCAAATTCAAATGCGATCGGTGTCTGCAAGTCTTGTGGCAAAGGTGTTTGCCGGGTCTGCGCAATTTCGGTCACAAGGGGTCTCGCATGTTCCGCCGAGTGCAAACCTTTTGCCGAGTCTCTCTCTAAGACTCAGCTAGCACCTGGTTCTTTATTGACCTTGGGGCGGCATCGGCTTAGCGTTACTCATTTCGCGGCACAAGCGCAGCATCTGACACGGGCGCACACTCCCAACAAATCGTTCAAGGCGGATGCATACGCAACTGCTTAACTCAGGCGTTGAATGTCCGCTACGGGTGGCGGACATTTTCAATCAATGGTGTCTGACAGCACTATGCAATCACGAATGCTGGGCAGGATCTTGCGGAGGTCAACGTGTGAATTAGGCGCAGACAGGTGGAGGTCATTGGTTGGCCATGAATATACGGACAGTCAAATTCATCCATAGCTCATTCGTCGATCTAGCCATCGACGCTGACAATGGCGTTAAGCTGATAACCGGGCAGGCTTGTCCGTATATTCACTAGTTAGGCGGCACGACAACCAACGATGAATTCCGCGAACCACGAACAGGCCTCGCCATCGCTGCACGGTTCCTGCCACTGCGGCTCAGTGCGCCTTACGCTTCCGGCGACGCCTGAAATGGCGACGAGTTGCAACTGCTCATTATGTCGCCGCACGGGAGGGATATGGGCCTACTACGAACTCGGCTCAGTCTCAATCCAAGGCCACCCCGAGAACACGGAAAGCTATATTTGGGGCGATCGATCTTTGCGAAATGTGCGGTGCAAGACCTGCGGTATCGTCACCCATTGGGAGCCGATTGAGTCCACGCCTGGCGCTCGCCACGGCGTAAACCTGCGGAATTTTGAACCCGCGCTTCTGGAGTCGGTTGTCGTCAGGCGCTTCGATGGGGCTGACACCTGGAAATTCTTGGATTGAACACGGGCGTGTTCCTAAAGAGGTATTCGCCTTTTATAGAGGTTCACGACAAGATCGGGGAGTCCATTGACGTAACCGGTTGGGGTACCGATTCAAAGGGAGTGATGATTCAGACCGATCGACCCGCTGCCCGCCCGCAATAATCGGTTGGTCGAAGTAGCCGAGCGGAATGCCCGCCACCCTGAGCGGACAGCTTCTCCAGAGGCACCGTGTCGATCCCGCAGGCGCTCAATCGTCGCAACATGAAGGTGACCATGTCGGCCACCCTTCACGTCAAGGAGACAATCATGTCCTATATCGATGGTTTCGTGATCGCCGTACCCAACGCCAACCGCGAGCAGTTCATCGCGCACGCCCGTACCTTCGACGCCATTTTCGTGGAGTTCGGCGCCGCCCGGGTGGTGGAGTGCTGGGGCGACGACGTGCCCGACGGCAAGCTCACCGATTTCCGCCGCGCCGTGCAGGCGAAGCAGGATGAATCCGTGGTGTTTTCCTGGATTGAATGGCCCGACAAAGCCGCTCGCGATGCCGGCATGGCGAAATTCATGCAAGACCCGCGCATGGAAGCCGCCAGTGACTGCCCTTTCGATGGCAAGCGCATGATCTTTGGCGGCTTCAAGTCCGTGGTTAGTCTGCCGGACTAGGGAGGCTCTGAGTTGCGTGCTTTTAGAGTAACGTCCGCTTCCGACGGCGGTCTCAACCGGTCGACGCAACGATTTACATGTTTGCGTATGAGGTTTGAACACGTGCCGAGTCGCTTGAGCCAGAGGGGCTTCGGTTTTTCGAAGACGCGCCGATAAAGGCTGATGGCTTATCGACCCGGGCAGGAATGGTTTTTACGAAGCCGCGATGACAAAGAAATCAGGGGGAGCTGCAGTGATGAGATGGTTGGGATGTTTGCTGCTTCTTTGCCTTGCTGGTTGCGCTACCGTACGACCCAGCAATCCAAATAATATCTGCGCCATTTTTAGGGAAAAACACGACTGGTATAGCGCGGCGAAAGAGACCCAGAAAAAATGGCGCGTACCGTTGCAGGAGCCGTTCGCCATCCTGTATCAGGAATCAGGCTTTCGTGAAAATGCAAAGACTCCTCGCAAGCATTTTCTGTGGATCATTCCATTGGGACGGGAAAGCTCAGCCTTTGGCTATGCACAGGCTGAAAACAGCGCTTGGAGTTCCTACAAGCGGCATACGGGGAACGGCGGAGCGAGTCGTGAAAATTTCGACGACGCCATCGATTTCATGGGCTGGTACATGGACCAGACCCAGCGTATCAACGGTGTCCCGCTACAGGACGTTTACCGGCAATATTTGAACTATCACGAGGGCTGGGGCGGCTATCGGCGCGAGACCTACGAAAGGAAGCCCGAAGTAAAAATCATTGCCCGAAAAGTGCAGGCTCGCTCTGACCTCTTCGGCCAGCAATACGCAGGCTGCAAGGACGAACTGGATCGCGGCTTCTGGAGTCGCTTCTGGCACTCGCTTTGATCGCCGAGCACTGGACAAAATGCGGAACGCCTTTAACGAGCTCCTGCTCAATCGTCGGAGTCAACGTCACGCTTACTTAAGGGGACGGAGGTATTAACCACCTCCGTCCCTTGGGCGACTAAACGATCGCGACCACGGATCCCTTTGAAACTTTTTTTGTTCCAATCGTCAACGAGGCTGCGCTGAGCGAAGGTATTGCGGGTTCGGCTTCTGTGGCTTCGATGCGAATGGTGCCCACTTCACCGGTCGATTGAACGATGACCTGTGCCAATCCATTGAACAGCGAACGCCTGGGAGCCTTGTCGCTCTCCTGGCAGTTCGGATTGCCATTGCCGACGCCAATCAGCTTGCCTGCGCCGGAGATCTGGAACGCGATTGCATTGTTGGCCGTTGGCACGGGTCGCCCGTGACTATCGAGCACCTCGACCGTGATCATGGCCACATCTTTTCCATCGGCATCGATCTCGTGACGATCGACGGCCAGCCGAATTTTTTTACCTGAGCCCGTCGTTTCGCGGCGTTCGATCAGCACCGTCTGGTTGTTGCTGCGACCGCGTGCCTCGATGACGCCGGGTGCGTAAGCGACGTTCCACTGCACGTGCCCCAACTGAGGCACCTTCTTGATGCCGAGGCTTTTGCCATTGAGCAGAAGCTCGACCTCATCGAGGTTGGTGTAGACCCAGACCGGGATTTCCTGTCCTTCCTTTCCTGCCCAATTCCAGTGCGGAAACACGTGAAGGCTGGGCGCCTTCGTCCACCAGGCTTTGTAATAGTAGTAATAGTCCTTGGGAAAACCGCAGAGGTCGACGATGCCGAACTGCGAGCTGATCGAAGGCCAGCCATAAGGTGTGGGCTCGCCGCGGTAATCGAAGCCTGTCCACGCGAATCCGCCGGCTAGCCAATCGCGGGTGCCGTAGAAATTCCACCATTGCTCGGGTGTCTGGCCCCATTCCACGACGCCGTCGTAGCTATTGACGGTGTTCTTCTTCGGATCGGACGTATATTCGCCGCGCGTGGAAATGGCACTGGATGTTTCCGAACCGAATATGGCGCGGTTCGGATGCTCTTTGTGGAAATTGTCGGGATACTGCGTTTGATAGTTGAAGCCGATGATATCCAGCGAATCCGATACGCCTTGCTCGTTGTTGCCATTGACTGCTGCGGAAACGACACGGGTGGGGTCGAGTTCGTGACAGCGCTCGACCATCGTCGCGGCGATGCGGGCGCCTTGTTTCTCCATATCCCCCTTTTGTAGCACCCACTCCTCGTTGCCGATCGACCAGATGATGATTGAGGGCGAATTGCGATAGCGCTTAACCATCAGTTCGAGCTCCCGCAGGCCACTCGGGTTGGAACTCATCTGGCGCGTTTCGCACATCATCAGCATGCCCATGCGATCGCATGCCTCGACCCATTCGGGTGTCGGCATATTGTGCGAGGTGCGCACGGCGTTGCATCCCATGCTTTGGAGTACCGACAGCCGGAACGATTGGAGACGGTCGGGCAGGGCCGCACCTACGCCAGCATGGTCCTGGTGGTTGCAGGTGCCTTGAATCTTGAGCGGATTGCCATTGAGGAAGAAGCCGCGGTCAGGGTCGAATACCGCCGTACGTATGCCGAATGGAATCTGTTCGGCATCGCGCAGCGCTCCGTCGACGATGACCTTGACGAGCACCGTATAAAGGTTGGGTTCGTCCGTCGACCAGAGTGCGGGATGATTGACGGTTGCCACAGCCCGAAAGTCGCTCGATGCATTCGGGGCAATCGCCTGTGCGGGCGAGGTCGCTTGCGCAACCGTGTGGCCCGCGGCAGCGGCGATGGTCCATTCGAGCGAAGCATTCACGGCGTGTTCGCTCTCATTCTCGACGATCGTCGCGAGGTCGAGCGTGGCGATGTTGTCTTTGAGAGCGGGGCGCACCACGCTTTCCCACTTGCCAAGGTGCACCGGATCCATCTTGGTCAACCACACGTGGCGATAGATGCCGGCGCCCTCGTAAAACCAGCCATCGCCGAAGCTGGCGTCGACGCGCAGGGCAATCTGATTCTTTCCGCCGACATGAAGGAAATCGGTGATATCAAAGCGGAACGGGCTGTAGCCGTCGTCATGCTGGCCGATAAAGCAGCCATTGACGAATAACACGACATCGCGCATCGCGCCGTCGAACTCGATCCAGATACGGCGTCCGCGATCACTCTCGGGAATATCGAACGCACGCCGGTACCAGCCGACGCTGGTGGCAGGGAAGCGTCGCCCTAGCGGCTTATAACCGTGGGAGGTCATTCGGCTGTCTTCGTCTCCGCTGTCATCGTGGACGAACGGAAGTTCCACGGCCCAATCGTGTGGCAAATTCAGCGCGTGCCAGCTGGCGTCGTTGAAATCGCCTGTGGCGATTTTGAACGTGCCCGTCTTGGAAAAATCGCCCTGGCCGAATCCGTAGCCAAAATCCTTGGTCGGATCGACGCCGTTACCCAACGCAAATCGCCAGCCGAAATCGAACAGCAGTTGCTCGCGCGGCGCCACGGCCGTCCCGCCTTGTGCCAGGGGCCAGAGCTGTTTTCCGGCCATTCCTTGGGCGTTACCAGCCCACACGGCACGCGGAAGAAGGCTGGAACCGAGCAATCCAATACTAGAGATGACAAAGGTGCGGCGTGTGATATCAATCATGAGAATCACAATCTCCAAAAAAGATCTGCCGACGTCACTCGGCCGGGCTTGGACATTTGTCGGACAATTAGCCATCCTAACTTCGAGCGAGGCCAATGGGGAAGGGCGGATGATGGGCAACATCAGAGTGCGGGGAGCGGGCGCCTGGATGGGCATGGCCGTGGCGATGGGCTTTGCCTCGGTGACGATGGCGGCACCGGATCAGGCAACTATCTGGAACGGTAAGGTGGCGCCCTTGGCGACGCCGTGGACGGCCGAAGTGTCGCCTAGCAACGCGTTGCCCGAGTATCCGCGGCCGCAGCTGGCACGCCCGTCGCTGGAGCATCCGCAATGGATAAGCCTCAACGGGCTGTGGCAGTACGCACCCGGCAACGGGCAGGGCGCGCCGCCGTTCGGTCAGGCGCTGAAGGATCAGGTGCTGGTGCCGTATCCGATCGAGTCGGTGCTTTCGGGCGTGCAAAAGCATTCGGACTTCATGTTCTATCGCCGACTGGTGGACATCCCGGCTGCCTTCATCGCGCATAGCCAGCACGTGCGACTGAACTTCGGCGCAGTGGCCCAGGACGCCACGGTATACGTCAACGGTACGCAGGTGGCGTGCCATGTAGGCGGCTATACGTCCTTCAGCGCGGACATCACATCGGCGCTTCACCCGCACGGTCCGCAGGAGATCATCGTCGCCGTGCATGCGCCGGTGGATGGCGCCAACGTGATGGTCGGCAAGCAGCGACTGAAGCCCGACGGCATCTTCTACACCGCGGCCTCGGGGATCTGGCAGTCGGTGTGGCTGGAGCCGGTGCCGGCCACCAGCCTGGCGCAACTGAGCTTCATGCCGGCTAGGAATTTGGACGCCTTTACCGCCATTTCGAAGATATACGGCCACAGCGTGGATGCCACGCTGCATGTCACCGCTTACGCGGATGGCAAAGCGGTGGGCGTGGCGAGCGGACCGGCCGGTCAACCGCTGCATCTGGCCATCGCGCATCCGCACTTGTGGAGCCCGCAGGATCCCTTCCTGTACACCTTCAAAGCCACGCTCACGCAAGGCAATCAACGCGACGAAGTGACGAGCTATGCCGGCCTGCGCACCATCGCTGTCGAGAAGGTGGGCGGACGCAACCGCATCGTGTTGAACGGCAAGCCGACCTTCTTGCTGGCCACACTGGACCAGGGCTACTGGCCAGACGGCATCTACACCGCGCCCACCGACGCGGCGCTTAAATTCGACATACAGAAAACCAAAGACCTGGGCTTCAACACCATCCGCAAGCACATCAAGGTGGAGCCGGCACGCTGGTACTACTGGGCCGACCGCATCGGCCTGATGGTGTGGCAGGACATGCCGGCGCTACCGAACGGGCGCAACGACAAACTCAGCGATGCCGACAAGGCCGGCTTCCGCGCCGACGTCTCGGCCATCGTCGACCAGCTCAAAGGCGAAACCTCGATCATCGGCTGGATCCCGTTCAACGAGGGCTGGGGCCAGTGGAGTATTCCGGCCGCCGCCGAGCTGGCCGCGCAGATCAAGCAACTCGACCCTTCACGCCTGGTCGACGCACGCAGTGGTGCCAACTGCTGCGACACCAAGGGCGACCCGCACGCCGGCGACGTTTACGACGTGCATGATTATCAGGGCCCCGGCCTGCCCAGCCCGGATGCAGAGCGAGCTTCCATGGACGGCGAGCACGGCGGTCTGACCCTGGGCATTCCCGGCCATGTCTGGCCCAACACGCCAATCAACCCCTACGGCGCAGTGAAGGATCGTGACGCGCTCAACGCCGGTTACGTCGCCAATACCGCCGTGCTGCGCGACAAGGGGCCGGGCATCGGCGTGTCTGGCAGCGTCTACACCCAGATTACCGATGTCGAGGGCGAGCACAACGGCCTGTACACCTACGATCGCAAGATCGAAAAGGTGGACGAAGCCAAGGTACGCGCGATCAATGAGGCGACGATACGCGCCGGCGCGCAGCCTTGAGAGCTGCGCGTGGCAGGTCGATGAGGTCGCCGACTATTAACGTTGTTTTGAATATGAGGAAGCATCAAGTGACGAAGAGTGCATGTTGGGCGGCGGCCGTAATGATCACGCTATTGAGCGCAGGCTGCGACAGGCATTCAACTGCTCATTCCGACGTATCGCCAACCGGGCAGGATCTGGCGCTGACGCAATACGTCGACCCGATGATTGGCACGGATCAATCTCCACCTCTCATCCCCGACATCGCGCAAACCGAATCGAAGCCGGAAGATCTGGGCGGTGGCTTTACGAGCCCAGCCGCGACACTGCCTGCGGGCATGGTGCAATGGGGCCCTGATACGCCACCCGTGCCCGGTGGCTGGAGCCCACCTGGATATCACTATAGCCAGCCGAGCATCACCGGATTCAGTCTCACGCACCTGAGCGGGGTTGGCTGCAGCGGCGGTGGTGCACTACCGGTACTACCAACGGTCACGGGGCAAACCGGCGCTGCGTCGTTCAAGCATGCGAACGAAACAGCACGGCCCGGCTACTACGGAGTGACGCTTGATAACGGTATTCGCGCGGAACTGACCGCAACATTGCGTAGCGGAGCAGGGCGCTTCACCTGGCCCGCTGACCAGACGGGCCAACTCAACATCGCAGCAAAGACTCATGCATCGTCGTTGGATGGCGTCATCGCCAACGACCCAAGTGATCCGACCGCGTTGTCCGGATCGATGACGGGCGGCGACTTCTGCAGCAGCGGGCAGACGTACAAAATCTACTTCTACGCACAGCTCGATCAGCCGTTCACGACGAAGCTGACCGCTGGAAATGCGTTACTGACGTTCGCATCGACGCCCGGGGTGCCTTCGACAGTGAACATGAAGGTTGGCATCTCGTACGTCAGCATCCAGAACGCAAAGAACAACCTGGAGCAGGAGAGCGGCCCGCGTCATTTTGATGAGCTTGCGGAGCAGGCCAGCGCGATATGGAACAAGGAGCTGAATGTCATCCAGGCGACGGGCGGCAGTGCGGACAATCTGAAGAAGTTCTATACGGCGCTGTATCACGCGCTGCTCGCGCCGAGCGTGTACAGCGATGCGAACGGCGACTATCTGGACATGAGTGGCAAGGTTAGCAACGCAGGTACCGGTCACATTCACTACACCACCTTCTCAAGCTGGGACACGTACCGCTCGCTGATGCCCCTCATTGCGTGGCTCAAGCCGGCTGCCGCCAGCGACATGATGCAGTCGCTCGTTGACGACGCCGGCACGTGCGGCAACGTCTTTCCAAAATGGGTGGAGGGCAACACGAACAGCGACGTGATGCCTGGTGACAACGTGCCCATCGTCGTCGCGCAGAGCTATTTGTATGGTGCCACCGGCTTCGATACACAAAAGGCGCTTTCGATCATGCTCAACACCGCGTACGGCACCGTAACAACGTGCCGCAACGTGACTGCGCTGCCGGGACTCGCCTTGTACAAGCAACTCGGCTACCTGCCAGCCGATGCGAGCATTCGCATCGACAGCAGTCATAACGGTGGCACCGCATCGACAACACTCGAATACGCGACGACCGACTACGCTATTTCCCGCTACGCGCAGGCGCTCGGTGATACCACGAACGCTGCGATCATGTTGAAACGCTCGGCGAACTGGAAGAACGTCATCCGTACGGCCGTCTCCAATAATCCGAGTACGACGCCGCCACGACTCTCCGATCGCAACAGCAACGGCGATTGGGTAACGAACTCGTTCGACGAAGTCGAAGGGAACGTCGAGCAGTACACGTGGATGGTTCCGTTTGATATCCCGGGGCTGATCCGCACGCTTGGCGGTGATGCTGCAGTGATGGCGAGACTCGACACGTTCAACATGTATTTGAATGCCGGCGGACGAAGCCCGCACCTATGGATTGGCAATGAGCCGTCCTTCGCGACGCCTTGGCTCTATAACTGGACGAGTCGGCCGGACAAGACACAGGCCCTCGTGCACAGAATCATCAATGAGCAATACACGACGGCTGCGTCGGGGCTGCCTGGCAACGACGATGAGGGAGCCACTTCAGGTTGGTTCGTATGGGCCGCGCTCGGGCTGTACCCGGAGGTGCCAGCTGTCCCGGGCTTCACGCTCTCGAGTCCGCTTTTCAGCCACGTGGCGATTCGCCTTGGTAACTGCAAAACCCTCACGATCGATGCCGACCCTACGGGTTCGAGCTACGTGCAGAATGCCGCGTTGAACGGAGCCCCATTGACGTCGACATGGCTGGACTTCGACAAGGTGAAAAATGGTGGCGCTCTCACGTTCCGGCTTGGCAACGAACCATCACGGTGGGGGCACCCATAAAAGAACGCGCGCTCAGTTAGGGACGGTTATCGGGGGGCGAGTTGGGTTTTGTCTCATGGAGTGCCGCACGTCACGCGACAAGCGTGACCGGTATGGGAGCGGTTGAACCAATGGCATCCATGCCTGGCGCGAATTAAGCGCATCACAGGACGTGCGGCCTACGAAGACCATGGAGTCGTCAAACCTGCAATTAGGTCGCCATTTTGTGTCAGACACGCGACGAAAATCCAAAGGGACATCC
>JBARCX010000123.1:0-19629 GCA_049794535.1 Rhodanobacter sp.
GCGCTGACTGCGGTCTATGCAATTTTTCGCAATTTATTGAGCCTGCCACCACGCATTGGTTAAGCTCCCCGGGCTTTGTTTGCCTCTGGAGAGGCACCTACGGGAACTTTCTTGAGCGCCACACCCATCAATACGCCCCGCCAACCGTCGCTATTCACAGCCATCCTGCTGGCGCTGCTCGTGGCCGCCATGAATATTGGCCTGTGGTGGTGGAGCAACCTTCCGCGTGGTCCCGAGGATTGGCACGGGCCGATCGGCGGCTTTGCCTTGTCGGCCTATCAGCGTTATCAGAGTCCGCTGAAAAACGACTCCCCTAGTGACTCGGAGGTCGACAACGACCTCAAGCTGCTGCGCGGCTACACCCCGCGCATCCGCACCTACTCCATGTTGCAGACCCCGCAGATACCGCGGCTCGCGCAAAAGGAAGGCCTGGATGTGCTGGCCGGCGCCTGGATCGACACGCGCCTGGAGAACAACGAGAAGGAAATCGAGACGCTGATCGCTCAAGCGCGGCGTTACCCGAAAACCATCTCCCGGGTGATCGTCGGCAACGAGGTGCTGTTCCGTAACGACATCCCGCCTGAGCAACTGATGGCCTACGTCGACCGCGTGCGCGCCGCGATCCATCAGCCGGTCACCGTGGCCGAGCCATTTCACATCTGGTTGAAATACCCAGAGCTGGCCCAGCATGTGGACTTCATCACTGTGCACTTGTTCCCGTACTGGAACGGTATCGCAGCCGTCAGCACCGGCTCTGGGCCAGATAAATATCCTGCGATCAACGACGCACTGGGCAGTTATCACGCACTCAAGCAGATGTTCCCGAACAAACCGATCGTGATCGGCGAGATCGGCTGGCCATCCAACGGTGACCGCTACAAGTACGCACAGCCCTCGGTATCCAACGAGGCGATCTTCCTGCGCGTGTGGTTCAACCTGGCCAAGCAGGAGCACATCGACTATTACGTGATGGAGGCGTTCGACCAGCCGTGGAAGGAGCAGCTGTCCGGCCGCACCGAAGCCTATTGGGGCATGTTCAATGCGGATCGCCAGCCGAAGTTCCCGTTCACCGGCCCGGTAACCGAAGACACCGGCTGGCCGTGGAAGGCGATTGCGGCGAGCTTGCTCGCACTGCTACCCATGGCCTGGTTCGCCCGCCGTTTCGCCCGCTTCAAACTGATGGGGCGGCTCTTCTTCTGCGCGCTGATCCAACTCGCCTGCGGTTTGATCGTCTGGTCGGCCACGCTGCCGTTCAATTTCTACCTGGACTGGGTCGACTGGACCATGCTGGTGCTGCTGTTCCCGGCCCAGATCGCGATCCTTGCCATATTGCTGATCAACGGCTTCGAGTTCACCGAGGTGCTGTGGCGCCGTGAATGGATACGTCACGCCGGCATGCTACGGCCCGATCCGCCGGAGAAGCAGCCGTTCGTGTCGATCCATCTGGCCTGCTACAACGAGCCGCCGGAGATGGTCATCATCACGCTCGATTCGTTGGCCGCGCTCGACTACGACAACTTCGAAGTGCTGGTGATCGACAACAACACCAAAGACCCGGCCGTATGGAAGCCGGTGCAGGCGTATTGCGAGCAACTCGGCAAGCGCTTCCGCTTCTTCCATCTGGAACCGTGGCCGGGCTACAAAGCCGGCGCGCTGAACTTTGGCCTGAAGGAAACCGACCCACGCGCCGACGTGGTGGCGGTGATCGATGCCGACTACGAAGTACGGCATGACTGGCTGGCCACCCTCACCGGCTACTTCCACGATCCAAAGGTAGCCGTGGTGCAATGCCCGCAGGCGCACCGCGAATTCGAGCACAACCGCTTCCGCCGGATGACCGCGTGGGAGTACGACGGCTTCTTCCGCATCGGCATGCACCATCGCAACGAGCGCAACGCGATCATCCAGCACGGCACCATGACCATGGTGCGCCGCAGTGCCTTGGAAGGCACGGGCGGCTGGTCGGAGTGGACCATCTGCGAAGACGCCGAGTTGGGCCTGCGTCTGATGCATGCCGGCTACGAGCTGGTCTACGTCGACGAATTGATGGGCAAGGGCCTTACCCCAGCCGACTTCAAGGCATACAAGAGCCAGCGCTACCGCTGGGCGTTCGGCGCCATGCAGATCCTCAAGGGTCGCTGGAGCTGGATGACAAAGAAGGGCCCGCTGACAGCCGGCCAACGGTTCCACTTCCTCACCGGCTGGTTCAGCTGGTTCGCCGACGCACTGCACTTGCTGTTTACCCTGATGGCGATCTTCTGGACCGCCGGCATGGTGGCTTTCCCGCAGATATTCAGCCTGCCGATGCAGCTGTTCCTGATTCCCGTCATCGGCTTCTTCTTTGCCAAGGCGATCTTCGGCATCGTGCTGTACCGCGCCCGCGTACCGTGCAGCTGGTACGACACCTTGATGGCGTCGCTAGCCAGCATGGGCCTTTCCCACGCCATCGCCCGCGGCATTCTGCATGGCCTCACCCGCGAGAAGACTTCGTTCGTGGTGACAGCGAAAAGCCGGCGCTTGGGCGGCAGTAACTTCGCCGCGTTCGCACCGGTCCGCGAGGAGTTGCTGATGGCCTGCGCCCTCACCCTATGTGTGATCGGCATGTGGCACGGCTTCGGCACGCACTACATCGAAGGCGTCTTATGGATGTTCATCCTCAGCGCGCAGTCGATTCCATACTTCTCTGCGGTAGCCGGCGCATGGATCGCACACAAGGCAGGCGACAAGGCGGGCTAAGTGAGTGAGGATGGGCTAGAGAAATTCGGAATGTTCTTAGCCCATCCCAAGCACTTATACATTTGCCGTCCACATTAAGCCGGCTAAGCTGGTCATCGGCGGATCTGCTTTCAAAGTCCGTCGACATTACTCAGTAGACGGATCCTACGCATGCGCCGAAACCGACGCCTAGGCCTGCTTGCCTTGCTTCTCCTGTTACTCCCCATGCTTGCGCACGCTGGCGTGAAGTTGGTAGTGGACGGGGTGGACGACCCGCTCAAAGGTGCCGTGGTTGCTGGCGTCAGCCTCTCGCAATACACCACGCGTGACGCCAGCGAAGCGCAGGTGCAGCGCCTTTACGATCGCGCCGAAGCCCAGGTGAAGACGGCCCTGGAGCCTTACGGCTACTACGAGGCCAGTGTGCAAGGCTCGCTCAAACAAGTCGGCAAGGATTGGCAGGTCACCCTGCACGTCACGCCAGGCGAACCTGTCAAAGTGACCTCAGTCGATGTACAGCTCGATAAGGCAGCGGCAAACCTCGCACCGATCCGCCGCGCCAAACACGCCATCGAGAAACTCAAGGGTCAGCGATTGGATGATGCTGCTTATGACGCCGCGCGCGACGCATTGAGTGGCGCACTTACCGCCAACGGCTTCCTCGACGCAAAGCTGCTGGTGCATCAGGTGGAAGTGCACCGCGGGGAACACAGCGCGGCGATCAAGCTAGCGTGGCAAACAGGTACGCGTTATCGCTATGGCCAGGTGCATTTCAAAGGCTCACAGTTCCGTGAAGGGTTCCTGCAGCGCTATGTTCCCTTCAAAACAGGCGATTATTTCTCGCAGACGCAGCTGCTTGCCCTGCAACAAGCATTGAATGGCGCCGACTACTTTTCGGTCGTCAACGTGTTGCCCGATATTGACGACGCCAAGCACGGCGTCGTGGATGTGAACGTAGAGCTCGCACCGGCCAAGCGCACCATCTACACCGGCGGCCCATTCATTGGTACCGACACCGGCTTCGGCGTGCGTGGCGGTATCGAGCAACGCTGGACGAACAAGCGCGGCCACAAATGGAAAAACGAACTCGTCGTGGCACAACGACTCAAGACGTTGTCGACGCTGTACTCGATTCCGATGCCAGGTGACGATCAACGCAGCTTCAACTTTGGCGCCAACTATCGCGACGCCAATACCGATACCTCGCAATCGCACACCGTAGAGCTCGTCGCTAACGAGACCAGACAATGGCATGACTGGACCCGCACTTTCGGTGTGCACGCGTTGTCGGGCACATTCACCGTGGGCAAACGTGCCGATGAGCCGGATGACACTCCTGGCATCGAACACGGCAGCAGTACGCTGGTATTTGCCGAGGCCTCTTTGTCGCGTAAACAGGCCGACAATTTCGACTTCGTGCGCCGCGGCTGGTCACTGACTTTCTCGGCACGCAGCACAGCAGGCTCCCTGCTCTCCAGCACCCGCTTCAGCCAACTCACCGCCGATGCAAAATGGATTCGTGCATTCGCTGGCAATAACCGTTTGATCCTGCGCGGCAGTGCTGGCATGACCTGGACCGGCGACTTTTCATCGCTACCACCGCAACTGCGCTTCTTTGCGGGCGGCGATCGTTCGGTACGCGGTTACAGCTTCCAGTCGATTGGCCCGACCAATAGCGACGATCGAGTGATCGGCGGCAAAAACCTGTTGGTTGCCAGCGCCGAGGTAGAACACTACTTCACGCAGAACTGGGGCATTGCCACCTTCGTCGATGCGGGCAATGCCTTCGACGGCACGGATTTTCGAGCAAAGATCGGCACTGGCCTGGGCGTACGCTGGCGCTCGCCAGTGGGCATGATCCGTGTGGATCTGGGTACCCCGGTAAACGACGCACAGCGCCACGGCATTGAGCTGCACATCGTGATCGGGCCGGATCTGTGAGTGGCCCGGTGAGCAAGATGGATAGGCGTATAACGGACAACGGACGGAAGGCATCACGGACATGAAGTGGCTTAAGCGCATCGGCCTCGCCCTCTTCGCCTTGCTACTGCTGGTGGCCGTTGGACTGTGGTGGCTGCTCGGCACCGGCTCAGGCTTACGCTTTGTATTAGCGCGCGCGCAAGGCGCGACCAACGGCGCGATCAGCGTGCAGCACGCCGACGGCCGGCTGATTGGCCCACTGGACTTGACCAACCTACGTTACGACGATGGCCAGGGCACCGTAGTGAAGCTGGCAAAGGCACATCTGGATCTACGCTTTTGGCCGCTGTTGCGCGAACGCGTACATGTACTCGATCTGGATGCAGATGGCATCGATGTAGCGCTGCCCAAGTCCGCACCGGAGAGCGAGACCTCTTCTAGCAGCTTCTCGCTGAAACCGCCGATCGCACTGATATTCGACCGCGTACATATCGGCGCGGTGAACATCACTGAAGATGGTCAGCCGCTATTCGCCTCCACACGGCTGGACCTCAGCGGCCGCTGGACCAACGCTGGCATCGCAGTGACACAACTTGTGCTGGACGCTCCTGACGGTCACGTCGACCTTACCGGTCAATTCGGCATCGGTCGCAACTACCGCGGCAACGGTCACGCGGATTTCGCATGGAAACTAGACGACACCCGTTACGTCGGCAACCTCCGAGCACATAGCGATGGCTTGCATGCACAAACCACCCTCAAGCTTGAACAACCACTGGTTGCACAACTGCAACTCGACCTAACCCAGCGCGATGACTACGCCTGGACAGCCAAACTCGACGCGCCACACTTTGATCCAAAACCGCTAATCGGTGACAGCGAGCTCAAGGCCGTAGCACTGGCGTTACAAGGCCATGGCGATCAATACAGCGGCACATTGGAGGGCCAGCTGGGTCTCAATGAATATCAACTGCGTTTGCAGCCGCTCAGTGCGAAATTCAGTAATGACTACCACACGCTGACGCTGCAACAGCTCGCGCTCGCGTCGCCGCAGATTCCCGGCACAGTGAATGCCAGCGGCACGCTACAGCTGGATGCGCAACCACTGCGCGCCAATCTCGATATCCAGTGGAAAGATCTGCAATTACCACCTGCGCTGGTCGGACAGGAGCTATCCAGCCAGGGCCAGTTGAAGGCCAATGGCAGTGTTGATCAATTTCATGCCGAGGGCGATGTCGATATCGGTCCACCCGGCAAGCTGGCGAAGCTGTCACTCAATCTTGATGGCACGCAAAAGCTCATCACCCTGCACACGCTTCAACTCAAGCAACCCCAGGGTGGCCTCGATGCAAGCGGTGTACTCACACTACAGCCCGAATTGGCATGGCAACTCAATGCAAATGCGAACAAGCTCGATCCTGGCCAGCTGTTCGCCGGGTGGAACGGCGCCTTGGATTTCGCACTTAACACCGAAGGCAAACTGGCGAAACAAGGGCCTGATGCCACGCTGGAATTACAGAAGCTCACAGGAATCTTGCGTGATCGCAACGTCAATGGCAACGGTACCTTGCACGTTACGGCTGATCAGATACTCGATGGCAAGTTCGCCCTGCAATCCGGCGGTAGTTCCGTGCAAATCGATGCCAAATCAGCCGGAGCGAATACAGGCAAGCGCAACGATATCGACGTGAAGCTGGCTATCACCTCGCTCGGCGACTGGCTACCCGACGCTGGCGGAAGCCTCAACGGTGAATTCCGTGTACGTGGCGCGTGGCCCAAGCTCAGTGTCAACGGCCAATTGCAAGGCCAGACGATGGCCTGGCAAGACCAGAAGATCGAGCGCCTTCGCCTCGATGCCGATGTGCCGGATATCAGCAATCCTGGTGGCAAATTAGATCTGGAAACGGACGGCGTGCAGGCTGGCGGCCTCGCCTTTCAGCACATCGTGCTGCGCGGAGACGGTACCGCAGCGAAACATAACCTCTCGTTCGATGCACGCGGCACACCCCTGTCTACCGAACTCGCGCTGTCTGGCTCACTTAAGGGCGAAGCGTGGAGCGGCAATCTGTCCAGCCTGAACCTGGATTTACAGGGTCTGCCACGCTGGCATCTCCAGCAACCGGCTCGATTGAGCTGGAACGACGGTGCCATCGGCCTTTCCGAACTGTGCCTCAGCGCAGGCGATCCATTGCTATGTGTGGCCGGAAGCCAGGACAAAGCCGGCAAGCTCGATGCCACGTATCGCCTGCACTCACTGCCATTGGCGCTCTTGCTCAGCGTTGCCGCGCCAGGTGGCATGCCGCTGCGTGCCGATGGCTCACTCGATGGCAACGGTCATATCCGCCGCAGTGCTGCCGGCGCGCTTGACGGCAATGCCACGATTACCTCGACACGTGGCAGCATCACCTACGCCGAGCACGCCGATCGACCGCTGTTGAGCTACGACAATCTCGCACTCAATGCCGCGCTAAGCCCAGCCAGCCAGCGAATCAATGTGCAAGCCAACCTCAACAACAACGGACGTCTGGATGGCCAAATAGGCATCACTGGCGTGCAACAAGCGCTGGACGGACAGATCAATCTTCACCTTGGCAGCCTCAATCTCATTGAACTGTTTACCGACAGCGTGGCGAACGTTCATGGCGACCTCAACGGCAGCTTTCGTCTCGGTGGCACGTTGCAGCAACCGGCAGTCATCGGCCAAGCCACGGTTTCTGACTTCGCTACCGAAGTACCGGATGCCGGACTCAAGCTCAGCCAAGGGCAGCTGGTGGTCAGCACGACGGATGCACAGCAATTCCGCATCGACGGTAGTGTGAAGTCGGGTGATGGCACGCTGAATATCAACGGCACCGCGAATCTCGGTGCCAATGCAGCCACCACGATCACACTCAAGGGAAGCCAATTCACCGCCGCCGATATTCCCGCCGCGAAGGTGGTGATATCGCCCAACCTGGTTGTGAAGCAGGATGACAAGAGCATCGATCTCAGTGGCTCGCTCGCCATCGATCGCGCCGACGTAAATCTTGAAAAACTACCGGGTGGCGGTGCCAATTCAGCTTCGTCCGACGTCATCGTGGTCGATCAGGAACAGCAACAGGCAGCGGAATCACCGCTACAGATCACGGCCAACGTGCAGGTTGATCTCGGCCACAAAACGCACATCATTGGCATGGGCTTGGACGGCCGTCTTGGCGGCATATTGACGGTGATTCAACGCCCCGATCGGTCCGCCATCGGTCAAGGCCAGGTCAGCGTCAGCGGTACTTACAAAGCCTACGGCCAGAATCTCAACATCGAACAAGGCCAACTGCTATTCGCCAGCACCCCCCTCGACAACCCCGGATTGAACATTCGTGCTGCACGCAAACTCAATCCCAACGCCACCATCGATGAAGGCCAGCAGGTTGGCCTGCTCATTTCCGGCACAGCGCAACGCCCGGTTCTCACCGTATTCTCCAATCCAGTCATGGAGCAGTCTGATGCCCTGTCTTATCTGGTCACGGGCAAGCCGCTCTCACAAGTGAAGGGTGGTGAAGGCAACGCGGTGGGCGCTGCAGCGCAGGCACTTGGCTCGGCTGCCGGCGATTTGCTGGCCAAGAGCATCGGCTCGAAAATCGGTGTGGATGACATCGGCGTATCCAGTAACGAAGCGCTTGGCGGTAATTCTGCGTTCACCGTGGGAAAATATCTCTCGCCTCGGTTGTATCTAAGCTATGGCGTCGGCCTGTTCGAACCAGGACAAGTGATCACTCTGCGCTATCGCCTCAGTCATCACTGGAGCTTTGAGGCACAAAATGCCACCGACTTCAGTCGTGCCAGCCTCAACTATCGCTACGAAAAATGATGGCGCAAGGCTCAAGTAAGCCGTGAATCGCTTGCTCTCGCCCCGGCAGTCCTCTATCTCGACTGGTCCAAAAACACCGACAGCAGCCATTCAATTCCAGCGGAGATAATGCACCCATGTCGCCCTATTAGGTTTGGATGCATTTTGGCGACATTAGTTAATTTTGCATTTGCCATTGAACACGGCCATTGACGATTTAATCCATTCGATGCTCTTGGAGACACCCTGTGACTGACCTGCCCTTGGCCCGAAAAGCGGCGTATGTCTTGTTCTGCTCTGGCTTGGTGATACTGACCGGCTGTAACAAGCAACCCGACACATCATCCACGGCTCCAGCACCGGCAAGCTCCACTGCCCAGCAAGCCGCACCCTACACACCACCCACTGCCGACCAGCTTTATCAAATGGTGGCGCCGATTGCCTTGTTTCCCGACAACTTGGTCGCGCAGGTGTTGGCTGGCTCGACCTATCCCGATCAGATCACCGCAGCGAACAACTGGCTTGCACAGAATCCGAATCTGAAAGGCGCTTCATTACAGACGGCCATTGCATCGGAGCCGTGGGATCCCAGCGTGAAGGGTCTTACCGCGTTCCCTTCGGTGCTCGATCAAATGGCACAAAACACTCAATGGACGACTGCGCTGGGTGAGGCTTACGTCAACGATCCCACGGATGTGATGAACGCCATCCAGGTGATGCGTCAGCGTGCTGCCCAACATGGCAACCTGCAAAGCTCGGCGCAGCAACGCGTTGTCACCCAACCGGTGGCTGCCGCCAACACGACCACCTATGTCGATAACGGCGAGAGCGGCGAACCGCCCGTGTACAGCGGCCCAAGTGTCGTGCAAGCACCCGATCAAGCCATCGAGATCATGCCGGCACAGGAAGACACGGTGTATGTGCCCAGTTACAACCCGCAAACCGTCTATGGCGAAGAAGTTCCGGTCTATCCCGACTACACCTATGTGCAACCCGGATACAGCACCGGTGACCTGGTGGCCGTAGGTGCCGTGACCTTCGGCGTGGGCATTCTGGTCGGCAGCCTGTTCGACCATCACCATGACCGCTACAACAACCCTCCACCGGCCTGGGGTTGGAACAACTGGGGCATGCGTTGGGGTGGCGGCGGTGGCGGCGGCAATGGCGGCGGCGGATGGCAGCGCCCCACTGTGGTGTACAACAACTCGACCTACGTGTCGCGCTCCACCACGGTCGTCAATCGCTACACCACCAACAACTACAACAATCGCACGGTCAACAACGTCAACAGCAATAATTTCAACAGCAATAACCGGACGTTTAATAACAGCGCGCCCAACGCGGCGGCCCAGAATCGCAACTTCAGCAACGCCGCCGTCAGTCATGTCGTGGCCGGTGCTCCGCAAGCCATGATGAACCGGCCAGCCGCTCAAGCCGCACCCATGACCATGCCGCATTTCGGCACGCCGGTGCGTGGTGCACAGCCGGTACGCAATGAACCTTCGACGGCCATGCAGGCATACCATGCCGCGGCGCAACCTGTGTCACGCTCGGATATTCCATCGAGGGCGGCTTTGCAGCCGCACGCCGCACCAGGACCTCAAGCGCATACGCCCCAGGCCTACGCACCTCAGGTCCACAACTCGACGCTGACGCGGACCACGCCTCAGGCAAGTCCATCCATGGTGACCCAGCCGAGGCTTCCGCCGCAGATGCGGGAACAGCCAGCCCCACGTCCGGCCCAGCCGGCTGTAACGCATCAGCCGGCACCGCAAGTTTTCAATCGTCCACAACCGGAACGCGCGGCACCTGCACCTGCGCCAAGGCCCGAGCCGCAAGCAGCACCGCGTTCCGAATTTTCGCGCCCGCAACAACAACCTGCACCCCGCCCGGCACCAGCCCCACGCCGGGAGCCCAGCCGTGCACCGCCTCCGCAAGCAGCACCTGCTGAACATAACAATGCTCGCCCGGCACCTCCCCCGCAGCACGCCCCTAGCAAGCCGGTGAAGAAGGACGACAACGAAAACGGGCATTGAGCTAAGCACCTGCCCCAGTTGGCACCGACTCAACCGGTAGGTGCCATCGCAAGTCCACCGTCTGCTGTGGCGCAGCATTTCAGGATGCGCCCAGCAGACGGCCATGCAACGGCTCATCTCCCGGGGGCGGGCCCCATCCCCCAGCACTGCCATCCAGCAGCCATGGGCGCACTAGCCCATTGGTCATGCGCACAAACTGCCCAACGCGAACTATCGTGAGCAGCTTGAACATGATGAGGTGGAAACCATGCAACGTATTCGTTGGATTCTGACCGCCGCAGTACTCTGCGGCACGAGCGCGTGGGCAGCCACACCGGACACCGGCAAACAGGCAGCGCCCGGCCTCGCCGATGCGACCATAGGCGTGGATCTTTCCGGCATCGACCACGCCGCGAAACCTGGCGACAATTTCTACGACTATGCCAACGGCGACTGGATGAAGGCGGCGGTGATTCCAGCCGATCGATCCAGCACCGGCACCTTCCTCAAGGTGTTTGAGAAAGCCGAGAAATCCACCGCCGAACTGATTCGCAACGCCGGCCAGAGCCACCCTGCCGCGGGCACAAATGCACGCAAGATTGCCGACTACTACGCTGCCTACATGGACGAAGCCGGCATTGAGAAGCACGGCCTGACGCCGCTCAAATCCGAGCTGACCGACATCGCTTCGATCACCTCGAAAGACGATCTCGCCCGCGTCCTCGGCAGCCAACTGCGCGCCGATGTCGACCCGATCAACGCGACCAACTTCAACACCGAAAACCTGTTTGGCCTATTCGTCGCCCAGGGCCTGGAAGATCCGTCGCGCAACGTCGCCTACCTGCTACAGGGTGGCCTGGGCATGCCCAGTCGCGACTACTACCTGTCGAACGATCCAGCGATGGCAGCGTTCCGCACGAAGTATCAGGACTACATCGCCGCACTGTTGAAACTCGCCGGCACACCGGATGCCGACGCAAAAGCCAAAACTATCTTCGCGTTGGAAACCAAGATCGCGCAGTCGCAGGAAACGCTGGTCGATAGCCAGGATGTGCACAAAGCGAACAATCTGTGGAGCATGACCGACTTCACACAGAAAGCACCGGGCATCGATTGGGCCGCTTATTTCAAAGCCGCCGGACTCAGCAACCAGAAGCAGATCGACGCGTGGCAGCCAAACGCTATCACCGGTCTCTCCGCCTTGGTGGGCAGTGAACCTGTCGAAGCCTGGAAGGATCTACTGACCTTCCACGCACTCGACCAGAGCGCAGGCCTGCTGCCCAAGGCCTATGCCGACCTTAGCTTCAATTTCTATGGAAACACGCTACAAGGCACACCCAAGCAGCAGGAACGCTGGAAGCGTGCGGTAGGCGCCACCAATACCGATCTCGGTGATGCGGTGGGCCAGCTCTATGTAAAGAAATACTTCCCGGCCTCGTCGAAAGCCGAAGTGCAGCAACTGGTGAAAAACCTTATCGGTGCGTTTAATGATCGCATCGACACGCTGACCTGGATGACACCTGCCACCAAAGAAAAAGCCAAGGCCAAGCTCACCACGCTACGTGTCGGCGTGGGTTATCCGGAAACGTGGCGCGACTACGCAACGCTTGACGTTCGTCACGACGACCCGCTCGGCAACCATCTGCGCGCGGTGAAGTTCGAGTATCAACATCAACTGGCTAAGCTCGACCAGTCAGTGGATCGCGGCGAATGGTGGATGACGCCACAAACAGTCAACGCTGTGAACCTGCCACTGCAAAACGCGTTGAACTTCCCCGCGGCGATCCTGCAGCCACCGTTCTTCAATCCGGATGCCGATGCCGCGGCGAATTACGGCTCGATCGGTGCCGTGATTGGCCACGAGATCAGCCACAGCTTCGACAACACCGGTGCAGAATTCGACGCGCAAGGTCGCCTCGCCAACTGGTGGACGCCCGCGGATCTCGCGCACTTCAACGCGGCAGGTCAGCAATTGGTTAAGCAGTTCGACCAGTACGAAGCGCTGCCCGGCCTGCACGTCAATGGCCAGCAAACACTGGGGGAAAACATTGCCGACGTTTCCGGCCTGACCGTTGCTTACATCGCGTATCACAAGTCGCTGGGTGGCAAGCCCGCTCCCGTCATCGACGGACTCACGGGTGATCAGCGCTTCTTCCTCGCCTTCGGCCAGACGTGGCGCTCGAAGATTCGCGACGCGGCCGTTCGTCAGCGCCTCGCCACCGACGTGCACGCACCCGCGAACTTCCGTGCACTGACCGTGCGCAACCTCGACGCGTGGTACCCCGCGTTCCAGGTATCCGCCGGTGAGAAGTTGTATCTGACGCCGCAGGATCGCGTGAAGATCTGGTAAGTGTGATGGCGGAGCTTGTGGCAGTGGCCGCAAGCTCCGCTGCAAATCAGACCTCAGGCAACACAGATCAACTGATACCCAGGCCCGCAATTCCGGCGATAGCGGCACCTTCGAAGCCAGCCAACTCGGCAAAACGACGTCCGCGCTCCGCATAGTCACGGAACTGATCAAAGCTGGGAGCGCCGGGAGACAGCAACACGCAGCCGCCCTGCGGCGTAAGTTGACGCGCACGTTCGACCGCCGCATCAAGACCATCGACCTGCGCGATCTCGGTAACCGCCTCTGCTTCACGCAATGCGGTAGCAATGCGTGGCCCGTTCGCACCGCTGCAAATGATTGCCCACGGCGGATCTTCCGCCATGGCTTCGATGAAGCCTGACCAATCCAACCCGCGATCGTGGCCGCCAACCAATACGGTTATCTGCCGTCCTTGCAAGCTTTCCAACGCGGCCAGCGTTGCTTGTGGTGTGGTGCTGATCGAATCGTTGACCCAATGCAGGCCGTGACGATCACCAAGTGATTGCAAACGATGTGGCAGTGGCTGGAAGTGCGCTAGTGCCGGCGCCGCCTTTATTGCGTCGAGCCCCACAGCCTCCAATGCAGCCAGAGCAGCGCAAGCGTTCAACGCATTATGCAAACCAGGCACCGACAAGGCATCGACGGCGAACACCGACTTGCGCCCACGACGAATGTAACCGTTAGCCACATGCCAACCGTGACTATCACCAAACATCAGAATGTTTGGATGGCTGGACGTCTGTTCCAATAAAACATCCTGCGTGGCATTGACGAGCAGCTTCTGCGACATGTCGGCCAGCTTGAGCTTATCGGTCACATAACGTTCGCGCGAACCGTGCCAGTCCAGATGCTCCTCATACAGACTCGTAATCACGCCGAGCGCCAGCGGGCCCGCTTCGGCGGTCTGAAAGCTGGACAACTCCACAACCCACAAGTCAGCCGATTGATCCAGCAGCTCCAACAATGGCATACCAATGTTGCCGGCCAAGGCGGTGCGAACACCAAGGGAGCGCGCCAGATGCGCGATGAGTGCGCTGGTGGTGCTCTTCCCCTTGGTACCGGTTACCGCGATCACCTGCGTTTGCCGGCCCTTTTCAAGCCCAATCTGATGGAGATCGTTCTCGCCGAACCACAGCGCGGTACCTGAGGTGAAACAGGTCCCCTGCTTCGCTGCTGCCAGCAACGCCGGCTTGTATGCCGAAATACCGGGCGACTTGATGACGACGTCGAATGCAGCTAGTGCAGCGGTATCGGGCTCGTCATCACGTACATCGAGCGCAGCGTCAAAAGCGCGGACGGCCTCCACCTCTGCTGTGGTACAGAACAGCGTCAACACTTGTTCCGGCAATCGCTGACGAAGCGCCGCAATAGCCGCTTTACCTTCGCGACCGAAGCCCCAGATCGCGACACGCTTTCCCGCCAGCTCAGCAATATGTGGTGGCGTGGCCGGTGTACGCATCAGCCGATCGCCGCCAACGCCGGCTGCAAGCGCGCGGGAATACGATGTTCGTCGGACGGAACCAACCACGGCTCCAATGCCAATTGCGCAGCATCGAGCTGCGGCAAGATCTCGCTACGGAAGCGGGTGATCAATGCATCCTCCTGCCATTCCGGTCGTTGACTCAGTGCATACATGGCGGCGCGCGCTTCGGCACCCTCGCCCACACATTCGAACGGCTTGTGATCCTGGTATTCCAGCAACGCGTCGAAACCCGCCGCCTGGCTCTCATCATCCAGCAAGTTGCGGCCGAATATAGCAAGCAGTCGCGGCTTGGGTAAAAACGGCGCCAGCGCGAGGAATACGAAGTGGCACTTCGGACACTGTCCGCACCAACGATCCGCTGGCTTCGGGCCAAGCAGCTTGAAGTTGCGGTTACAGCTGGAAAACGTGTCGAAATACGGCGTGAGTTTCGCGAACGCACGGGTAATCGCCAATTCCGAGTACGGCCGCAGCAGTGAGCAGTAATCGAGATCGGCTGCGACATGCGTATGCAGCCAGTCACCGAGCAACTGTTCGAACGCGTAGCCCTTGCTCCACTGGTGATTCACCTGCTGGCCTTCGTATTCCAGCGTGGCGGCTGAGGCTGAACGCTCATTGGCAAAGGCGATGCTGTCATAGCCATAGAGAATGGCAGCGACAGCCAGGATGGCCGAGTTCACCGCGGTCACCGGGATATGTCCATTCCAGGCACCGAGGCGGTTCAAATCAAATAGTTGCGGTGCCAGCTCGCGCTGGATGTTGAGCATGGGCAGGCCCGTGCGCTCGGCGCAGGCCGCGATGAGGGCCGAGTTACCAACCCAGGTCGCAGTGGCTTCACCACCTATGGATTTGATGGCCTCGACGGCGACCAGCGAATCCTTGCCTCCGCCGATCGGCACCAGCGTGCGCTTGGGCAAACCCAAAGCCGCCGCGGGCGGCTGCGCTGCCCCGCCGCGCGGGAACACGATACGGCCGCGCAGATCGAGCCCATTGCGATAAGCGAATTCAGCCAGACCATGCAAATACAGTGCATCGGCCAGATCGGCAGTGGCATCGTCGAGCGGGCCATCGGCCACTTCGATCTTGGGCGGCACGCCGGCTTTGTAATAACTCACGCCGGCAATCAGGTGCAGCAGACGCAAGGCCTTGTCGAAGGCAGCCGCATGCGAGGCTGGCAAGGTCGGCGCATGCGGAAAGCGCACCCGCTCGATCAGCTCCTCGCCATCATCGAACGCATAGACCAGTTCAGCGACACCATCGGCGTAGCTGCAGCGCACGAAGCGGAATACCTGGGTCAGGCGCGGTTGGATCACAGTGGTCACTCAGTCACTCCGTATCGTCCCTTGCCACATACAGATGGTGGCATGGAGCCAAAATCTTGTCTTATCGCGACTCCCTCTCCCCTCCGGGGAAAGGGTTGGGGTGAGGGGCCGGGCTCGCTAAAGCCTCCCCAATCACCTCAAGCACGCTTTCAATGTTCGTCAGTACGTCATTGTTCCAGAAACGCAGCACCCTGTAGCCCATCGTTTGCAGCTCACAGCTCCGACGCTCGTCGTAGGCAACCTAGTCGGCGTGCTGCCCACCATCAAGCTCCACGATAAGCATGTTGTTGCTGCAGACGAAATCGACGATGTAACTGCCGATCTCGTGCTGGCGGCGGAACTTCTGACCCATCAAACGCCGGCCACGCAGGCGGTACCAAAGAGCTCGCTCGGCATCGGTCTGCACTTGGCGCAAGATGCGTGCGCGGTCTACGTTCAAGCGCTTCATCCTTGAAGCCTCTCCGATGGTGCGTTGTCGCAAGAGCCACCCCTCACCCGAACCCTCTCCCCAAAGGGGAGAGGGAGCAATTTAGGCTACTCGATGATGATCTCTTCCGCCTCGGTGCGCATGTTGTACGGAGAAGACATGACTTTGCCATAGGCACCAGCCTGGGCAATCAACATCACATCGCCTTCCTGCGGCTCGGGCAAGCGGCGATCGGTGCCAAGCACATCACCGCTTTCGCAAATCGGGCCAACCACCTGAAACAGGCCCGTGGCCGATTCATCCAGACGCGTGAGGTTGACGATCTCATGCCAGGCTTCGTACAGCGCCGGACGAATCAGGCTGTTCATGCCCGTGTCCACACCGAGATAACGCAATGCGCCCTTACCCTTCTGCTGGGTGACCCGGGTAAGTAGCACGCCAGCGTCCGCCACCAGGTAACGCCCTGGCTCCATCCACAGCTTGTAGTGCGGGTAGGCTGCTTTCACCTCGCGCAATACGCGATCGAGTGCAGCGATATCCAACCGTGCTTCGCCCGGATGCGAGGGCACGCCGAGGCCGCCACCGATATCGATGAAGGCCACGCTACCGATGCGCTCGGCCAAGCTGGCGAGCTGACCGTAGACCTCGCCCCAATGGCCATCATCGAGAATGCCCGAGCCAAGGTGCGCATGCAGTCCGCGCACGATCACGCCGTGTGCATCGGCCAGCTTGAGGAACGTATCCATCAACTCGATGGGCAGACCAAACTTGCTACCGCTGCCGCCCGTGCGCACTTTCTCGTGATGACCCAGGCCACGACCAAGATCAACACGAAGCACGATCTCGCGACCACGGAACAGCTCGCCCCAGTTCTCCATCGGATAGAGCGAGTCGAGCGAGACCGTGGCGCGTGTACCCAGTGCCCAGGCGTAATCCTCGCGCGGCGCAAAGTTGGGCGTAAAAAGTAACGGAGCGGACTCCGGCACAGCGGCCATCACGGCCTTCATTTCACCCGGCGACACGCATTCAAAGCCGAAACCCTCTTCGGCAAGCACACGCAAAATCGCGGGATGCGTATTTGCCTTTACCGCGTAGTGCAGACGGTCGACCGCGGCTAACGTCTTCAGCTCACGCGCCTGATGCCGCACCGTCGGCAAGTGGTAAACGTAGCGCGGCGTGGCTTGCGCGGCGATATCCAGCAATCGCTGACGCTGTGATTCGTGCCACCACGCGGCGGCGGGCGCCAACGTTTCACCACTGCCGTAAAGCGCCTGCCAGCTCGATCCGAACAATGCGCTGTCATCGGTGCGCAAGGCGCCTGCGGCAATCAATAGTTCGTGCAGGTGCGGCAGCAATTCATCCACCACGCCCTCGTCCACCACGAAGGTGAGGTTGAGGTTGTTGGACGACTGCGAAATCATGTGTACGCGTAATTGACCAAACTCCGCCAGCACGGTGGACAGCGTGTGCAGCATTGAGCGCATGCCACGCCCGACCAAGGTAATCGCCGCACATGGCGCAATCACCTTCACGCGACATACCTTGGCCAAGTCACTCGCCAAGGCCGCGACAGCGTCGGAATCGAGCAGATTCTCGGTAGGGTCCAGCGACACGGTGACGTTGGTCTCGGCCGAGCCGATCAGATCCACCGAAAGACCATGCTGCTTGAACTGCGCAAACACGTCGGCAAGAAAGCCGACCTGCTGCCACATGCCCACCGACTCCATCGATACCAACGTAAGACCCTTGCGTGCACTGATCGCTTTCACGCTGGGTGCGTGCTCACGCACTTCGGGGCCGATGACGGTCCCCTCCAGCTCGGGCCGGTTGGTATCTTTGATCAAGAGCGGCACGCGTGGCTCGCGCAACGGCGACAGGCAGCGTGGGTGCAACACCTTGGCGCCTGTGGAGGCGATTTCCTGTGCCTCTTCGTAATCGAGTTTTTGCAGTAGACGTGCGCTGGGTACCTGGCGTGGGTTGGCTGTAAACATGCCAGCCACATCGGTCCAGATCTCCACCCGTTGCGCTTTCAGCAATGCACCGAAATACGACGCCGATGTGTCTGAACCACCGCGCCCCAACAGCACCGTACGGCCTTCGCTCTCGCGAGCGATAAAGCCCTGCGTGATGAACACCTCGCCCAACGCGGCAAGACGTGCACTCAGCGCAGGGTCGGGCTTCGCCTCGACCATCGCCGAGAGCAGCTTGGTGCGCTCATTCTGATTAGGCAGCGCCACGGCAGCCAGGCACTCACGCGCATCCACCCACTGCGTGGACAGGCCACTGTGTGTCAGAAACGCTGCGCCGAGTGTGCTGGACAACAATTCACCGTGCGCCTGCACCTGTGCTTGCCAGGCAAGCTCGCCAAGCTTCGCCGAACCGGTGTCGGCCAGTGTAAGGAGATCCTTCAGGCGTGCATCCAGCGCGGCGGGCATGGCCAGCCCCATGTGCCCAAGCAACTCGTAATGACGTTGCTCGATCGCACGTGTGGCCGCGATTCGTTTGTCTTTATCACCCTCAGCGCACAGGTGTTTCAGTGCATCGGTAATACCGGTGAGAGCGGAGACGACAACCAGCACGCGTGCGCCTTCGGCACGACGTGAGGCCACCAACTCCATGATGTTCTGCCAACGAGGCAGCGTGGCGACACTGGTGCCGCCAAACTTCATCACGATCCAGGGCGCGCCGGCGGAAAGCGGCGCTAAGACATTCGAGGTCACGGTTTTTTAGGGTCAGTTGCGGGGAAAAATATTCGGCCAGTGTTGCGCCGCAGCAGCTGGAATGCAATGGGGTCAGCGCCACGTACACTTCAGACGTCTATACCGCCGAATTTCGCCACGCCCATTGCCGTGAAATGCCTCCTTGAACCCAAGGAGGCATGCATAGCCCGCTGCAACGACCTTATTGAACAACTACGGGGATCTTGCCGATGCGCGCCTGCCATTCTTTCGGGCCAGTCTGATGGACCGAGGTACCGACGGAGTCCACGGCCACCGTCACCGGCATGTCCTGAACTTCGAATTCGTAGATCGCCTCCATGCCTAGGTCCGCGAAGCCGACCACACGCGAGGCCTTGATCGCCTTGGAGACCAGATAAGCCGCACCACCCACCGCCATCAAATAGACCGACTGGTGTTTCTTGATAGCGTCGATCGCAGCCGGGCCACGCTCGGCCTTGCCGACCATGCCTAGCAAACCGGTCTGTGCCAGCACCTGCTCCGTGAATTTATCCATGCGGGTGGCGGTAGTGGGGCCTGCCGGGCCAACCACTTCATCACGCACCGGATCGACAGGGCCAACGTAGTAAATGAAGCGCCCCTTGAAGTCGACCGGGAGTGGCTCGCCCTTGTTGAGCATCTCAACCATGCGCTTATGCGCCGCATCGCGACCGGTGAGCAACTTGCCATTGAGCAGGAGCACTTCGCCCGGCTTCCAGCTGATCACATCGTCCTGGGTCACCGTGTCCAGGTTCACGCGTCGCCCCTTGGACGAGTCATACGTGAGCTTCGGCCAGTCTTCCAGCGACGGCGGGTCAAGCATCACCGCACCGGAACCATCC
>JBARCX010000124.1:0-3469 GCA_049794535.1 Rhodanobacter sp.
GGCGTATCCGGATCTGAAAGCCAATCAAACCATGATGCAGCTTTCTGAGGAACTCAGTTCCACCGAGAATCGCGTCGCGTTTGCACGTCAGGCTTATAACGATTCAGTCATGACGTACAACAACCGGTGCGAAGTGTTCCCCGGTTCTTTCATCGCGAACAGCTTCAGCTTTGTCGAGGCCGAGCCGCTCAAGGTGGAAGACGCTGCCGTACGCGTAGTCCCCAAGGTTTCCTTTAGCTGATCAGCGACTCAGGTCGCGGCGGTCGTTAACGATCGTCAACGGGGGACTCGATGGATTTTTTTGCCCGGCAGGCACACGTGCGTGTCAGTAGTCGCTATCTGATGGTGCTGTTCGCGCTGTCGGTGATCGTGATTGTCGCCGCTATCGATTTTTTGGTGCTGATCTTCTTTGGGTTTCACCGGCACTTTCATCCTGGCCAGCCGGTCAAGTCGAATGTGTCGCTCATGGTCTTCAGCAGCATCGCGACGCTTGCTTTCATCATGGGCAGCTCGCTCTATCGCATGATGAGTCTGTCGAAAGGGGGCAAGGCCGTGGCCGAAAGGGTCGGTGCTGTGCCCGTGCCCCTGAGTACCGCCGATCCGCGACTGCGCCAGTTGCGCAACGTGATCGAAGAGGTGGCGATTGCGGCCGGTACGCCGGTGCCCGATATCTATTTGATGGAGGACGAGCCGGGTATCAATGCATTTGCCGCGGGGTACTCGCCCTCCGACGCGGCGATATGCGTGACTCAGGGCTGTATGGATCACCTGACACGCGACGAGTTGCAGGGTGTGATCGCGCACGAGTTCAGTCATGTATTGAACGGCGACATGCGACTCAATATCCGGCTGATGGGATGGCTGTTCGGCATCATGATGATCGCAACCATGGGTCGTCGGCTGATGTACTCAAGTCCTAGCCGTTACGGCAGCAGGGATGCTGAAGATAATGTTCGGGGTTCTGCTATCGGGATGGTGATTTTTGCGATCGGTTATGTCGGATTCTTTTTTGGACGGCTGATACAGGCAGGCATTGCGCGCGAACGCGAGTCGCTGGCTGATGCAGCGGCGGTGCAATTTACGCGTCAGACGGCGGGCATCTCCGGTGCATTGAAGAAAATGGCCGTTCTGGACGAAGGGTCCGAACTGCAAATAGCGAATAGACATGAAGTGGCGCACATGCTTTTCGGCGACGCCGATACCTGCGACACGGGAACGTGGTATGCCACGCATCCGCCGATGGTGGAGCGTATCCGTGCGCTGGAGCCCTGGTTCAGGGAATCGCAGTTGGCGCGGTTTGCCGAAACGATGCAGAGCGCGCCTGCGAATCAGGAAACGACACGCACCAGCGATCGGGAAGCGACTGCACCGATGACGTCATCCGGGGCTGCGCCGTCACCGTCTGCCGACGATGCAGGCGCATTGGCATTAACGGAACAGCGGGATGCCGGCCCCGGTAGCTTCCAGCACGCCGGTCTCCTGCAGCAGAGCATGCCGGCCAAGCTGACGAACGCCGTGCAACAGCCGGAGTCCGCGCTGTTACTCGTGTTGGCGCTGGCGATGTCGGCACACCGTGAAGTGCAGATCCGACAGCGTCGATTGATCGCCGATGCGTTTGGCGATGATGTTAAGTACGCAACTATCGCGCTGACTGCCGACGTGGAAGCTTTGTCGTCGGCGTTGCGCATGCCGTTGGTCTCGCTCGCCTTTCCAGCGCTCAAACAGTTGTCTGACGGACGTCTACAGACATTCCTGAGTACATTGAACGCCTTGGTACATGCGGATAGCCAGGTCGATCTGGACGAATATTGCTTGGCTCGACTGTTGCGCGTGCAATTGCTGGAGGCTATGCAGCCACGCCGCACGCCAGTGGATGGCCAGAAGAAACTGCCCGCATGTCGCGATAGTGTGATGTTTGTCTGTGCGGTGGTCGCCGCCTATGGCAGCAATGACGATGCAGAAGCGCGTCGTGCATGGCTGCTGGCGATGGATCAGGCCTTCCCGGGTGTGACGCTAAGCTGGCAAAGACCTCCACTGGATTGGCAGGCACCGTTCGAGCGCGCACTGATGGATCTGGACGGTCTAATGCCGGTAGCCAAAGAGATACTGATCCAAAGCCTGCTCAGTGCGATCCGTGCCGATGGGGTGGTTACTGTGGTTGAGGCCGAGTTGCTGCGAGTCATCTGCGCTAGTTTGCATTGCCCACTGCCACCACAATCTGGTGTCGAACCCGTATAGGCACGTTGGTGCGAAGTCTGCCGGCGCAAAGTCGACCGTGATCAAGCCCATTGCCGCCAAAAAGCTGTGTTGAAGAGGTCGATCTGAATCTAGCGCCTGCTTAATGAAAAGCCCCCGTATGTCGGGGGCTTTTCATGGGTGCCTGTATCACGAAAGTCGAGCTCGGCACGGCTCTCATGATTTCGACGATTAGAGTTCGTGACGTGCTTCGAGCTCGAAGCGACCTTCGACCGGCGAAGCGATCACATTCTGCGAGACACAGCCGGGGAAGATGTTGCTGGTTTGCTCGGCGTGATTGTTCGAATTGTAGAGATAGGGGACATGTGACCAGCAGCGATATCCCAAATCCTTCAGAGCCTGTATCTCGGCTTCGGCGTGCTCGATACCGGCCAAGCGGGCGTAAATAATCGGGCGATATTTCCGCACGGTTTCAGCGGCGCCGGCAAGCAGGTCGATCATCGAGCCCGGCACATTGATCTTCATCAAATGCAGCGCGTCGAGTTCCAGCTCGTCGACAGTGAGGGTGTTGACGATCTCATCATTGTTCGTTTTGTGCACGGTGTTGCCCGGCAACGACGACAAGGCGGCCTGACCTTTGCAACGGCCGAGCCAGCGGGCATGGGTATACACATTGGTCAGCCCATTGAGGGCTACATTCGCGCACATTTGTTGAAACAGCAGACGGCGTGGCTCGGCAACATGCACTTGGCCGGTTTCGCCAACGGCTAGCCCAAGCCACAGCGCGTGTGCGCCGTAATCGCCGCCAAATTCCAACACGCTTTGCCCATCCTGGATCAGGCTGCTCAGGAGGTCGATTTCCTGTTCGGCCCATTCGCCGTAAAGCTGAAGCGAGCGGGCGGCCGAGCTGTCGAGAGGAACCGCGGTGGTCAGGCCATAACGTGTATTCCAGAGGCGCGGTGCTTGTTCTGCGGTAGCTGTTGTCTTGCTGATGACGTTCATGAGGAAGAGTCTCGTAAAGGGTATGGAGTAGGGGGAGTTCAGTGCCTGTGGCTGGCGATACGACGTTTGCGTTCGCTCTCATGCCATGCGGCATGATGATTGGGCTGTGGCAGGCTGGCAGCCCATTGTTTGCTGGCTTCCTGCCAGGTTGTCAGCAACGCATCTCCCGCTGCGTCACTGCGACACGCCTCTTCGCAAAGTTGGCAGGCGCGGGCGAATTCGGCGTTGCGCAGATAGGCTTGCGCCATACGGTTCAGCGTTTCCGGTGGTG
>JBARCX010000125.1:0-6542 GCA_049794535.1 Rhodanobacter sp.
TCCCCTGCGAGCAGGGGAGGGAGCCGAATAGCTCGCATAGCTTAGCTGCGGCGCTAATCAAGTAAGCACTAGCTTTCACAGTAGCGCCTTGAAGATTTTGGACAGACTCCAAACACCCACTTCATAAGCTCGTCATAACCACGCAATACGCTGCGCCCCTATCTGGCCTGCTTCGGCGAAGACGGTCGAAGGAGGCGGTATGCTCGAAAAACACCGAACATGGTCGGCGTTGTTCGCGGAGAAGAGCGCTACGTTGAGTAGCTACTTTCTGCGCCGGGTAGCTCACCGATGGGATGCACAGGATCTGGTGCAGGAGGTCTATCTGCGGCTCTTGCGCATCGATCCTGCCGATGCCGCGAATATTCGCAACCCCGAGGCTTATCTCTTTACCGTTGCCGCCAACCTGATCAAGGAACATGCGGTGATGCGTCGGCAGCTTCCGCTCGGTAGCGACGGGCTGGAGGAGGTTCTCGAGCAATTCAGCACACCGTGCAGTGCCGAAGCAGATATCGACAGTGAGCTGCGCCGCCAGCGGCTGGGTGCGCTGATCAAACGACTTTCGCCCAAGTGCAGGGCCGTACTGGTCATGCACTATCGCGATGAAATGTCGTATCGCGAAATTGCCGAGCGACTTTCGATCTCAACGAACATGGTGAAGAAATACATCGTGAAAGGATTGGCCGCATGCCGCCAGAGGATGGCTCACTATGAATAAATTTCCGGGTTTTGAGGCGGGGCGGCATGCACGTCGCGTGAGTGAACAGGCTGCGTCCTGGTATCTCAATCAACACGACGAACCCAGCGAACGCCAGCAGGCTGCCTTCCTCACGTGGTTGCATGCTTCACCCACGCATGTGGCCGAATACTTGGCCATTGCGCAGATGCACGGCGATCTCAAGGCGGCGGCATCCATGGAGACCTTGACGACTGCCGAGTTGGTCGAGCGTGCACGGCACGAAAACGCTGTCGTGATGTTTCCGCATATCGTGGCCGATATGTCTGCCAAGGATGAGCCGCACACGGGCGAGGCTTTGCGTACTCAGGCTCGCCGCAAGCGGCACATGTTCGCGCGGATCGCTGCGACTGCTGCCCTGGTGGTCATGGCCTTGCTGGGTGGCGTGTATTGGGAGCTGGCTGGAAAGGAAATCCATCAAAGCTATGCCGCTGGCCCCGATGCAGTACGCGAGGTGAGACTTCCTGATGGAAGCCTGGTTCAGCTCGCACCGAACGGCATCATCGACACGCGTTTTGATCGCCACTACCGTCGTATCGAAGTGATTCGCGGTAATGCGCTGTTCGATGTCGGCAAAGATCCTGCCCGGCCGATGCTCGTGAATGTGGGTGGCCATGTGCTACAGGACATCGGTACCGTTTTCGACGTCAATCGTGATGCAAGCGGCGACATGCTGACGGTGATAAGCGGTCGTGTGCGTGTCTGGAACGTGCCGCAGTCGGGAGCCGACAAGGTGCTGTTCGATAAGATCAGGGGCGATGTGAGCGCCCCTCAAAAGAGTAGCGGTGCCGTCGCGGATCTGACGGCCGGCGAGCAGATTCAATTGAAGGCATCCGCGGTGGGAGCGATCCAGACAGCGGCCATCGCGCAGATTACATCTTGGTTACCCGACGACATCCGTTTCCAGCACGAAATGGTTGGCGACGTCGCACGGCGCTTCAATGCCTACACCAGCACGCCGCTGGTGATCGAAGACCCGCGTATCGCTGATATGCGCATCAGCGGTGTTTTTCACGCAAACAATCCACAGGCTTTTATCGCGTATCTGTTGACGATACCGGGTGTTCGTGTAATGCACGACCGTGATTGCGTGCGCATTGTCGCCTCGCAGACTCACGGCATAGCTAAGACCGAGAGACTGTAAGAAAAAATTCATCGAATAAGAGGTGCCCGATTCCGGCGCCGGGGACTCTTAGATGGGTAGCGGACAGTACACAGCGCATGACACAGCTGTGACTGCCCTTACGTCTATCTCATCAAAGGTCACGCTTTACATGCGCAATCGTCTTGCCCTTCATATCGCTCTTGTGTTCGCCGGTAGCATGCCGTGGCTTGCGTCTGCCGACACACTCGCCGCGACACCACACACCGTGGCCATCGCCGCGATGCCGCTTGCGCAGGCCCTGGATCGTTTCGCGCATGAAACCGGTATGCAGATCGTCTATGGCTCGGAGATTGCGGACAGCCTGCGCAGTCAAGGCGCTTCAGGCGGTTTGTCGCCTGAGCACCAGTTGCAGCAATTGCTGAAAGGCACGGGGCTCACCTATCGCTTTATCACGCCGAACACGGTGACGATCGTGCCGGGAAACGCGTCGTCGAGTGCGACTACGCCATCGACCGCTGCGGTAGCAACAGCCAGTAGCAACACACCCGACCTGAGCGGCGGTAATGCCCCACCTCCGAGCGATAGCAGGAACACCAAAGATCTCGACCAAGTAGTGGTCACGGCCCGTTCCGGTGTGGATGTACGTACAAAAGCGGAAACCAGCTACTCGATCACCACGATCGATGAAGACCGCTTGCGCATGCAGGCGCCTACCAGCGTCACGGAAGCGATGAAATCCGTGCCAGGATTTTGGGTGGAGTCTTCCGGCGGCGAAGCCAGCGGCAACATTCGTGCGCGCGGCATTCCGGTGGATGGCTACGGCTCGGTGAACCTGCTTGAAGACGGCATCCCGGTACAGCACGACCCAGCGCTGGGCTATCTCAACGCGGATCAGGTTTTTCGTCTGGACGAAACCATCGATCGCATCGAAGTGGTACGCGGTGGTCCATCGTCGGTGTTCTATTCCAATGCGCCGGCCGGTGCCATCAACTTCATCCCGCGCCAAGTCGGTGATTCGGCGGAAGGCCTCATCAAGTACACCGTTGGCAACTACAGCTTGAACCGGCTGGATTTCTGGTACGGCACGCCGTTGAGCAATGGCTGGAAGCTTGCGGTAGGTGGCTTCTACCGCGTTGACGATGGCGTCCGCTCTCCCGGCTTTAACGCCGATGACGGTGGCCAGCTGCGCGCAACACTTTCGCGCACATTCGAGCACGGCGACATAAGCTTCGATGTGAAGCATATGGATGACAAGGTCGCATTGGACCTGGGCATTCCGATGTATACGTCGGCTGACGGCGAGATTCGCGCGGTACCTGGTTTCAACGGCAATTACGGCACGCTGGCCGGGCCGGATACCCAGCACGTCATGATGCAGGAAGGCAACGGAAGCCTATATACCTTCAACAACGGTCTCGGTACGGATGTCCGGCGCACGCAGTACACGGTCAAGTTCAACTACGACCTGGGCGATGACTGGAAGATCTCCGAGGGGCTGCGTTACAGCAGCACCGATACGCAGCGCAACGGCGTCTATCCCAACTCGGTGATGAGTGCGAATGCCTTTCTCGCACAAGCGCAGTCCCGGCTAACCACCTATTACCCGGGGGCGGCCGGCATGCAGTTGCAATATGTCGACACGCCGAACCAGACGTTCAACAACGCCCATCAGAACGGCAACGGCCTGGTTATCGTCGGCGGTCTGCGTGGTATCACCATGCCGGTGAATGAGATCACCAGCGATACGCGGCTTATGCGCAAGTTCGAGTTGGGCGATCAAACCCATGACGTGACGTTTGGCTACTACTACGCACACTTCAACCAGGGTTTCGACCGTTACTCCTCCAGCGTGCTGCTCGATGCATCGAACAATGCCCATCTGCTGAATCTCGTTGCCGTAAACGCCGCCGGCGCACCGATCGGCATGCTTACCAACAACGGTATTTACAGTTACGGCTACGAGTGGGCACACGCGAGTGGTTCGTCGACCACCAACGCGGCCTACCTCTCCGACGAGTGGCAGGTCACGGACAAATTACGTATTGACGGTGGTGTGCGCTGGGAAACGGTGGACACGCGGGGCTGGACCGAAAACCCGATGACGGTGAATCTTGGTACTCCCACGACATCACAGATACTCACTGGCAGTGGCCAGTTCGTGAGTTACGACCACAGCTTCGACAAGTTGGGATGGACCTTAGGCGCGAACTATCAATTCAGCGACCATCAGGGTGTCTTCGCGCGATACACCTCGACCTTCCGCCTGCCGAATCTAAGTACGTACATCACTACGCCAAACGCGACACCGGTCACGCAGACCATGATCCTGCCGGAGGCAGGCTACAAGTTCAGCAATCGCTATATCGACACGTATGCAACGGTGTTCTACACGAAGTACAACAACGTCGGCTTCAGTAACTATGTCTTCAACCTGGCGACGGGTGTTTCCACACCGCAGACCGGTTATGCCAACACCGAGACCTATGGTCTGGAGTTGGAAGGTACGGTCTTCCCCTCGCAGCTGTTCGATCTGCAATACAACGCCACGCTGGAAGATCCGAAGTACAAGGGCTTGCGCTATACGGTGATCCAGGCCGGTGCACCGGTACTGCTCGACTATGAAGATAACCAGCTGATTCGTGTACCCAAGGTCAGCTTTCGCATCGTGCCTGGCCTGAATCTGTTGAACGGCAAGCTGCGTCTGCAGATGTCTTACGAGTACGAAGGCAAACGCTACGCGGATACCGCCAACTCGGTGGTGTTGCCGCAGTACCACACCATCAACGCCAGCGCCCGTTATCAGGCAACACCGGATCTTTCGTTCTTTCTCTACGCGGACAACATCAACAATTCGCTGGGGCTGACCGAGGGCAATCCGCGTTCCGGTGAGCTTGCCAGCAGCGATGCGGGTGCAAACACGTTCATTGCACGTCCCCTGATTGGTCGCTCGTTCCGGGCTGCCGTTATGTATCGATTCTGAGAACGCGATGACACAGGCCACGTCTGCTCTCACTCTTGCGCTGCGGCGCCGATCGCTCCGTGAACTGCTTGCCCATGCGCTGATGGTGTTTGCGCTGACCACGACCAGCATGTTGGCCATGGCGCAGTCGACACCACCTGATCGCATGCTGCATGGCGAGCTCGATGGGCGAGACAACCGCACCTACCGCAGTGTGCCGTTCCAGGTGCCCGCCGGCGTCACGCGCATAACGGTCGATTTCGAATACACCGGCAAGGAACAGCACACGACGATCGATCTCGGGCTGCTCGGCCCCGAGGGCTTTCGTGGGCAGGACGGTTTCCGTGGTTGGAGCGGTGGCAGCAAGCATGTCTTCACGGTATCGGCCACTGACGCAACGCCTTCGTTCTTGCCGGGGGCGATTCAGCCCGGACGCTGGACGCTTGTTCTCGGCATTCCAAACATCCGCAAGAGCGAGCACGCGAGCTACACCGCACGCGTCTGGTTTGCTCATGATGCGGCCACGGCCTGGGGCCCGGATGTTCTGAACCCACCGCTGCGCCCTGAGGCCGGCTGGTACCGTGGTGACCTGCACATGCACGGGGCGCATAGCGACGGCAGCTGCACCAGCCAGAGCGGGGCACAACGTGTTCCTTGCCCGCTATTTATGACCGTCAGCCAGGCCGCAAGTCGCGGATTGGATTTCATTGCACTCAGCGATCACAACACCGTTTCGCAATCGAGCGATATTCGCGAGCTGCAACCGTACTTCGACCATCTGCTGTTGATCCCGGCGCGTGAGTTGACCACCTTCCAGGGGCACGCGAATTTATTTGGCACGGCGCAGCCAATCGATTTCCGCGTGGGAAGCAGCGCCGTGCCGGATTGGAATACGTTGCTGCACAACGCAGTGGCATTGCACGGATTGATCTCGATCAATCATCCGATCCGCCCCAATGACGAGAGTTGCATGGGCTGCGGTTGGACACCCGAACAGCCGGTGGATATGCATCTCGTGCAGGCGATCGAAGCGGTCAACGGTCTGGATGCGATGATCCCGACGTTGTCCGGTATTCCGTTCTGGCAGGATCAGCTCAACAAAGGCTTTCGCCTTACTGCCGTCGGTGGCAGCGACAATCACGATGCCAAGTTAGCTTTGCCACTCCCGGGTGGTAGCAGTTTGATCGGAACACCAACCACAGTGGTGCACGCCAGCGAACTCTCCATGCCGGCCATTTTGGAGGGCATCCGCGCTGGCCATGTATTTATCGATGTGATGGGCACCCGCGACCGCATGCTCGACGTTACGGCAAGCGTGGGCGATCACCGGGCTGATATGGGGGATGCGTTAGCCGCGCCTGCCGGAAGCACGGTACATATCACGGTCAACGTGGCGGCGCTGACCGGCGCTCATATCGAAATGATCGCCGACGGCAAGGTCATACAGCCGAATGTCGATCTTGCGATACGCAGTGCACAACAGACGATGTCCTTCGACTGGCCAAGCGACGGCAAGTGGCACTGGATCCGCGCCAATGTGCGTGGGGCAAGTGGAGAACTGCTGATGGTGGGCAATCCCATTTACGTTAATGCGGGCTCTTAAAGCCTGCTCAAAGTTCTCCCTACCAACTTGTGCATCACGCGACGCAACTCTCTCCCCTGCGTGTCCCGAACAAGGGACTTCCTTCGGTCGCAGCAGGGGAGGGCCGGGGTGGGGTGAAGCCCCTCACGTTGAAGCAAGTGTG
>JBARCX010000126.1:0-2173 GCA_049794535.1 Rhodanobacter sp.
GTCGAGCGTTACGTGAACGCCTACCGCAACAGAATGGTTATGCCCCCTTACTGGCAACGCTTGATGCATTGACGCAATGGTCACAGCTGCGGCAACTGCCCGATTACATACGTAGCGCACTGGCGCTGCTCGAATACAGCATCCGTACGCCGGAAGAAGTCAGCCAAGGTACTGGCCTGCGCGAGGCCATCCTACGCAGCGGACTCTTTCTGGAAGCCGCACTGGCAGCCATGAATGGTGACGCTGCCGCGTTAGGCGACGACGATTGGAAAAGCGCACTGCTACGTCTGGCCGCCGCGCTGCAAAACCAGGCGCAAGCGTCCGCCAGCAACAACGGCGCCGAGATTCCGCCGCCCATGCAACAGCGCGGCATGCAAGCTCAACCACGTGCACCGTTATTGCTGGAAACCCAGACAGACGATATCGACGGCCTGCTCACACGGTTGCGTGGTGAAGTAAACGCAGCACTAGCCCGGCTGGAAGTCACGCAGCTTGAGGCCAGCATGCTGCCTGCGTGGATCATCGAGATCCCACTGAAGGGCAAGGACGGTCACGACATTCTGCAGTTGTGCATCGAACCCACAGAGCAAGATCCACCCGCTTCCGCGACATGGACGCTGAGCTTCGCGATCGATCTGCCACCACTCGGTCCCGTGCAGGGTGAGTTACAACTGCGTGGGCTGCGCCTCTCGGTGCGCTTATGGGCGCAGCACAGAACCACCGTCGAAAAACTGGAACGGCAATTCACCAACCTGCGCCAGCGTCTGGCCACCCACGGTCTGACGCTGGATCAACTCAGTTGCCAATGTGGCTTGCCACAACCGGCCAGCCTACGTAGCGCCGTGCTACTCAAGACCACCGCATGAGCGCACTGCCGCCGCCACAACGCAAGGTCAATTTACGCCTGGCTGTGAGTAGCACGGAGACCTCATCCGGTCCCGCCGCTCTCACGACGGAAGCATTGGACAAGCTCCTCACCCGCGCCCGCAAACTTGGCCTACCACTGCATCACGATGCACAAATCGCAGGTCTGCTATGCGCGCTGCGTTTGCGTGACGACATTCCCGCCGAACTGTATGCGGCAGCCGCTGCGGTGTTGAGCAGCGTTTTTGATGCGTCTACGGAATCCGAACCGACACCGGCTGGGGATTCGGATGAAGCCAGCAGTCGGTAGGTTGGGGTGAGCTTGCGAACCCCAACGTTGAGGTACATCCATGTTGGGTATCGCGTTGCTCCACCCAGCCTACAGTGCGGGCTCCGGCCGCAATGGATGCAAATGGTGGAGCAACTCGGCTTCGTCACGCGATAACCCACAACGTTCGACCAACAGTTCGGCTGTAGCGCCCTGCTGAGCCAGCTGTCGCGCCAGGTCGTAGTTGTTCAACTCAGGCGCCGGCGGAGCTTCGAATGGCACCGGTGTCGAGGCATGCATATGACCTTCGATCACTTTCAGGCGATGCTCGATCTTGCTTAGTGTGATCACCAGCATCGAGGTGGGCACATCGGTGGTGGCAGCTAGCGCGAGCAGATCGATGCGCTTGCGCAATTGCCAAGAGCGCCAACATAACCACACCAGTAAAACGCTTTGCACGACGGCAAAACCCACCAACGCAGGCTCAAGCCACATGCTGCGCATCCTGCGGCAATCGGCATAGTCGCCGCACATCGAGCAAAGCTACAAAGCCACCTTGCCAGGGCAATACACCTTCAACGGGATCGTCGCTGCGCGGTGCCCAGCCAGCGGGAGGCGGCGTAATGCTATCGGGCTTCTCGGGTACCACGAGATCACCCACGGCATCGACGCGCAGCCCCACCAGATGGCCGGCATACGTCAGCACCACGATGCGCACTTGCGCCGGATCCACTGGCGTTCGCGACTCCAAGCCAAGCCGGCGGCAACCATCCATCACCGGCACAATGCGGCCGCGCAGGTGGCGAATGCCAAGCAGGTCTGATGCGGAGCCTGGTACCGGGGTCAGCGCGCCATCGCGAATTACTTCACTGACTTGATCCAACGGCGCCGCGTACATTTGCCCGGCAAGATGAAAAGCCAGCCAGCGCTGATTAGTCAGCGCCGAGATGGCGGTATTCGTTTTCATGCGCTAACTCCGTTGATGCGTTTAGAACTTCCGCGCCCTAAATTCTTTTGCTCGTCATTCCTGCGCAGGCAGGA
>JBARCX010000127.1:0-5938 GCA_049794535.1 Rhodanobacter sp.
TTCTTCGCGCAGCTTCGGCAACTGGGCCACCCAGTCGTTGTCGACGGTGGAATTGAACTTCAGGCGGGTCTTTGCCTCCTCGAAGGAGACGGTTTCCCACTTGCTGTCCTTGTCGTCGGAGGCCCAGATGTAGGCCACGTTGGCGACCAGGTCGGCCATGCCGCAGAACTCGTCGCTGCTGCCCAGCGGGATCTGGCAGAGCAGGGAGTTGGCGCCGAGGCGCTCCTTGATGCCCTTTATGCAATGACCGAAGTTGGCGCCGATGCGGTCCATCTTGTTGACGTAGCACACGCGCGGCACGTTGTACTGGTCGGCCAGGCGCCAGTTGGTCTCTGTCTGCGGTTCCACGCCGGCCACGCCATCGAACACCACCACGGCGCCGTCGAGCACGCGCAGCGAGCGGTTCACTTCGATCGTGAAGTCCACGTGTCCTGGGGTGTCGATCACGTTGATCTGGTGACCCTTCCACTCGGTGGACACGGCGGCCGACTGAATGGTGATGCCGCGCTTACGTTCCTGCTCGAGGTAATCGGTCGTGGTCGAGCCCTTGCCGTCCTTCGTATCGTGGACGTCGACGATCTGGTGCTTCTTGCCGGTGTAATACAGCACGCGCTCGGTCGTGGTGGTTTTACCGGCGTCGATGTGCGCAATGATGCCGATGTTGCGATAGAGCGTAAGGGGTTTTTGACGAGGCATGACAATGGTTTCCGAAGAGCAAAAAGTGGCTAAGGCTAGATAGCGGGAGTGCTGTCACTTCCGCAGTTTATCAATCATCTACGGCGCGTTTCTTTTATTCGGCACGTTTTATGTACCGTGTTTCTTTAATTCGACCCTATTCGCGGCCCTGATTTCGTCCAGATCGCCATTAGGGTGTGCAGCCTGAGACAGTGCGCTGCATAGTGTTTCAATACTGTTTCGTACAGGGCAGTGCGTGGCCGATATCGGCCAGACGGATGGATCGGGTGCGATCAATCCAGCGCGTAGCCGAACTGCTCCTTGAATTCCGTAGCGAACTGCGTGTGGTCGAAATGCTGGTTCTGCGTGCCGGGGTGTTCCACCTTCAGCGCACCCATCAGTGAGGCCATGCGACCGACCGTAGGCCAGTCTTTACCCTGCATGATGCCGAAGATCAAACCGGCACGGTATGCGTCGCCGCAGCCGGTCGGGTCGACCACCTGGCGCTCGCGTGCCGGCGGAATCTCATGCGTGGTGTCGCCGGTGTAGATCAGCGAGCCGCGCGGCCCCAGCGTCACGATGTAGGCCTTCACTCGCGAAGCGATGTCGGCGGCGCTCCAGCCGGTGCGTGTCTGCAGCAGCTGCGACTCGTAATCGTTGACGATCACGTAGGTGGCCTTTTCGATCATCGCGCGGAATTCGTCACCGCTGAACAACGGCATCGCCTGGCCGGGATCGAAGATGAAGGGCACGCCACGAGCAGAAAACTCGTCCACGTGCTGCAGCATGGCCTCGCGGCCATCCGGCGCAACGATGCCGAAGCTGATCTCCGGGATGTTGCGCACGTGGTTCTCGTGCGCACTGGACATGGCGCCGGGATGGAAGGCGGTGATCTGGTTGTTGTCCAGGTCGGTGGTGATAAAGCACTGCGGCGTGAACTGGTCGTCGAACACGCGTACGCAATCGAGGCGGATGCCGCACTTCACCATGTGTTCGCGGTACGGCGCGAAATCCTGGCCGACGGCAGCCACCGGCAACGGATCGCCGCCAAGCAGCTTGAGGTTGTAGGCAATATTGCCCGCGCAGCCGCCGAATTCACGGCGCATGCGAGGTACCAGGAACGAGACGTTCAGAATATGCACCTGGTCGGGCAGGATGTGATTCTTGAACTGGTCCTGGAACACCATAATGGTGTCGTAGGCGAGCGATCCGCAGATGACGGCAGACATGGTGGTGAGCATAGCCTCAGGCAGGTTGTTGACCGCGTTGTGTCGCGGCAGGGCGACGGCCACGGTGGCAGTCTTCGCCCAAAACGCGCCATCTTACTGTGATCCCGCCGTGCTGGCGACTTCCTGCGTAGGAGCGATGCTCGCTGAAGTTGCAGAAAGCGGGCTTATCATCCTGCCGCACAAGGCTTTCTTAACGAGAATGTCCTTGCGTGTGTGGGCCACCCTGACTAGACTGATCCGCTTACTTTTTAGCCAGGTCGATGCGCGGCAAACCCATGTTCAAGAAGTTTCGCGGGATCTTCTCAAACGATATTTCCATCGACCTCGGTACCGCTAACACGCTGATTTATGTGCGTGGGCAGGGCATCGTGCTAAATGAGCCTTCGGTAGTGGCGATCCGTCAGGACCGTGGCCCCGGCGGTCCACGTGCGGTCGCCGCCGTCGGTGGCGAAGCCAAGAAAATGCTGGGTCGTACGCCGGGCAACATCGCCACGGTGCGTCCGATGAAGGATGGCGTGATCGCCAACTTCTCGATGACGGAGGCGATGCTGCAGCATTTCATCAAGCAGGTGCACAAATCGCGATTCCTACGCCCTAGCCCGCGCGTACTGGTGTGCGTGCCGTGCGGTTCCACTCAGGTGGAACGCCGCGCGATCAAGGAATCGGCTGAGGGTGCCGGTGCCCGTGACGTGTTCCTGATCGAGGAGCCGATGGCTGCCGCGATCGGCGCAGGCATTCCGGTGCACGAGGCACGTGGCTCGATGGTGCTGGATATCGGCGGCGGCACCTCCGAAGTGGCGGTGATCTCGCTCAACGGCATCGTCTACTCGCAGTCGGTGCGCGTCGGCGGCGATCGTTTCGATGAGGCGATCATCAACTACGTGCGCCGTAACCACGGCACCTTGATCGGTGAGTCCACTGCCGAGCGGATCAAGATGGAGATCGGCTGTGCGTTCCCGCAGGCCGATGTGCGCGAGATCCAGATCTCCGGCCGGAACCTGGCCGAGGGCGTGCCACGCATGTTCACGATCAATTCCAACGAAGTGCTGGAAGCGCTGCACGAGCCGTTGTCCGGCATCGTTGCGGCGGTGAAGTCGGCGCTGGAACAGACCCCGCCGGAGCTGTGCTCCGACGTTGCCGAGCGCGGCATCGTACTGACCGGCGGTGGCGCTTTGCTGCGCGACCTGGATCGTCTGATCTCCGAGGAAACGGGCTTGCACGTGCAGGTGGCGGATGAACCGCTGACCTGTGTGGCGCGTGGCGGTGGCAAGGCGCTGGAGTTGATCGACCAGCACGGTAGCGATTTCTTCGCAGCCGAATAATCCGTCAGCGGGGGTAGGTCATGGCGCTCGCGCGCGAGGAATCCTCGCCCCTGTTTGCCGGCACGGTGGCCGGTACGCTGAAGCTCATCTTCTATCTAGCGTTGGCGCTAGTGTTGATGGTGCTTGATCACCGTAATGGCTGGATCTGGCGTGTGCGCTACAGCGCTGCGGTGGTGGTGGAGCCGTTGTATCGGCTTGCCGGCCTGCCTGCGGCGGGTATGCGCACGTTGAGCGTGGCCTTCGCCGATCGCAAGGTGCTTACCGATCAGAACCAGCGTCTCCGCGAGGATCTGCTGCTGGCCAACGCCAAGCTAAACCATATGGCGGCAGTGGCCGAACAGAACCAGCGCCTGAAGGAACTGCTGGATACCCAGCACAGCCTGGAACTCAACGTGCAGCTGGCGCGCGTGGTTGGTGTGGATTTGGGCGCCTACCGCGAGCGGCTGATGTTGAACCTGGGTGCTCGTGACGGGGTGAAGTCGGGGCAGCCGGTGATCGATGCGCACGGTGTGCTGGGGCAAGTGATTCAGGTGCTGCCCACCACTTCGGTAGTGATGCTGATTACGGACCCCGACCAGGCGTTGCCGGTGGTAGTCGAGCGCACGGGTTTGCGGACCGTGGCCTATGGCTCGCGTGACGGCGATGAGCTGGTCCTGCCGACGATCCCGATGGCGGTGGATGTTCGCGTAGGTGACCGCCTGCTTACCTCCGGCATCGGTGGTCGCTTCCCGCCCGGCTTCCCGGTGGGGCAAATCAACGCGGTGAAGCCAGCAGCATCGGGCATGTTCATGGAGGCGCATGCGCAGCCCAGCGCTGACATCAATCGCAGTGAGGACGTGCTGCTGCTGCACGATCTAGCCGAGCCGGCGGGTCCACCTGTGCCGGCCACGCCGATGGGGCCGCCTGCTGACTTGGCGCCTGCCACTGCATCTTCCGTTGCCGTGTCGGTGCGCCCCGGTGCGCTTAATGCGCCTGTTGCAGTCAAGCCGGCGGTGCAGCCATGAGCAAGCCGCGCCTAGGTCAATGGTGGTTCTTCGGCACGCTGGTGTTCTCGCTGATATCGATGCTGGTGCCGCTGCCAGCGGTGCTGGAGCCATTCAAGCCGTACTGGCCGGCACTGTTCCTGCTGTACTGGGCGCTTGAGTCGGGTGACCGCGTGAGCCTGGGGTTGGCATTCGCGATGGGCCTGGGTGCCGACTTGCTCAACGGTGTACTGCTGGGCGAGCAGGCATTGCGCTTGTGTGCACTGGTATTCATCGCGCTGCGCTTTCGCTCGCGGTTGCGCTTCTTCCCGATGTGGCAGCAAACGCTGGCGGTGCTGGTGCTGCTGTTGAACGATCGCATTCTGCTGCTGATCGTGCGTGCGTTTGCTGGCGAGCCATTGCCGCCGGCAACGTGGTGGATCTCGCCGTTCGTCGGCGCCGCGCTATGGCCGTTCCTGTTCCTGCTGCTGGACGACCTGCGCATGCGTTTGCGCATCCAGTAGCCGCGGCGATGTTCGAACGGCGCACGATGAAGGATTCCCGCGGCGAAAGCACGCTGTTTCGGCAACGCGCGTTAGCCGGTTTCGCGTTGATTCTGCTCAGCCTGTGCGCACTGATCGGGCGTTACGTATTCCTGCAGGTGCTGCATCACGACGAATTTGCCACCCGTTCGGTGAACAACCGCGTGAAGCCTCGCGCCATTCCACCTGCGCGTGGCTTGATCTACGACCGTAATGGGGTACTGCTGGCCGATAACGTGCCGGCATTCCGGCTCGAGGTGATCCCCGAGCAGGTGCCGGATATGCCGGAGCTACTGGCAGAGCTCGGCAAGATCGTGCCGCTGGGCGACGATGACCTTGACGCGTTCAAAAAGCAGCTCAAGCAGAGCCGTAAATACGACAGCGTGCCGCTGAAAATGCGCCTCACTGAGGACGAAATCGATCGCTTCGCGGTGAATCGCTGGCGTTTTCCTGGTGTGGATGTGGTGCCGTATCTCACGCGGCGCTATCTGCAAGGTCCGCTGTTTGCACATGTCATTGGCTATGTGTCGCGTATCGATGCGGATGACCTGACCAAGCTCGACCCGGATGACTACAAAGGCACCACGCACGTGGGTCGCATTGGCATCGAGCGTTCCTACGAAGACATGTTGCACGGCTCGCCGGGCTACGAGCTGGACGAGGTAAATGCGGACGGACGCATCCAGCAAGTGCTGAAGATCGATCCGCCCGTGCCCGGCAAAAACCTGTACCTAAGCATCGACGTGCGTGTCCAGAAGGCCGCTGAGCAGGCGTTCGCTGGGCGGCCCGGTGCGGCGGTGGCGATCGACCCGCGCAACGGCCAGGTGCTGGCTATGGTTAGCGTGCCCACGTTCGACCCCAACTTGTTCGTCAACGGTATCGGCACCGCTGACTACAAAGCGTTGACCTCGGCGGAAGATAAGCCGTTGCTCAACCGAGCGCTGAAAGGGACATATCAGCCCGGCTCTACCGTGAAGCCATTCCTGGCCCTTGGTGGCCTTGAATATGGTGTTCGTCGCCCGGAGGACACCGTGCTTTCTACCGGCGAGTTCTGCCTGCCCGGACAAACCCGCTGCTACCGCGACGACGACCGTGGCGGCAACGGCACGGTGAACATGGTGCGCGCGATCCAGCTCTCCACAAACACCTATTTCTACAGGCTTGCGCTGGATTTGGGCATCGATCGGCTGAGCAGCTGGATGAGCCGT
>JBARCX010000128.1:0-13854 GCA_049794535.1 Rhodanobacter sp.
CCACGGCTGCGGCTGGGAGTTCCAGAACAAGCCTTGCCCATCGGTCAATTGATAGGTGTTGGTGCCATTGCTCAGGTTGACCACGATCGGATTCGGGTTGCTCTTCGCCTGCAACAACTGATTGAGGCCGTCATCCTCGGAATGACTCTCTGCATACACCGCCGTGTAGTTGCCCACCGTCAGCGTATTACCCTCGAACAATTCCTTGCTGATATGGAATTCGTTGCTGGCCGATTCGATGCGTTTGTGGATGTACTCCGGGTTCTGAACAGTGACGTTCTCGTTCATGTTGGCCGGCGTGCCATTGGTGTACATGGCTGTCGCGGTCAAGTTAGAGGGAAGACCGAACGAAGCCGCAGTGCTCGAGATGAAACTGCCCAAGGTGCTCGGGTTTGCACCGGTACTAAAGAACGCACTCGTGTCCATGTTGCCCGCGACAACAATGGCCTTGTCAGAAAGCGACCAGCCGTTGCCGAAATCCAGATCCAGATTGCCGCCGAACATGTGCACGTCGCCGCCCTGGCCATTGGCCATGTCGACGTTGACACCACCTGGTGAACAACCGGCTGTGAAACACGGCGTAGTCTGGAAGAATTGATAACGGTCGGCATTACTGCCGAAGGTGCCGGTCAACGGACTGAAACCGGGGTAGTCCGAGAACTTGCCGGGGGCAGGATTGAGAATCGGCGTGTCGGTAACGAACTGGTTTTTGTCCTGCAGCTCGCGCGCATAGAACATGATCGAACCGTGGTCCAGGTCATGGCTCAAGGTCGCAGTCAGCTGGCCACCCTTGTCGGCGGCGAATTGCGGATCGCGCACACCATCGGATTTACGCCAGAAGCCGCCGATACTGCCGTACCAGCCGCTATCTTTGCCGATGGGGAAGCCGTAAAAACCGTCAAGGCGAACCATTCCCTCTGATCCGTAGGTGACGCCGACATCGCCTGCGGGCGTTGAGGAGCCCTCCTTCAGAATGAAGTTTGCGATAAGTCCAGGCTGGCCGTTGCCGTACAGAACCGAAGGCCCCCCCTGCAAGGCTTCAACGCGATCAATGGTGTCATCGAGGCGGAACATGGCGTCGGTGAAATACTCCCACTTCGGGAAAAGCGGCGAGCCATTCATCTGTAAGGTAACAAACGGTGCGCCACTGTCCGACGGGAAGCCCGCGACCTCGATATTCGCACCGGTCTGGCCACCGGAAGATTCCGGATAAACACCCGGCGACATCTTCAAGAGGTCAGCCGCGCTGATCGGGTTGAGCTCTTTGATCTGTTCGTTCGTCGCCGTAGTAATCGAATAGCTGGCGTCGATTCGCTTGATACCGCCAAAAGCCGAATTACCGGTGATCACCACCTGGTTGAGCGTCTGTGCGGATTTCGATGCATCGACATTCGATGCGGCAGGCTTCTGCTTGCCTTGGTCTGCGGATGCTGCGGTTTGCGGCGATGAAGCTTGAGGCGATGCGTCTTGGGCGTGGACCATGCCAGCCGTCAACATGACGCCGATGGCAACGGTCAATGCCCGTTGGTTGAGCTGCTTGCGACTTCTCATTGTGACTCCCCTCCCGGGTACAAATTGGTGATGTTTTTTTTGTATGAACCCGGTGCGTCGACGCCTGCACGTCGGCAAATTCCATCTCACTCTGAGGCTGTCTCGCCCCTTCTTTCGCCGCTCACGCCGCAGATCTCGCACCGGCGGCAAGCATCCTAACCCAGAATTTTTATTAGTACTACGATAGTAAAATACGCTCAACATACAACGACGCAACGTTGTGCACCGCGCAATACCACTCGTCGGCTGCACGATTAACTGTTGTTGGTTTACAGGGAGTGTGCGAACGCGATGCAGGCTCCAAGAACCTGCGAGCAACTTGCATGCTTCCCCCCCACATAGGGCGCGCCCTGGTGCGCAAGTACGGACCGAATTCGGCGATGACAAGCCTAAGTTGGCGCAGCTTCTAAGTACCCGCGCACCGCCACTATTTCTAAGCGCCACACAAACTTCACGTCGTATGTTTGTATGATAAATGGTGTACACCGCTGCACTGCAGCGCACATCCATACAACAGGCAACGATAGTCATAACGACTACGTCACCATGCGGCAATCGTCCATACAGGGGAGCAAAGTTGATCATGAAAGCGACGGATTCGCGCAGTTTGCACGGCCATGTGGTACGCGAATTAGGCAAGCGCATTGTTGTCGGGGATTTAAGCCCCGGGGATATATTGCCGCGCGAAGACGTGCTGGCCGAAAGCATGGGCGTGAGCCGTACGGCGCTGCGCGAGGCGTTGAAGGTGCTATCGGCTAAAGGCCTGATCGAAGCGCGCCCCAAAATTGGTACGCGCGTTCGCCCCAAGGACGCATGGAATCAGCTGGATGCCGATATCCTTTCATGGCGCTGCGCCTCGATGCCAACCGACGACTTCATCGAAAAGCTGGTGGAGATGCGGGAGATCATCGAACCAGCCGCTGCTGCGGCAGCGGCACGCAAACGCACTACGGCCCAGCTGTCCAAGATCGATCTCGCTTACCGCAACATGGAGGCTGCGAAAGATTCTAATGAGTGGGCAGTAGCAGATCTCAGCTTTCACGATGCCGTGCTTCAGGCGACCGGCAACGAATTGATGATCTCGCTTTTTTCAGTCGTCGAAACTGCACTTGGCATGTTCTTCGTGCTGTCGGCGCAGACCGCTGGCGACTTCAAGTATTCACTACCGCATCATCTCAAAGTGCTCGAAGCCATTCGCCGCAATCAGCCGGAAGTCGCCCGCAAAGCGATGCAGGGCATGATTGCCGATTCGAAGGCTAACCTGCACAAAAAGCGCAAAGGGCCTGCCAGCAAGGGAGGCTCTAAAAAAGCATCCTAAGCCAACCCTTTGGCTGTCGCCCATTCAGCCGCGCAACGCATCCATTACGCGAAAGACGAACCGGCGCCGCAGTGTCGCTTGCGGCGACAGCATGGTCATGCCGTGGGCGATTGCGCCGCCGGGCAAGTGCACCGCGTTGATCGGATGATCGACCGGTTCGAAGCAAAAGAAGTCGCCGTCGGCCGGCGTGTACAGCACGTAGGTATCGACATCGGCGCTGATCGCCAGGCCAAGCCCGTAAGCCGGCCAGTGGATCTCGGCCTCACCCGACCAGGCATGAAAGGCGTGATCCAGGCCCGCGTGCGGCAACGTGCGCTCGTTCTGGAAATTCCAAGGCGAAGGCACTGCGACCCGTTCGACCGGTAGCGGCGAGCGTCCGTCGTTGAGCCACACCTGCGGCGCCGGCGCATGCAAACGCACGCCGCCGTGGCGAGGGAAGAACGGATGCAGGCCGAGCCCGAACGGCATCGATAGCGGCCCGGTATTGGTCACTTCCAGATCGACCTGCAAGGCATCATTGAGCAAGACGTAACGCAAAGTCGCTGCGTAATCGTAGGCATCGGCGCTGGATTCACGCAGCGACAGCCGCGTCTCGCGTGCGTCGTGCGCTTGCACCTGCCAGGCGCGCTGCCAGCCGCTGCCATGGATGGGCAGCGGCTCATCGTCGCGATTGGGCGTCAGCGGAATCCAGCGCTCGTCCACGTGGAAGCCACCTTGCGCAATGCGATTGCTCCATGGCAACAACGGGTAGCAGGCCAACCGATTGGGATCGATTCGCCGGTCCGTCGGCGACTCGCAGGAACGCATCAACGCGATCGGTTTGCCCCGCCCGTACCAGTCGAAGCCGGCGAGCCCGCCGCCGGCTTCGGCCAGAATCCGCACGCCAAGTGTGGCGTTCTCCATCGATAGCACGCGCTTTACCTCGACCTAAACCTGCGCGCGCCGGCGCTAACGATTGCCCGCATCAGGTCAGTCATGGCTGATGCGGTACAGCGCGGTGGCATGCGCTGGCAGGTGAACCTTGATCGAGCCATCACCGTCCGTCTGTGTGTGAGCCCAAAGATCACGCACGTGATAACTACCCGGTGTCTTCAAGCCGATTTCCTCAGCGCCCACACTGGCATCGTGCGCGGTATCGGTTTCGTTGAACACGGCCACTGCGCGACTACCGTCCTTGAGCGGCTTGACGATCACGTGAATGCCTCCCGTGTCGCGCACCTGCCGGCCTTGCACGCCGAGCGGATCCTGATCCACCGCAATGACTTCCTTGTTGAGCAGAATCTGCAGCGCTTCCGGCTTGATCGTGCGCAGGTCGGTGCCGATCAGCAACGGCGCGGCCATGATCGACCACAAGCTGAAGTGGCTGCGATATTCGACATCGTTCATGCCGCCATTGCCCACCTCGAGCATGTCGGGGTCATTCCAGTGGCCGGGTGTGGCATAGCGATCGAGCACGACGTTCTCTTTGAAGATCTTCAACATCGAGGCGTAGTTGTCGCTGATGTCACCGGTGGTGCGCCAGGACTGCGCGTCGACCGGTGGCTTACCCGCCCACAGCCAGGGTTTGTTTTCGCCCCATTCGCAGACGCTGAAGAAGATTGGTCGACCGGTCGCACGTAAGGCTTCGGCCATCGCCGTATAGCGCTGTTTGGCATCGACCTTCTGGTTATTGCAGTTGTCGTATTTCAGGTAGTCCACGTCCCATGAGGCGATCGTTGCGGCATCCTGTTTCTCATGGCCGAGGCCACCGGGGAAGCCACGATTTTCCTGCAACGGCTCGCAGGTGGAGGTGCCTGCGCTGGAATACACGCCGAACTTCAGGCCGCGCTGGTGGATGTAGTCGGCCAGCGCCTTAATGCCACTGGGGAAGCGCTTTGGGTTGGCCTGTAGATGCCCGTCCTTGTCGCGCTGCCAGTTGGCCCAGCAGTCGTCGATGTTGACATAGCGGTAGCCGGCGTCCTTCAGTCCCAGGCTGATGAACTTGTCGGCGATGCCGCGAATCATCGTTTCATTGAACTCGTCGCGACAATGCGTGGAGTTCCAGTTGTTGAAACCCATCTGCGGTAAGTTGGGTGCGGCCTGATCGGCGCGAGCAGTGGCGGCACCGGCCGCGACGACAGAAACGAAAGCGAACGAAGCGGTGACACGCAGCCAACTGGCTAGAGGACTATTCATCAGCATTTCTCCACGATGAGTGATACAGGATCGGGTATGCATCGGCGGCGAGCCGGGTTGCATAGCGGCGATACAAACAAAGTGTTTGGGTAAGATGTTTGAGCGTTGCGCCACCTCATCCTTGAGGAACCTTCACACGCGTCGTTCCAAAATTGGGTTGCTTCAACATGTTCAGCACGGGCTGGCCTTCCACCAACAGATCCAGCACCACCAGTCGATTGCCGCTGGGTTTCAGCCAAGCACCGGGTACGTACAGAGTTTGCTGCGGGCCAATGGTCCAGGTGCGACCCAACGGGCGGCCGTTAAGCCAGACAAAACCCTTACCGAGGGCTGCGGTGCTCAGGAAGGTATCCGCGTTGGCATTACCCGAAACCGGCGCATCGAAGCTCGCGCGATAGAAGCACGGCGCGTGCTGGCACGGCGCATGGGTGTAAGACAGAGCATCGCTGTTGGTAAACGGTAGCGAATAGATCTGCCAGTCGAATAGCGCATGTCCTTGCAGACTGACCGAACCCAGGATGCCCTTACGCTCGCTGCGCAGTTGCTCACCGAAGTTTATGCGTCCGTCGTTCTGCACCAACAAGTCCAGTGTGTCGCCCTTGGCGAGTTTGATCGCCAACCGATCCTGCTTCAGTCGTCGGTCGAGCGTACCGACACGCTTGCCGTTGACATAGATCTGCGCATAGTCGTGCAGCCCGTCGATGCGCAGTTGACCCGCGACGTTAGCGTCGATGCGCTTGCGATACAGAATGTCGCCGTAGGCCTGCCCCAACGCTTCCATCGTCTTAAGCTCGTGCGACGACGTCGGCATCGGCAGCGTATCCCATAGCGAAACCGACTCGTCCAGCTTCACCCCGCTGATGGCCTGGGTGGTCGGGATCGCCGGCACCGGCGGCAAGGCGGCGTCGGTCGCCTCGGCGATCACCTGGCGCATCGCGTAGTACTTCGGCGTGGGTCGCCCGCTCTCGTCCAGCGGACTGTCGTAGTCGTAGCTGGTCACGTCGGGCTGATAGCTGTCGTCATCCCAATTGGCACCGTTCATCCAGCCGAACGAGGTACCGCCATGGAACATATAGAAATTGACCGAATAGCCCTGCTTCAACATCCAGGCCAGTTCGTCGGCAACCAGCTTGGGATCGGCGACATGATGCGGCGCCCCCCAGTGGTCGAACCAGCCCACCCAGTATTCACCGGCCATGAAAGGCCCACCCGGCTGCCACGTATGCAACTGCGCAAACTTTTCACGTGCGTGGCCGACGCCAAAGTTAATCACCTTGAGCAGGCCGGGCAGCGAGCCCGGTTGCTCGGCACTGTCGGAGGTGTACAACAGCGACGCGTCGAAGCCGCCATCGGTTACCGCGTGACGAATCTGTTCCAGGTAGGCGCTGTCCTTGCCGAAGCTGCCGTATTCGTTCTCTACCTGCACGGCGATGATGTTGCCACCGCGAGCTAGCTGCAGCGGCGCCAGTTCCTGACCCAACCGGTGCAGCCAGCGCTGCGCCGGTTGCATGAACTTCGGATCGGTGCTGCGCACCTTGATGTCCTTATCTTTCAGCAGCCACGCGGGGAAGCCGCCGAATTCCCATTCGGCGCAAACGTATGGGCCGGGTCGTAGGATCACGTACAGGCCCTCCTGCTGCGCCTCGCGAATGAATTCAGCGACGTCGTTCTGCCCACTGAAATCGTAATGACCGGGCGTCGCCTCGTGCGCATTCCAGAACACATACGTTGTGATGGTATTCAAACCCATCGCCTTGGCCATCTTAAGGCGCGCACGCCAATACTCGCGTGGAATACGCGGATAGTGCATCTCGCCTGAGATGATCCGGAACGGCTTGCCATTCAGCAGCAACTGGCCGTCCTTGGCTACCAGCGGGGTCGTTCCCGGTGCAGCGGCCGGTGCAGCAAACACACTGCTCGCGAGAAACGCGCCAAGTAACGCAGCCATGGAAATACGTCGCAATGAATTTATGGGAGCATTCCGCTTAAGAAGTGAGAGTCCGCCTTTCCATACATTGTTCATGCAATATCTCGAGGCAAATATCTTAAAGTCCAGACCGCAACCAAGGCATCGACTTCAGTTCCAACATCGCTCGCGGAACCGAAGTCATTCAACCAATGCCCCGTCCAGTCCATGTCATCAAAAGCTGGCACGAATACCCACGGTGTATACGCTACCGTCCGCTTCGGCGTAGAGGAATCGATTCGGATACACGGAGTAGTCGTAAAGATGCTGCCGCGTCAGATTGGTGCCGGACACGAACAGCGAGGCGTACTTGTTGAGCTTGTAGCTTGCACTCAGATCCAATTCGCCATACGCAGTACGAGTGGCCGGCTGAGCTCCTGATCCATATGAAATGCTCTCCAGATAAGAGCCGCGCCAGTTGTAGGCCAAGCGCACCTGCCACGGACCTTTTTCGTAATAGCCGCTCAGATTCGCCGAGTCGCCGATACCAGGCACCGCAAACTTTCCTGAGGTCGCTATCAGCCCGGGACTGAGATTGGCACTGCTAGTGACATGCGTGTAGTTGAAGGCCATGCCCAAGCCATCAAAAGGCGCAGGCAGCAGATGGGTAAATTGATAATTGAAGGTCAGCTCTTCGCCATAAATAGAGGCCGTATTCAAATTGATCGGCTCACTCAGCGACCAGGTATAGCCGAGGAATGGCACCGGCGTGCTTACCGTGGTGCTGAAATTGCTGACCTTTTTATAGAACCCTTCAAGAGCCAGATAACTGACATCGTTGATATACCACTCCATACCTGTGTCGAAATTCTTCGAGGTGTATGGCTGTAGCTGCGGATTGCCCTGGCTGATCGTCAACGATTCCGGCCGTGTACCGAAGCTCTGGTTGTAATACAGATTGCTTAGCTGAGGTGGCGTCAGGGTTTTGGACAAAGCCAGACGGTAAATCAGGTCATCGCGCAGATTCACCTTCAGGTTGAGCGATGGCAGCCATTTGCTGTAGCCACCCTTGGCGGACTGTTGTTGCAGCGGTCCATACGCCACCTGACCCGCACTCGAGTCGTTCGGATCGATGTAATAGCTTACCGGCGGCTGGTTGATAGCCTCAGACCGCGAGTTCACATCCATATAGCGCGCACCGACATCCAACACCCAGTGCTTATCCCATGCATCGCCTTCGAAAACCGCTTTGGCGAACGCCGACTTGTTGTTTTCAAATACCTCGTTGAAACTGCCCGGATTAGGCTGCGGAGCGAAACTGCCGCCGTTGGCAGCAAGCCCGGCAAGCAAAGCAGCGCGCTGGGCGGCAGGCAGCTGATTGTATGCGGCCGGCGTGGTCAACCAGTTGAAATACGCGGCAGGGTTGTACTGAACCCTTTGTGTCGGCAACCCGGGTTGCGAGACCCCGCTAATTGGAGACGGTGGTGTGTAGATGTAGGCACCTACGGCGCTAGCGGGCACGGATACGACGTAGCCACAATAAGCATTGCACATGATGCCGTTCGGCGTTGAAACACTCACCGACTTGACGTATTGGTCAGTCTTCTGAATACCGAATTCGAGGCTGGAAAGCGCACCACTGGTAAAGCTTTTCGAAAGCTGAAGTTTGTATTCGTTGATATTGTTCGTGACATTATTCGACTGACCACCAAGGCCACAACAGTGCGCGCGCAAATCGCTGGTATCGGTGGTGGATAGAATATTGGTGTAACTGGGCGGCTCGTCGCTACCGTTATTGGTCCATGTCGGATTGACTCCGACATTGCGTGCCCCGATAACGGTGAAGTAGCCATCGGCGCTGTCCTTATTCCACGCCTTGGAGTTGGATACATCCAAGCTAAGTTTGGTCGACTGGTCGATGTCGAAGCCAAAATTCAAGCCATTCTGGATGGTTTTCTCGTCGCTTGGGTTGTATGCCATGACGTAGTCGTTTGCCATGACGCCCGTATTTTTCCGCACATAGTTCAATACGGTGTTGTTGGCATCCGTCGTCAGCGATTGTAGATCGCCGCTATTTCCATACTCTCCAAACTCGTGTGTCAGCGGGCTTACTTTGTAGTCTGCGAAGAGCGTGTCGAACTGGATGGTGAGCCTGTCGATCGGACGCCAATCCATCGCGCCACTGAAGCTTTCGCGAGTACGTGTCTCATCGACGATGTTGTTGGCAAGCGTTTCAGGAATCGCGACATTCGTGTAGTTCGGATTGCTGAGACCGGACAACTTGGAAATATTTTGATTGACGTACCAGGAATTTGCCTGCGTGTTTATCTGGGTGTCGTCGCGCTTGTAATACATCGCCGAAGCCAGCCAGCCGAACGTGTTGTCGGAATTCGTCCAGCCGAACACCCCTGCTGTCTTCGGCGTGGTTTTACCGGACCAATCTCCGGTCAGGTTGCTGTTTACACCCGCCACGCTACCTGCCGCGTGATAGCCATGGAAATCCAGCGGACGCGCGGTTTGAATATCGACGACGCCGCCGATATCGACTTCGGGGATATCAGCGGATGAGGTCTTATTGACTTGGGCAACGCTGATGATCTCCGAAGGCAACACATCGAAATCGAAAGCGCGTGTACCGGACGCCGTAGCCAGCTGGCGGCCATTGAGCGTCACGGCAACGAAATCGGGGCCAAAACCACGTATGGCGATCTGACTGGATTCGCCGCCACTACGATCCACCGACACACCGGGCACGCGTTGCAAGGCATCAGCGACATTGGGATCGGGGAATTTTCCCGCCTCTTCCGCGGAGATCGAATCAACGACATTCACGGCATCCTGCTTGATCGCCTGAGCACGGCGGATCGCAGCGAGCTGACCGGTGGCGGTGACCGAGATCGCATTCAGATCGGTCACCTTCTTGCTATCTGCCTTTTTCTTGGCGTCTTTCTTGGCGTCAGCAGCGTTAGCGCTCTGGCTTGTCGCCGCCGGGACGCTGGCCGCCGGTGTCGCTGCGCTCGTTTGCGCATGTCCCTGCGCGCTGTAACCGACTAAGCAAGCGATCCCCATCGCCGCCAATGCCTGCTGCACCGAAAGAGCCACTATGGTTCTTTGCATGGAATAACCCCTCGAATCGTTTCATGGAATGCCCCTTGCCGGGATAGCCATCTAGCCCCTCCCGACCCCATCACCCCTACTCATCGCCGTGCGGTCTTTCTATTTGTCTTATTTTATTATGATAGTAATTTCGTGCGAGTCAGCAAGTTGCAATGCAGCAACACTGGGCAGCATGGATCCGCTCATCGCCCGGACACCTATGTACCTCGAACATTTCGAATGTCGAGCAAACTTCAGATGGTAGGTTTGTATGATAAATTCCGCGTACCGTTGCGTTGCAGCATGCAATGACATCCGCTCATACAGCGGGAAGCGCTAGTCGCAATGGCTACATGACCTAGCGGTAAGCAACCACACTGCGGAGAAAAGTTGATCATGAGAGCTACGGTTTCGCGCAGTTTGCACGGCCATGTAGTACGCGAATTGGGCAAGCGCATTGTTGTCGGCGATTTACGCCCCGGGGATATATTGCCGCGCGAAGATGTACTGGCCGAAAGCATGGATGTGAGCCGTACGGCACTGCGCGAGGCGTTGAAGGTGCTATCGGCTAAAGGCCTGATTGAAGCGCGCCCGAAAATAGGCACGCGCGTTCGCCCCAAGGACGCCTGGAATCAGCTCGATGCCGATATCCTTTCATGGCGTTGCGCCTCGATGCCAACCGATGACTTCATCGAAAAGCTGGTGGAGATGCGTGAGATCATCGAACCAGCAGCCGCTGCGGCGGCAGCACGCAAACGCACCACGGCCCAGCTGTCCAAGATCGATCTCGCCTACCGCAATATGGAGGCCGCCAAAGATCCCAACGAGTGGGCGGTAGCGGATCTCAGCTTTCATGATGCCGTGCTTCAGGCCACCGGCAACGAATTGATGATCTCGCTTTTTTCGGTCGTGGAAAATGCACTTGGCATGTTCTTCGTGCTGTCGGCGCAAACCGCTGGCGACTTCAAGTATTCACTACCGCATCATCTCAAAGTACTCGAAGCCATTCGCCGCAATCAGCCGGAAGTCGCTCGCAAGGCGATGCAGGGTATGATTGCCGATTCGAAGGCTAACCTGCATAAAAAGCGCAAAGGGAACTCAAGCAAGGGAGCCTCCAAAAAGTCCCCTTGAACTGCGCTAAAGAAACCTCTGGCCGATGGTGTTGCTGACCAGAGCATCACTCCGTATCCGGCCGAGGCAATTTATGGTCTGCCTTACAGCGATTTAGAGGCAATGGCCGGGCGGAAAGCAAACGGGTTACCAGCCCGGACTTCTTATTCACCACGACTTCCAGGCATGCACATCCGTAACCGTGACCGCCCGAGTTGGTCTCCACCCAGCCCTGCGTGGTCATGTCCGGCATAGTGTCGAAACCCGGCGCCTCGTATCCGCCTTGTAGCGAAACCGTCCACTCGCCTTCGCGGTCTTTTAGCCAGAAATTGCCCGGCGTCGGGTTTTCGAGCCAGCCGCAGCGCTTTTCCACAGCTCCGTCAGCATAAGTACTTGAAGAAAGTATCAAGAGACATGTAATAACGAGGGTGCACGACAAGCTGTGATGGTGATTTCGCACGTGCAAAGCCTCCTGGCGCTTTAAGAGATGCCCTGACTATATCTCCCACCCTACATCCAAGCTCACAATGGGTGCATGCGTTACAACGGGCGAAGCACGTGATCGAGCTTTTCCAGAAACTCTTCAGCGTTAGCCTGGCTAAACACGATCGGCGGCTTGATCTTCAGCACGTTGTCGTCGGGACCCTCGGTGGAAAGCAATACATGCTTCGCCTTCATGGCTTCCACCACGGCCTTGGCCTTAGGTTGGTCGGGCGTTCTCGCTCCACGATCACGCACCAGCTCAGCGCCAATGAACAAACCGCGGCCGCGTACATCGCCGATGCATTCATGCCGTTGCTGTAGTTCGCGCAGCCCTGCCATCAGGAAATCGCCGACGCGACGCGCGTTCTCTTGTAGCTTCTCCTCGGCAATCACATCGAGCACGGCCAGCGCGATCGCACATGACACCGGATTGCCACCAAAGGTATTGAAGTACTCCATGCCACTGACAAAGCTGGCGGCAATCTCTGGTGTCGTCACCACAGCGCCCATCGGGTGACCATTGCCGATGGGCTTACCCATGGTGACAATATCCGGCACGACACCCTGGGATTCAAATGCCCAGAAATGCTCGCCCGCCCTACCAAAGCCCACCTGCACTTCATCGGCCAGGCACACGCCTCCGGCCGCGCGCACTGCCGCATAAGCCTCAGACAAATAGTCTTCCGGCAGCACAATCTGGCCGCCGCAACCCAGCAGGGATTCGCAATAGAACGCCGCGGTCGATATCCCGCGCTGGCGTAAGTCGGCAATAGCCGATGACAACGTTTCGGCATACTGCTTGCCGGCATCGGGGGTTTCTCCAAATAGCCCACGATAGGTATCGGGCATCGGCACCACACCCACATGCGGACTTTGCCCTGCTCCGCCTTTACCGTTGAACTTGTACGGACTCAGCTCGACCATCGACGGCGAATGGCCGTGATAGGCGTGATCCACCACGAGCACACCCTGCGCCCGGGTGTGCGCTCGCGCCAGGCGAAGAGCAAGGTCATTTGCTTCCGTGCCCGAGTTGGTGAGAAATACGACCGACAACGCCTTCGGCAACGTTGCCGTCAAGCGCAGCGCATACTCCACGATGTTGTCATGCAGATAGCGGGTATTGGTGTTGAGCTGCGCCATTTGCGCCTGCCCGGCCTTGACCACATATGGATGACAATGCCCGACATGGCAAACGTTGTTGACCATGTCCAGGTAGGACTGCCCATGCTGGTCATACAACCAGACGCCTTCACCGCGCACAATCTTGAGCGGCTCCTTGTAAGACACGCTCAGCGTCGGATTCAGGAGTTGCTTGCGCAACCGCAGGATCTCGTCATTGCTCCGCTGCGGCACGCCATCCGGGTGAAAAGCTGCGGGGTCAGTCATGGCTCGGTTCCAGAAAGGGTCCAACGATGGCATCGTGATCGACTTCGGCAAGCGCGCGCAACAACGCGCGCACGCCTTGCTGCGATACAAGAATGAAAGGGTTATCGGGCTGCGCCCGATGTTCGCGCGTCGCCATCAGAACGCTGTGGCAAAGGCGCGCAAGGATGAAGGCTGGCAGCTGCTCGAGCTCGATGCGCAATAATGGGCACTGCGCCAGATAACCGCGAATGATGGTTCGTGCGCACGCCACGGGATCGGCTTCATGCTGCATGGCGTAAGTGCATGCGATCGCCAAGTCGGCCAGACGGAAGCTGGTGCACATATCGCCAAAATCGATGACGGCACTGACGCGTTGCCCGCCGACACCATCATCGGTCACGATCACATTCAGATCGTTGGCATCGTTATGCAGCACCGTGATCGGCAGCTGTGCCTGCCATTGCGGTAGCTGGGTACAGAACGCCTCAACGTGTACCTGCACGATGGCGCGAAGCTCCGCATCCTCGATATGGGCAACCTCATCCAGCAAGGCGGGCAATCGCATCAGATTCCAGTCGTGCTGACGATCGGCCGCAGGATGGCGAAAATTCTGTAGCCCGCGCGTCAGCAGACCAACCGCGCAACCAAGGCTCTCGTGCAACGCAGCACGTTGCGCTAGCGACAACGGCCCAATGGCATCCGCATAGGTCGTACCGGGTACGAAACTCAACACACGCACCTGGCATGGCTGCCCTGCTATAAGCAAGGTCAGTAAATGCTCGCCGTCCAAGGCCAATTGAACGCGTGGCCACTGCAGCGCCGGCTCGTGCTCGGCGAGCGTCATCATGGC
>JBARCX010000129.1:0-13670 GCA_049794535.1 Rhodanobacter sp.
CTGACCATGCCCTTCTTGTCGGCCGAAGGATCCGACGGATCGTGCTCCTCACGCTCCACAGAATCGGTCCCCACCATGACCGGCTCGGATGGAACGCCGAGACCGGCCGGCCCGAGCGTGGCATCGAAACTGGCCCCATACGGTGCAGCGACATGCATCAGGCGCGCGGCACGACCTGGTGGATTGGGCGTATTAGCAATGGCGATGTTATGGCTGGCTGCTTCGAGGCGTAGGCGCTCGAACTCCAGTCCGAAACGTGTTGCGGTAAAGATCGAATCCACCACCATGTTTAGTCCCTCCCGGACATGGCTAATTGCATCAAGGCGAAACGCCGCGACATCACCGTCGTCAGCGATTGAAAATCCACATCGGCGGTTTGCAGCTCAGCCACTTCACCGTCGAGGTTCACCGGGGCGGTGAGGTCAGGATCGGCCGCGTGCACAGTCGCGCCAAGCGACTTCACAGTCATACCTTCCAGACGCTCGGTTCCCATCGATGGTTGCTCCGCGGCTTGCCGCAATAAGCCCGTCGCTTGCGCAAAATCCGCGCGTTGTACCCGATAACCGGGCACATCCACGTTGGCGATGTTTACGCTCGCAACTTCAGCCCGCACGCGCGCCATGCTGATACCCAGACGCAAGGCTTCGGTAGTCAGATCCATAGGAACATCCTTATGACAAGCCGCTTCATTGAATAACCAGTTCGCCGCGTAGCGCGCCGGCGTCCTTGATCGATTGCAAAATCGTGATGACGTCACGCGTGGACAAATGGATAGCGCGCAGCGCAGCAATCAAATCAGCCACAGTGGCTCCATTCGGAATGCTCACAACACGTGCTTCCGGGTCCTGGACGTTGATGTTGGCTTGCGGCACAACCGCCGTGCCGATATTCCGCGACGGATTCACGATCACGCCGTCCGGCTGCGAGACCAGATAATCGGTTTGCACTTGAATGCGTAGATCGCCCTGCGAGATCGTTACAGCACCCAGGCGCACATCCCCACCGGACACGACTGTTCCGGTGCGCTCGTTGACAACCACACGGGCGATCTCATCCGGTGACACCGGTACGTTTTCGATCTGCGAGATGGCCTGGACCAAATCACGTGGTGGCGTTGCGAACGTCACCCGGACCTTGCCCGCATGCTCGGCTATCGCATCAACACCCGCATTCCGACGCAGCGATTCGGCGATGCGCTCAGCCGTAGTGAAATCCGGCTGATACAGCACAACGTCCAGCGTGCGGCCGTCTTCTGCTAGACCCAGCGGGGCTTCACGCTCGACCTCAGCGCCATCCGGTACGCGGCCGACCGTGGGGTGGTTCTTCTGCTCCGAACTGCCGAATGCATGAACCTCGTAACCACCTACCGACAATGCACCCTGCGCCAACGCATAGAGCTTGCCGTCTGGGCCATCCAATGGAGTCAGCAGCAGAATGCCGCCGCTGAGGCTACGTGCATCGCCGAGCGAAGATACGGACACATCCAGCTTCTGCCCCGACTCGGCGAACGGCGGCAGCGTCGCCGTCACCATGACCGCCGCAACGTTCTTGCTGTTCAGATCATCCGGACTGATGTTGACGCCGAAATGGCTGAGCGTATTGGCGACAGACTGAATCGTCAGCCGGTTCTTGCTGCTATCGCCGGTACCGGCCAAGCCAATGACCAGGCCATAGCCGGCCAAAGCGTTATCGCGCACGCCTTGAACACGCGCGATTTCCTTGAGCCGCACGCTGTAGTTCTCAGATGATGCGACGCCGCAAGAGAACAACAGCAGCAAGAGAAAAGTAAAGATACGACTCATATCAAGCCCAGCCAGCGAGTAATGCGATAGAGGATGCTGTGACGTTGCGCCGCCGAGATATCACCGTGCCCAGTGAACTCGATGTTCGCCTCGCTGATGCGATTGGAGCGAATGGTGTTGTTGGGCGAGATGTCTTCCGACCTCACCAGTCCGTTCAAGATGAATTGCTGCTTTTCACCATTCACGGCCACTGTTTGCGCGCCGTGAATGCGCAACATGCCGTCACCTTCAATAGCCACCACGCGCACAGCTAGCTGTGCTTGCAAGCTGCCGGCACGTGTGGTGTTTCCCTGGCCAGCATCGTCGCCGGACAGCCCAAGGCCATAGGTGTGACTGCCGTTATGCGTCTGCGTGGTGGCTCCCAGCTGTACGCCACCGCTCGCGTCAGTGTTAGCGCTGGCCGTAGCACTCGCGGTCTCGGTAACGATTACCGTCAAGGTGTCGCCCACCTGATGCGCGCGCCGGTCTGCCGCCAGACCATGGTAGGCGTCCGGATCGATCATCGAACCTGGCGTAATCTGCGCATGCGCGGCAAAACTACCAAGCGCGTACAGCAAGCCACCGATCAAGCAATATTTAATCGACAACTTTCACCACTCCTTTGTCGGTAATACGTACGCGTACAGGGGCTTCGGCGCCATCGACCAGTACGGAAACCGTATCGCCGGTGTTGCCTTGCCCAATCGCCGTACCTTTCGCCTGCATCTGTATGGACCCGTACGCCACCATGACCTGCACGCGGTCGCGTCGGTCGACGTCGGGTATATGTTCGAAGTCTTCACGCACGGCCGGGCTTCCCGCCACCACGGAATGGCGCAAGCGCATACCATCGAGGTCGTGTGGATCTGCAATGACATTGCCCTGTAGCCCCGCAACATCAGCGTCATGCGGAACGAACTTGAGCGCAGAAGCCACCGCACCGAGCTGGGCATCGGCCGCATAACTCAGTACATCGTGATGAACACTCAGCGCGAACCAGACGGTTGCCGAACGCACGACCTCGCCATTCACGCTGATATCGACTGGCACACTCACGCGTGAGCGCGGCCAACGTCCCGTCGGTTGGCGCACATGCAATGTAAGCGTGCCGGGCAAAACCAGCACATCTTCAGGCGTACCGACCAACGACACCTGCGCCATGGCGCGACTATCACCAAGACGCGCGTCCAACTCAGCGCGCGCAGCCTCCACGATGCGTGCCGACGCCACGCGCTGCAACGCTGGCGACGCCAGCAGTGGCGGCGACATGATCAGCAAAAACATAGTCAGGAGGCTGCGCCGCATGATCACTGGCGCAAGTTGTTGATGGTGTCGAGGATTTGATCCGATGCCTGCAACACGCGTGCATTCAGCTGATAAGCACGCTGTGCTATGACCAACGTAGCCATCTCGCTGACCATGTCCACGTTCGAGCCTTCCAACGACCCCTGCAGAATGCTGCCCACGCCGCTGTCGTTAGGCTTGCCCACGCTGGGGTCGCCAGATGCCTGCGTCGGCATGAAGTTATTGCTGCCTACCGACTGCAGTCCTTCCGGTGATGGGAAGGTGCTGAGTTCGAATGTACCAAGCAATGTTTGATTAGTACTGCCACCCACCGTCGCATTGATCTGACCATTCTGGTTGATCGTGATATTGCTCGCGTCTGGCGGAATCTGGATTTCTTGGGAGAGGCGGCTGCCATCTGCTGTCGCCAGATAGCCACCACTGTCGACATGCAACTGACCATCGCGCGTATAGAGATGGTTACCGTTGGCATCCACCACTTCCAGGAAGCCATCGCCCTGAATGCCGATGTCCCACGTATTGCCGGTTTGCGACATTTGGCCTTGCGAGAACACCGCGCTGGTCGAAACGATTTCCGTACCAGCACCGGAATGCTCGGGAGACAACCCCGCCTGCACCTGCGACGGCGAGATAACGGCAATATCCCCGAACGAGACGCGCTGGCTCTTGAAGCCCGGGGTCTGCATATTCGAGATATTGTTCGACAGTGTGTCGATCTGCGACTGCTGGCTCTGGAGACCGGATGTGGCGATATAAAGTGCGTCGATCATGATGCGTCCTTAGGAGTTTTCGCCGATGTGATTGATGCCTGCTTGCATGGCTTCGTCATATGCCTGAATAGCGCGCTGTACGGACTGAGCGTGACGCGTCAACGCCATCAGCCGCACGATCTCTTCGCCTGGATCGACATTGGACTGCTCCAACGCCCCCTGGCGAACGCGCCCGTTCCATTCCGCTTCCGATCCCTTGTAGCTGTAGAGACCGTTACCCATTTCGCGTAATGCGTTGGGCGTGCCGATACCCACCACACGCAACGTGTCGACGCTATCGGCACCATCGACGATCTCACCGGTGGCACTGATATGAACATTGGAATGCTTAAGCGTGATGGGGCCTGATTGCCCTTGCACCGGGTGACCTGCCGCATCGACCAGCTGCTGATCGGCGTCGAGGTGAAACTGGCCATTTCGCGTCAGCATCTGCTGGCCATCGACATCGACCACAAAAAATCCTGGCCCTTGAATGGCGACATCCAACGAATGTCCGGTGGTCGACAAGCTGCCATCGGCGAGATTCAAGGTGGGCGTTGAATCGAGTACACCGGTCTTGAAATCGGTCTGCAAACGCTCGGCGCGATAACCCGTTGTGCGCATGTTGGCCACGTTCTGGCTGAGCACGTCGAGTGCTTCGACGTCGTTGCTCAAGTACTGCGCGATTCCGGAAACAACGTTGCTCATGCTTATCCTTAGGCGGCGACAGCGGTCACGGTTCCGAAGGCCTTGACCATGACGGTCGAGGGCACTTCATTGATGCCAAGCACGGTGACGTGCGGGAGACTGCGTTGAATCAATGCGCGCAGATGGCGGCGCACCATGCTCGGGCAGAGCAATACAGGCAGGTGGTTGCGCGCCATCATCGCTTCCGATTGCTTGGCCAGGCCGCCAAGTAGCGCTTCCAACTGGCCAAGATCACCGATCAGCGCACCTGCCCCTTCGCGCTGCCGTACGGCGGATACGATCGCGCGCTCCAACTCCGGCGCGAGCGTCAATACATGCAACTCACCTTGCGTATTACTTACTCGCTGACAGATAGCCGGGCCTAGGCGTTCACGTACGCGCTCGACCAATTCTTCGGTTTGCTTGAGCGTCTTGCCTGCATCAACTAACACTTCAAGAATGGTCTCGACATTGCGGATGCTGACCTGCTCGCGCAGTAACTGCTGCAGTACTTTCTGCACGTCGGTGTACGACATCACGCCCGGAATCAATTCATCGACCAACGAAGGTTGTTGCTCACGCACACGAGCCACCAGTCGCTCGGTCTCAGCACGGGTCAGCAGTTCGGGCGCATGACGCTTGACCACTTCACCCAGGTGGGTGATGAGCACCGTCTCCGGATCAACCAGGGTGTAACCAGCGCCGCGTGCGTATTGTTTTTGATCGGGGCTGATCCATTGCGCGGGCAAGCCATACGCCGGATCACGCGTCTCACGCCCTTCCAGCTTCGGACGTTTGCCGCCAGGATTGATCGCCAGCAGCGCGTCGAAACGCAGCTCTCCGCGGCCGACACGCGAACCCTGCACCAGGATGTCGTAGGCATCCTCGGCCAGCGGCGAACCCTGAATCAACTTGACCTTCGGCAAGATAAAACCGCAATCCAAAACGAACTGCTTACGGAACGTGCCGATGCGATCGCCAAGATCCAGGCCGCGCGCCTTATACGTTGCGGCGATTCCACTACCCAAATGAATTTCGATCGGCTCTATCGTCAGCAGCCGATAGAGATCTTCCTCATCACGCTTGGCCGATGGCTCTGGCTCAGAAGGCTTCTCGGTCTCTGCGGCGGCGTTGGATCGCGCAACGTAGAACGTCAAGCTGCCTATACCAAGCAAAACCAGCAACACCGGCCACGCCGGTAACCCAGGCAGAAAGAGCAAGCAAGCCAGCGACAGCGACACGATCAATAAGGTGCGTGAGTTCGAAAGCACCTGACGGGCAATTTCGGTACCGAGTTGGGCGTCCGACGCCGCACGCGTAATGATGATGCCCGTAGCGACGGCGATCACCAGTGACGGAATCTGCGTCACGATGCCATCGCCAACCGTCAACAACGTATAGCGATGCGCGGCATCGGCCCACGGTAAACCGTGCTGCACCATGCCGACGGCAAGACCGCCGATGATGTCGATCAGGATGATCATGATGCCGGCGATAGCATCACCTTTGACAAACTTGGTAGCGCCGTCCATCGCACCGTAGAAGCTGGCTTCCTTTTCGACCTGGCTGCGGCGACGCTTCGCCTCATGCTCGTCGATCAGCCCCATGTTCATGTCGGCATCGATGCTCATCTGCTTGCCGGGCATGCTGTCCAAAGTGAAGCGTGCCGCCACTTCAGCGACGCGCTGCGCGCCGCTGGTCACCACGACGTACTGCACGACCACCAGGATCAAAAACACCACCAGGCCGATGACGTAGTTGCCACCCACCACGTAAGCGCCAATGGCGTTGATGACACGACCCGCATTGCCACTGTCCAGAATCAGGCGTGTCGCTGAAATATTCAGCGCCAAGCGGAACAACGTGGTGATGAGTAGCAACGACGGGAATGTCGAAAAGCTCAAAGGCGTATCGGTGAAGAACGTGATCAAAAGCACCAGCAATGCGCCGGTGAAGTTGAGTACGAGCAGAAAATCAAGCAGCGCCGGCGGGATCGGCGTGAACAGGATGACCAGAATGCCGATCATCGCAATCACGAGGATCACGTCACGTTTACCGCTCCACAACTGGCCGAACAACGTATTCACGAAAAGATCCTGTTGCCGGGACGCTTCATCAACCACCGATAGATCGGGGCCAATGACTTGTAGAGATGGGGAGGTACTGCGCGATCGACCTTGCATTCCTTAAACAGCGCACGCGCCAGTTCGGGGGAGCGCAAGCAAGGCACGCCGGCACGTGCAGCCGTCATGCGCATACGTGCCGCTACGGCATCACTGCCTTTGGAGAGCACAACCGGCGAACGCATGGTCTTAGGGCGATACTTCAGCGCAATCGCCAAGTGAGTCGGATTGGTTAGTACGATGTCCGCATCTGGCACCCTGCGTACCGAACGCGAATGTTTCATCAGCTCCGCCATCAGTCGTTTACGTTTATGACGGATGTCCGGATCACCCTCACGCCGTTTGACCTCATCTTTAAGATCACGACGACTCATGCGCAGCTTGCGGATGTATTCCTTGCGCGTAAACCACAGGTCGAACAATGCTACGAAAGCGAGCATCACCAGCATCCATGTGGTTACCTGGACATAGGTGGAGCGCAACAACTGCCCGATGCTCGATGGCGCGGCAAATGCCGCCGCCTGCACTTTGTGGCTGATCCCCGGAGCCAGCATCCAGGCCATGCTTACGATCAATCCCAGCTTGAGGCTGAGCTTGAACAACTCCCACAACAAACGCAGGGTGAAGAGGCGCTTGGCACCTTGCACTGGATTGAGCCGACTGAAGTCCGGCTTAAGCGGCGTTGTACTGAAAATGGGGCCGGTCTGCATCAAGTTGGCGACGAGCGCCGCGACGAGCACTGCAATGACGATGGGCACCATCGCCTGCCAGGTCGGCTGGTACGTCTGCTCCAGCCAACGGAAAAGGCTGGCCGATGGCGTGGGTGCATTCCCCGCCATCAATAAGGTACGGCTCACTGAGCGTGCCAGCGCTGATGCCAGCTGATAACACGCCGCCGCGAACGCGATGCTGAAAACGATGATCACGACGATGCCGCTGAGATCCGCACTCCGCGGTACTTGCCCACGGTCGCGCGCTTCCTGCAAACGGAATTCGGTTGGCTTCTCGGTCTTGCTCTGGTCGTCATCGGCCATCAGTGCACACCCATCGGCGACAGCACAGTGAACGCATCGCGGTACAGCCGCTCGATCAGTGGCGGCGCAAAACGCAATGACCCGGCCAGCAACACAAATCCCGTCATCACCTTGATGGGAAGCGCAACGAAATACACATTGGCTTGCGGCATGGAGCGGCTGGCATAAGCCACAGCCAGATCAATCGCGAACAGGCCGAGCATGGTCGGTGCCGAAACCATCAAGCCAAGCATGAACTGCGAAGAAAGCTTGGCCATGAAACTCTCAGGCGACACCAGCAAGGTGCCGCTGCCTAAGGGCACTACGTCGATCGAGGCGACCATGCCTTGCAGCAGAAGCAAGTGCAGTCCGAGGCTGAAGAACACCATCATGCCGGCCCATTGCACTACCGTTCCGGCCAATGATTCTGCAGCACGCGATGACGGATTGAACAAACTCGCCGCAGCAACACCGGACTGCATGTCCAGCACGCGCGAAGAAAAACCAAGTGCGGCCGTCGGCAATACCACCGCCAGACTCAGACAAAGACCCAGTACGCCCTCACCAGCCATAGCGAGCACGAACGGCAGCGGCATACTCGGATCAAAACGTGGCACCGGCGCGTGATTCACGCCCACCGTGATCAGTGTCAACGCCAACAAAATGCTCATGCGCACCGATGCCGGCACCCAATTGAAGGGTGTAAAGGCAGGCACCATCAGCAATGGCGCGAAACGCGTCATGGCGAGAACAAAAGCACCGATGAGGACATCCATTTCACCCACGTACGTTCACATCCCTGCGATTAGTCCAAACAAATGCTTCGAGAACTCGACCACGACCGCCATCATCCAGGCCCCGGTCATCAGAAACACCGCTACGACAGCGATCAGCTTGGGGATGAACGTCAACGTCATCTCCTGGATCTGTGTCACCACCTGCAATATCGAAATCACCACACCTACAACTAGCGTTGCCAACAAGATCGGTGCCGCGACCTTGGCCGCCGTCAGCAACGTCTCCGACAAAAGGTGCATCGCGGTATCGGAATCCATCACTAACCTCGCGGACGCACGATGTCGCGCAGCTTGAAGATGAAATCCGCCGATACGGATATCTGCTGTCCTTTCGAGCGTGCCAATATGCCGTCGACAACCTTGCGTGCTTCGTCGACCTGTCCTTCGTCCAACAGCAATACGCTTTGCGCATAGCGTGCCGATCGACCATGGGGATCAAGGCGGGTCGCGCGCTTGATGGACTCCTCAGCGTCTCTACGCTCACCACGCAGTGCGTACACCAACGCAAAGCCACCGTGTGTTTCGCCAAAGGTGCGATCGATGGCAAAGGCCCGATCGAAGCTCCGCTTAGCCCCAGCCAAGTCGCCCTCGAGGAGCTGGCACCACGCCAACGCGTGCCAAGTACCAATGTGATCAGGCATTTCCTTTGCAGCGCGTTCAAGCAAAGCACGCGCGGCAGGAATGTCACTGCGAAGCATCAGATTTTGCCCGAGGCCAAGCAAGGCACGGCCCGAATCCGGATGCTCAGCAAGCACCTGCTCGAACGCCACTTTGGATGCTTCGACGTTCTGCTCCCACAACGCCACCGTGCCTCGCACAATGCCCGCTTCGTGCTGCTCCGGATCAAGGCGAAGCGCTTGCTCAGCCTCAACGGCCGCACGTGCGGTGTCGCCGATATCCAGCTGCAACAAGGCGCGTACACCGTGTACCTCGGCCAAGCGAAGCCCCGACGAAATCGGTGCGAGCACGTCAAATGCGGCTTGGTATTGCTGCTGACGATAGAGAATCCTGGCTTTCAACAGCGCGATTGCGACGGCATCGTCACCCTGCCCCTGCGCTACCGAAAGCGTCTGCAATGCCTGTTCAGACATACCAAGCGCAAACTGCGCATAAGCCAGATCATGGCGAATGCCCATCGGTGCGTTAGGCATCTCTGCCAGTAAGGGCTGCAATACGTCGATAACGCCCGCGGAATCGCCGCGCAACATCGCACAGCGTGCTTCGCGAAATCGAACCCCGGGTAAAGCGCGCATATCACGTGGCGCGGTGTGCAACCGCGCTAATACCTCATCGACTAGCCCTGCCGCGAGCAGCTCATCGAGCAGATCGCAAAGCAGTATCGGATTCGATGGGTCGCGATCGGCAAGCACCGAAAGCTGAGAAGCGCGGTTCATAGCGCCCCCCTAAACTTTTCTGGCGAACTTGCGATAGATGTATAGGCCAGAGCCCGATTAGCCCTGCCCCCTCTGACAATCCCCTGCAACACAAGTACTACTCCTTGCGCTCGGTTATCCCGCCCGGCGCCCCCTGTTTCCTGTTCTCCATGGCCACTGAGCAACGCTTTGCGTTTGCACAGCAGTAAATCTGTACACCTCAACCCCTCAAGGTGTGACTCCTATTCAATCTAGGGTGGTTGCTTATTCACTGTCAATAAACTTTTCGCATCCATTTTCTTCACATGTATTTATTTGCGTTAAGTTACGTTAAGTCCAAAAATCGCAATATCTTGATGAATAAATTTCCATAAAAAACATTGATGTTACTTTTCGCATAAAACGCTCTGCGCAAGAAAACGCTACCCTTCACGCACGAATGGCACTGACAAGCGTCGGTCCATCAGGACCGCTAGACTTGTGAATATTCGGTGTAAACCCGCCTCATGAATCCCCGAGGACCGCATGTCCACAGACCGCATCTCGCCATCGTCATCACTGGTCGAGGCCTTACGTACCATCGCACGTGAACGCACCCGCGAAACTGGCAAAAGCGTATCTACTGGCGGCGCAGGATCCAATGAAAACGCCGCTCCCGTCGAGGCGAAGCATCAAGCCGCAGCGCTGCGTCAACGACTGCGCGATCTGGTTGCCGGTGTCGACTCCAAGGATCCAGAGTCGATCGCTCAGGTGCGCGACACCGCTCTACGTGAAATTCTGCTCTGGGAATTTGGCAGCGACTTTCGCAAGGACTCCCAATTCCTACCCATGGTGGATGCCATCGGAAAGACGCTCGATACAGATCCACGCTTCGGGCAGCGATTTGCCGAGCTGATTGCAGACCTGCAAAAAGCTTAATAACCAACCATCAAGTATTGGAAAAATTGTCGGGCGTACCACCCACCCGGTGATGCATAGCCATGCGCATCAATAATGCGGTGAAGTCCGTGGCGAAAGCACTTATATCAAAAAGTCCGGACTGCTTAATTTGTCGCGCGAGCTTATCGCGCATCGCGGCCCGATAAGTCACATCGCCGCCGTATCGGATTGCCTGCGCAATAAAGGCTTTGTCGTCGGTAGCATTCATCTCATCCATACCAAGGTGATGATTGAGACTGCCGGCTACCCGCCCTGCAAACGTCTCACCTGGTCGTGTTAGCACGAGACAACCCGCCCACAATGCGTCGGACGCGGTGGTGTGCGCGTTGTAGTACTCCGTATCCAGAAAAAGATCCGCGTGCCGATAGCGCGCCAGATAGTCCGAATGCGAAAGCTTGTCCATAAAGACAAGGCGTGATGGATCAACGCCCCCATTTTCTGCAGCGCGGCGTAGCCGATCGCTTGCCTGACCCGGCCCCTTCAGCAGCCAGAGCACACTGCCCGGAATGGCTTTGAGTATGCGCAACATGCGCGCAACGCTGCGCGGATTAAGTTTGAAACTTGCATTGAAGCAGGCGTACACCACAGCACCATCCGTAGGTAGCCCACAGGCCTCTCGCGAAGGTGGGTTGCCCACAAAGCGCGTCGTATCCGTGCTTTGGTAACAACGCGGCAAGTAGGCAACGCGCTCCGAAAAATGGGGATAAAGCGCCTCTGGCAATACAAAGCGATCCGCGATCACATAGTCCATGAACCCTGCACCGGTGGTTCCCGGGTAGCCCAACCAATTGACCTGTATGGGCGCGGCCCTATAGCCGAATATCTCTGGTTTACGAGCCCGGCTGTAGCCATCAAGATCAATCAGAATCTCGATGCCCAACGCCCGCACCTTGTCCGCCACCTGTGCGGGAGATAAATCCGCTACCTCATGAAAGTTGTGCGCGGCCGCGGCGAGTCGGCGCCTGGCAATGCCACCTGACTCATGACTGGTTGCGAATAAATGCGTCTCGATTGCCGACGAGCGCAATTGTTCAAAGAGTGCCGACGTAAGAATCGCCGTGGGATGCGGACCAAAGCCATAGGAGACAAAGCCGACACGCAACTTATCGGTGGATGAAGGCACCGCATTCCAAGAGCTGAATTCTTCTGACGTCTTCACGGGTAGCTTCGAAGCATTCGCCTGTGCACAAGCGAATTCCAGCGCAGCAGTGGCTCCTTCACACAGAAAATCGATGGGTGAAACTTCGCCCCGGCCTGACGCCACATGGGCCTTCAGCTTTGCGCTCAACGTATCTAGCTCGCGCCAGTCGCACAGCCGCCTTTTTATAGCCAGAACCGCCGCAAGAATATTTATGCTATCCGGGCTAAGTGCCAATGCTCGCTCGTAGGCGCGAAGAGCGGACTCGAACTCAGAGGCCCGCTCGTACGCGTGAGCCAGTTGGGAATGCAACACACCATCATGTGGTGCGATAGAAACGGCTTGCTGAAAGGCCTCCGCTGCCTCGGCATGGCGTTCTTGTTCGCTAAGCGTCTCACCTAAAAGATGCCATCCAGGCATCGTGCCAGGCGCCCTTTCCAGAAGGGAGCGTGCTCGCTTCTCTGCATCGTGGGGACGGCCAAGACGAACCTCACATCGCCCTAGATTAGCCTCGGCACCGATCGCCCGGACGTCCCTTGCTGCGAGCTCATAGCACGCCATCGCGAGTTCGTAAGCGCCAGCAAAAAATAGGCGGCGACCGAGTTCATTCAATTCGGTCGTATGGGCAACATCGTCAGATGTCACGGTATGCAGGTGCACAGTAAATTGATCTAAGGCCATCCCTTCGATGGCTATGCCGGCCTCACGCATAACAGCCTGATACAAATCCTTGTACGCCTCGCGAATCATCACATCCCCTTTCATGCCACCTGTCGCACAAGTCGGTTATCGTGAGCACAGTGCCTAGGCAGAGTGTGCCTTCGCTGCATAGTCACCGCAAATTGAGTCGCCCATGCGCACACTGCTCGTCACCGCCGCCAACGAAGCCTATGCGCCACTGCTACGGGGACTGGTTCAGTCGTTGCAGCAATGGGAACCACACCCCTTTACCGACCTTGCCTGTTTCGATCTCGGGCTGACACCAGAAAACCGCCAATGGATTGAGCGCTATGCAGCCCATGTGATTGAACCGGCGTGGGATCTACCCGTAGACGAAACGCTGCGTGCTAAGCATCCCGCCTTGCGCTCGCTTACGGTGCGACCGTTCCTCCCGCGTTACTTCCCCGGTTACGACACCTATGTCTGGATCGATACGGACACCTGGGTACAAGAGCGCTTCGCGCTGGATTGGTACATCGCTGCAGCCGCGCATGGCGCACTTGCTGCCACGCCGCAGGTACACCATGCCTACCGTCATACAGCACGAAGCCTCAACTGGCGAACGACACGCATGCAAGCCTGTTTCGGCCAGGAAGCTGTGCAGCAGTCGCTCTGGGAAACGTATTTCAATGCGGGAGTATTCGCATTAAGTGCAGATGCTCCGCATTGGGGAATCTGGGCTAAGTCATTCCAAGCCGGACTTGCGGCTAGCCAAGGCAAGCTGTGCTGCGATCAGACCGCGCTCAACCATGCCATCTGGATGCATCGGCTGCCCGTCAATCCTCTGCCAGCACTCTGCAATTGGTTGTGCCATCTCGCCAGCCCTCGCTTTGATGTCGCAAGCAAACGCTTTTGTGAACCAGCCGCGCCAGGGCATCCGATTGGCATCCTGCACCTTTCCGCGAATACCAAAGATTCCATGCTTGAAGTTCGCCACGAAGGGAAGACTCAAACGATTAGCTTGCGCTATCCGGATAATTCCACGGATTTGTAGGCTGGGTGGAGCAAAGTCGGTAGGCTGGGGTGAGCTTGCGAACCCCAGCAT
>JBARCX010000130.1:0-5505 GCA_049794535.1 Rhodanobacter sp.
GCACGCTACTCCAATAAGCATTGACGGGTGCATTTAGATAAACCGGTCCATTGGTCAGGGTGCGATCGCCGGAGCGTAGGTAATAAGCATCCCAATCCCAGTCGCTTTCGCCGAAGGTGCCGTTGGCTCCGATATCGACCTGGTACATCAGATCGCTCTGCGATTGCATCCAGTTGGAATAGCTGCCGACTTCCTCCGGTGCAAAGTTGCGTAATGGCGCCAGGATGTTGCCGCTGAGGTCTTCGATATTGTTGCCGGGGTAGGCGAGCGCCTGCGTGCCGTCAAAGCTGGGACCCGGGTTGTAGCGTTGAATCTGGTAGCCGACCAGCGCATCGCTATAGAGGCGTACGTGGTCGTTCAAGTCATAACGCAGTTTCAGCATGCCGCTATAACTGCGGGTGAAATTTTGTATCGTCGTCGAGTCGCTATAGGCCTGGGGCGAGCCGCAAAAGGTTCCTGTCTGGCCCGCCGGAGGCAGGGCAGGCACCGTGGTTCCGTGATACAGGCCATGCAGCGCGGCACAGCCATCCGGTGCGCTAAGTACGCCTATCGGAGCACCCGAGGGATTGTTGGTCGGGTTTCCGTAGTTCACCACCTGGGCCACCGGGGCCATGGTCGGATTGTTTTTGATCATGGGGACTTGCGATGCCCACATGGGCGAGTTGTTATCGAACTCCAACGATCCCAATACGTTCAACTTGCCGTAGTCGTGCCCAAACGACAGGGCGATGCGCTGGTTGGCGCCGCCATTGTTTTGATAGTTGCCGGTGCGCACCACGATCTCGGCGCCATCCATATGCTGCTTGGTGACGATGTTGACCACGCCGGCGATAGCGTTCGATCCGTAAATAGACGAGCTTCCGCCGGGAATGACGTCGATATGATCGATCATCGAGATCGGAATATTCGACAGATTGTTGAAGTTGCTCGCGCCGTTATAGAGCTGGCCGAACTGGGTGATGGGTTTGCCATCGATCAGCGTCAAGGTGTATTCGGGATTCAGGCCATACAAGCTGACGGTCTGGGCGCCTTGGGTGAATCCGCCGCTGGCTTGTGGCCCTCCGGCAGTGGCTCCGGTGGCGAAGACGGAGTTTTGCAAGACCTCCTGCACGCTATTGAAGCCACGCGCTTGAATCTGCTGGGCGGTAATGGTGTAGGTGGGTGTAGCTGTCTCGATCTGCGCATCGTTGATCAGCGAGCCACTGACGACGACGGTGTTGAGGCGCTTGGCTTTTTTCTCAGCCGCGCTGTTGTCGGTGGTCGGATTATTATTTTGCGATTGGCTATTCTGCGATTGATCGCTGTTAGCCGGTGGAGTTTCCTGGGCATGCGCCGTAAAGGATTCCATAGCGAGGGCAAGCAGAACAGCAACGGCTATCGGACGATAACTAACCATCAATAAAACTCCTTTTGTCGACGCTAGTATTGAATTCGGCGTAAGCCACGCGACAGTTTGTGTTGCGTGATTGACGAGTGGCAGTAGTAGCCATCTTTTATCGGAACATCCCCTAACTTAATACGGTAGTACTTATGTTCCTAACCGCGTATAGGCATGAAGTCATGCCTATTTTCCATGGCGAATGGAATTGCGATTGGGTAGTAAATTATTTCGCTTATGCTCAAGCAGGCAGCGCGTTGATAAATAATTCTTTGCACGCGCAATAGCATCTTTAGACTTAAGCTATTCAGATGTGAGGCTCTAGAGGAGGCTTCATGATTGCGCGTATATGGCACGGTAGAACGCTTACGGTTAACGCAGATGCATACCTCGCCTTTCTTGAGCGTCAGGCTCTGCCCGACTACCGAAGTTCTCCCGGTAATCTTTCTGCTTACATACTTCGTCGTATGGATGGTGACGTCACACACTTCATGACGGTCACGCATTGGAAGTCCCTGCAAGCTATCGAGTCCTTCGCCGGCGCAGATATCGCGCGTGCGAAATACTATCCAGAGGACTCGAATTTTCTCCTGGAGTTCGAGCCTACCGTTCAACACAGTGAGCTTTACATGTAAGTCCACTGGGCTTGCCTGATGTCTCGTTGCGCTACAACGGATGTCAATGGATCCGATGGATACATTCGATGCAAAATGACTTGCAGCACCGGTGTCATGTCGCTACGCGCGTACGGATTGGATGATTGTCATCTGCGTGCAATATCGTACTTTCAGCTTTCGAAAATCCCTACACGGTGATTGAGCGCACAGCGCGCTCCGACTTGTTATCGTAAGCAGATGAAGATCCGTCACTCTTGGTGGTTACTTCTCCTCACGCCAGGCTTGATAGTCTGTGCGACAACATCTCTCCGATCGGAGCCGGCAATGGATGCCCATCATTTTTCGCAGGCTGATTCTATTCAAGCCGATTTTATTGAGGGTGACGTTCGCGTCACCGACCATCGCGATCACGACGATCTGCTTAGCGCTGGGCTAGGTTTGGCCGGGCTGGCCGGGGCGCCATCGCCTTTCCTCCATCCTGCGCAGCCCACCGCAGATGAGCTGCGGCGGCGAGCGATTCAGAGCAGTTGGAAGGGCATTGCCGATCTCGGACCGCTGGGTGGTTTCGGTACCGTCTATGGTGGTGTGCCGATGGTGCCGGGGCGTGAGTACCAGGCGTTTGCACGTATCCCAGGTGCGCATGCGCCGCACCGTGTGTTGCTGCAGGTGCCGGATCATTTCGATCGGGCCAAACGTTGCCTGGTCGTCACGGCGTCGTCGGGTTCGCGTGGCGTGTACGGTGGGATTGCACTTGCTGGTGCATGGGGACTGCCGCGTGGTTGTGCTGTGGCCTACACGGATAAAGGCACTGGGGCAGGGTATTTTGATTACGCCGACGACAGCGGTGTAGCGCTGGATGGTCGTCGCGCCAAGCGCGGTGAGGCACCGTTGGAGTTCGAGCCATCGCCGGCTCCGCGCACCGCAGGTATAGCGGTCAAGCATATGCACTCGGGCGACAATCCGGAGGCCGACTGGGGGCGCGATGTCATCCAGGCGGCGCAGTTCGGATTGGCCATGCTCGATCGTGCATTTCCCGAGCAAGCACCTTTTACGCCGCAGAACACGAAGATCATCGCGACCGGTCTTTCCAATGGCGGCGGCGCCGTGCTGCAAGCGGCCGGTCTGGATGATGGCCATTTGTTTGCCGGTGTCGTTGCGCTAGAGCCGAATGTGCATGTGCCGGGCAGTGGCCGAGCGTTGTACGACTACGCGACCGAAGCGGCGATCTGGTTGCCGTGCGCACTTGCCGATCAACGTTTCGCTACGGCACCGTTTGCACGTGCCCCGAATGGTTTGCCACCGCCAGCGTGGTCGATGCGCTGCGCTAGTTTACGTGCGCAGGGCAAATTGATCGGCGGCACGTTGAACGTGCAGGCGGAGCGGGCCTACGAGCATCTACGTGACCGGGGCTGGAGTGACCAAGCAATGGCCACGGCCGCCAGCACCACCGCATTCGATTTGTGGCGCGTGATTGCCGCGGGTTATGCCTCGTCGTACCTGCGTCGTGGCGCTACGGATATGCCGTGTGGGTTTCATTACGCGGTGATGAGCCCGAATGGCGCGCCAGGCGTGGTTGATCCGGTTGCGCGTGCCAGCTGGTGGGCCGATGGCGCGGGCATTCCGCCGGGTAACGGTATTGGCCTGTTTGGCGGTATGGATCTCTCTATCGACCCCACGCTCAGCAGCGTCGAATGCTTGCGTGCGCTATGGACGGATGACAGTGCTGACGCGCATGCGCTGCGCGCTTCCATCGATGCGACTGCGGTACGTCTGCCGCGTAATGACCTGCCGCTGTGGGTGGTGCATGGTGCTAGCGATGGCCTGTTGCCGACGGCATTCACCTCCGAGCCTTATGTAGCTTGGCTGCGTGACGCGGGTCGCCAGCCGTTGTACTGGAAGGTGCCTTACGCACAGCATTTTGACGCGTTCCTGCCGTTGCCTGGTTTTGGCGATCGGCATGTGCCCTTGCTGCCTTATGGCTACGCCGCATTGGACCGGCTATGGGCGCACCTCTATGAGGGCCAATCCTGGCCCACCAGCGTGCCGACGCCAGCGGCGCTGCCGCGTGGTGCGTCGCCAGTGAGTCGAAAGACGTTGGGGCTGCCGTAGCTTTAAACGCCTCTCCCGTTGGCGATCTGAAGGTAGTCCCCGTGGGACCGGCACCTTCCTCGCTCCTCAAGGCCGGCGCCGTCCATGGCGCCTCCCCGCGTCTCCCGTTGGGAGAAGGGTTCCAATGTGATGCGTAGCTTGTGATGTTTAGCGGATGTGACCACGCGGACAGCTGCGCTATCCTTAGCGGCCCCTTGTTACTGTGCCTGGGCACGGTAACGCCGTTCTGGACCCCAAGGATCTGCGATGACCATCAACGTTACGTTCACCACCAACCGCGGCCCGATTCACCTGCGCCTGCATGACGACAAGACTCCGGTGACGGTGGCTAGCTTCGTCAATCTGGTCAAGCGTGGTTATTACGATGGCTTGTCGTTTCACCGCGTGATCAACGATTTCATGGTCCAGGGCGGCTGCCCGCTGGGTACCGGTACCGGTGGCCCGGGCTACAAGTTCGAAGACGAGTTCCATGCCTCGCTGCGTCATGACAAGCCGGGCGTACTGTCGATGGCCAACGCTGGTCCGCGTACCAACGGCAGCCAGTTCTTCATCACCCATGGCGCCACGCCGTGGCTGGACGGTAAGCACAGCGTGTTCGGCGAAGTGCTGAGCGGAGACGACCAGAAGGTGGTCGATGCTATCCGCCAGGGTGACGTGATCGAGAAAGTCACGCTGGAAGGCGATGTCGATGCACTGTTGGCTGCGCAAGCCGAGCGCGTGAAGGAATGGAACGTGGTGCTCGATCAGCGCGGTTGATCTGCCCGACAAACGTTACTTTCTGGCAGAGTGACTCACGAAGCCGCCGTTGTCGCAACGGCGGCTTTTTTTGTTCACAACTTCGTCACGATGACGAAGCCATGGGGGCCTAGAATCAGACGGTTGCACCGGTATTCCACCGATTCAATATTCCACTTACTCAAGGAGCGTAGTTATGTCCATTCTCGGCAGTCTCGGTAGTCTGTTAGGTGGTGGCCAAGGTGATGCGGCGGGCGGAGCCTCGCTGGTCTCGGTGGCTGGGCAATTGATCCAGCAGGCGGGTGGCGTGCAAGGGCTAACCAATCTGCTGCAGCAGCACGGCATGGGCGATGCAGTGCAATCCTGGGTTGGCACGGGCGCCAATCAGGAAATCTCCAGTGGCCAGCTTGGCCAGGCGTTGCAGAACGGCGGCCTTAGCTCGGTCGTGAACGACGCGGCGGGCAAGTTGGGCGTGGACCCGAGTCAGCTACTGGGCCAGCTCGCACAGGTACTGCCGCACGCGGTGGATCATGCAACCCCGGATGGGCAAGTGCCGCAAGGTAGCGGTTTCGATCCGTCGGCGCTGATCGGGTTGGCCGGCAAGCTGTTTGGCAGCAAGACGGCCTGAAGTTTCGGCTGAGCTATTCGCTCAAAGACTCTAAAGAG
>JBARCX010000131.1:0-4872 GCA_049794535.1 Rhodanobacter sp.
TGTTGACCTCGATCAAGTACGCTGGCACACCGTGGGAGCTTGGTCTGGCCGAAACGCAACAGACGCTGCGTCGTAACGATCTACGTGGTCGTGTGCGACTGCAGACCGATGGCGGTTTGAAGACGGGCCTCGATGTGATCAAGGCAGCCTTGCTTGGTGCCGAAAGCTTCGGCTTCGGCACAGGGCCAATGGTCGCGCTGGGTTGCAAATACCTGCGCATCTGCCACCTCAATAACTGCGCCACCGGCGTGGCGACTCAGCACCCGGTGTTGCGCAAGGATCACTTCATCGGTTTGCCGGAAATGGTGATGAACTATTTCCGCTTCGTTGCCGAGGATGTGCGTGCGCATCTCGCGCAGCTTGGTGTGCGTAGTCTCGGCGAGATCGTCGGTCGCACCGAACTGCTGGAGCAGATCGCAGGTACTACGCCGGTACAGCACAAGCTGGATCTCACGCCGCTTATCGATGGTAGAGGCTTAAGCGCGAACAGCGACTTTGCGTGCACCCTGGCGCGCAATCCCATGCGCGACGAAGCGGCACTCGCCTCGCGCATCGATGCCGAGACGCTTGCGGCAGTGGTCGGCAAGCGCGGTGGTGAATTCGCTTACGCGATTGCCAATACCGACCGCGCGATTGGTGCGCGGCTGTCTGGTGTCATCGCGCGTCATCACGGCGATCACGGCATGGACGAGCACCCGATCATTCTTCGGCTCGATGGTGCCGCAGGGCAGAGTCTCGGCGCGTGGAATGCCGGTGGCGTGCACATCGACCTTACCGGTGAAGCCAACGATGGCGTCGGCAAAGGTATGGCTGGCGGTCGCATCGTTGTGCGCCCACCGCTGGATGCGCCTTATGCCAGCCAGGATGCGGTGATTATCGGTAACACCTGTCTCTACGGCGCGACGGGTGGTGAGCTATTCGCCGCTGGCCGTGCCGGCGAGCGCTTCGCCGTGCGCAACTCAGGTGCGCTAACTGTCGTCGAGGGTGCGGGTGACCATTGCTGCGAATACATGACCGGCGGCGTAGTTGCGGTGCTCGGCAAGGTGGGCCTCAACTTCGGTGCGGGCATGACCGGTGGTTTCGCTTATGTGCTCGATCTCGAACGCGATTTCGTCGACTGCTACAACCACGAGATGGTCGACATCCTGCGCATCGCGCCGGAAGGTATGGAGAACTACATGCAGCATTTGCGTAGCCTGGTCACACGCCATGTGGAGCTGACGGGGAGTGATTGGGGCCGGCAGATCCTGCGCGACTTCCGTGGCTTGCAATACAAGTTCTGGCTGGTGAAACCGAAGGCAGCGAGCCTCGCCGCGCTGGCCGAAGAGTTGAGGAGGGCGGCATGAGCGACAAGCTATTCCAGTTTCTCAATGTGCCGCGACAGCCTCCGCGCATGGTTCCGGTCGCGATTCGCGTGCTCGGCTATGGCGAGATCGGTGGCGACTTCGGTACGGCGAATGCGGCAACGCAATCCGAGCGTTGTATCGATTGCGGCAATCCGTACTGTGAGCACGCGTGCCCGGTGCACAACTACATTCCTAACTGGCTGAAGCTGGTGCAACAAGGCCGCATCATGGAAGCGGCCACCTTGATGCACGAGACCAACCCGTTGCCGGAGATCTGCGGCAGGGTGTGTCCACAGGATCGCCTGTGCGAGGGCGCCTGCACGCTGGAGCAGACCGCATTCGGCGCGGTCACCATCGGCAGCGTGGAGCGTTGGGTGACCGACGAAGCGCTACGCCAGGGCTGGCGTCCTGATCTGTCGGCTGTGCGCGAAACAGGCAAGCGTGTGGCGATCATCGGCGCGGGCCCTGCGGGCCTGGCCTGTGCGGATCGCTTGCGTCGTGCTGGCATTGCCGCCGATGTGTACGACAAACAACACGAGATCGGTGGTCTGCTCACCTTCGGCATTCCCCCGTTCAAGCTCGACAAGGCCGTCGTGCGTACACGTCGCGAAGTACTGGAAGGCATGGGCGTGCGCTTCTTGCTCAACCACGAGGTGGGACGCGACATCGAGTTCGGCGAGCTGGTGGATGACTACGATGCCGTGTTCGTAGGTACCGGCGCGTATACCTATGTGGATGGTCAGCTGGTTGGTCGCGAACTGCATGGCGTGCACGATGCCCTGCCATTTCTGATTGCCAACACCGAGCGATTGTTGCGCGATGAGCCACCGGCACATGCCTTTGATCTCAAGGGCAAGCATGTGGTGGTGCTGGGCGGTGGTGACACCGGCATGGATTGCAATCGGACGGCCATTCGGCTTGGTGCCGCTTCGGTGACCTGCGTCTATCGCCGCGACGAAGCCAGCATGCCTGGCTCTGCACGCGAGGTGGGCTACAGCAAAGAAGAAGGTGTGGAGTTTCTGTTCCAGCGTCAGCCGCTGGCGATTCTTGGTGACGAGCATGGTCGTGTGCGTAGCGTGCGCGTGATCGAGACGGCGCTGGTAGATAGCGGCGATGGCCGTCCACGTCCGCAGAATGTGGGCGGTACCGAATACGAGATCAAAGCGGACGTTGTGATTCAGTCGTTTGGCTTTCTGCCAAGCCCACCCGATTGGTTGACCTCGCATGGCGTGAAGCTCGCGCCATCAGGTCGCATCATCACCGGTGCTCAAGGCGCTTTACCGCTGCAAACAAGCCATCCTCGCATCTTCGCTGGTGGCGACAATGTGCGTGGTGCCGACCTGGTCGTGCGCGCGGTGTACGACGGTCGCGAGGCTGCTGGGTCCATCGCGCAGCTGTTCGAGCAGGTTGATGTGCGTGAAAGTGCATTGATCGAATCGTAATAAATTACGATTTTCGGATTGATTTTAATGGTGCTGTAATGCTGAATTGCTTTAGCAGTCACATAAGCAGGGCGCATTCGCAAGTTATTTCGTATTTTCGTTATAGCTTTCGCAATGTTAAGTACTTGTGCAATCGGTAAAGAACATGGAAGACTTCGGCGGCGTCCCCACGCTCCCAGTCATTTGTTCACACCGACGTCACGGTTTGTTCATGCCGACTTCATTGTCGGACTACGGCTGGGTGCTTCCCATAAAAAAGCTGTAGTTCGGAGGGTTGGAATGAAGCGGAACAAACTTGCACTTTCTTTGGCGGGATTACTGATTGCACCGATCGCAGGCACGGCTTTCGCGCAGAGCGCACCGGCCGACGCATCGCAGACTCAGTCGACGACCACCCAGGCATCGTCCACGCAGAAGCCCCAGCAGTTGCAGACGATCACTGTGACCGGTTCGGCGATTCCGCGCATCGACACGGAAACCCCGTCGCCGGTGACCGTGATCACTGCAACGCAGATCCAGCGCAGCGGCCTGACCACCATCTCTGATGTCGTGCGCTCCATCTCGGCCGACAACAGCGGCTCGATCCCCAATGCTTTCAGTAACGGCTTTGCCGCTGGCGCCTCGGGCGTGGCGCTGCGTGGCTTGACCGTGAACTCCACCTTGGTGCTGATCGACGGTAAGCGCGCTGCAAATTACCCGGTGTCCGATGACGGCGAGCGTTCGTTCGTTGATCTCAACACCATTCCGCTCGCCGCTGTTGAGCGCATCGAAGTTCTGAAGGACGGCGCGTCTGCTGTCTACGGCGCCGATGCCATCGCTGGTGTGGTCAACATCATCCTGCGTCCCGGTTATACCGGTGTGGAAGGCACCGCTGATATCGGTACCTCGCAGCACGGTGGTGGCTTCACCAAGAAGGCCACGTTCCTGGCCGGTGGTGGTGATCTCGATAGCGATCATTACAACGCCTACTTCAGCGCGCAGTACGAGAAAGACGACGCGATCGACATCAGCCAGCGCGGCTTCCCGTACAACACCAGCAACCTCACCTCGATCGGTGGCCAGAACAACAACGGCGGTTTGGGAACGAATACCAGCGGTAGCCCGGGCTCGATCTATGGTTCCGTGGCACCGGGCAAGCTGACGACTCCAGCGGGTGGCTACATTTCGGGCGTCACGCTGGCTCAAGGTGGGATGTACCAGCCGCTGAATGCCTGCGGTGGAAGCACCACGTTGACCAATACCTCCACGGGCAACTACTGCCAGGAGAATTACGTTGGCCAGTATGGTCAGGTGCAGCCGGCGACGGAAACGGGCGGTATCTACAGCCGCATGACGGTCAAGATCAATGACACCACCAAGGCCTATTTGTCGGTGGGTTACATGGAAGCCAAGACCTGGACTGTCGGCGCTCCGCAGCAGATCCAGACCTCGGTGCCCAACAATACGAACGGGATCGCGTTGCCGCCGACCCTGACGACGGGCCCGAACGCTGGTCAGCTCAATCCGAACAACCCTTATGCATCTCAGGGCGAATACGCGCTGCTTAACTACGCGTTCGGTGATATCCCCGCCAGCACCGACTTCGACAACCACAACCTGCGTGTGGTGGGTGACGTTGCCGGCACCTTTGGCGACTGGAACTACGATACCTCGGTGGTACTCAACCACGATTGGTTGACGACCAACCAGCAGGGCTTCATTAACTATCAGGCACTGCAGAGCGCCATCACCAGCGGCAGCTACAACTTCGTCAACCCGGCTTCGAACACATCGGCCGAGCTTGCTGCGCTGGCTCCTGGTAATTCCAAGACCTCCACGTCTGATCTGGATTCGTTGGACTTCTCGGCTAACCGTGAACTGTGGGACCTGCCGGGTGGTGCCAGTGGCCTGGCCGTGGGCGCACAGCTCCGTCATGAGGCGCAGAACGATCCCACGCTGAACCCGAACGAAGAGTTCCAGGGTCTGGGTGTGGCGACGACCAAGGGCAGCCGTGACGTGAGCGGCTTGTACGCCGAGTTCGACGCTCCGCTGCTGCAGTCGTTGGAAGTGGATGTGGCGGGTCGCGTCGATCATTACTCCGACGT
>JBARCX010000132.1:0-14652 GCA_049794535.1 Rhodanobacter sp.
GCGTTTGCTGGTGCGCTTTAACGTAGGCACGCCACTAGACCTGATCAGCCTGCTCGACCGTGTTGAGCAGGCCTTGGGCACCCCTGTGCAAACTGCAGTAAAGCGCGAGGATGAACAAGCCTTCGCGCTCGCCAACGGCGGCAACCTGATGTTCTGCGAAGACGCGGCACGACGGATTCAGCTGGCGCTCGATGCCGATAAGAATATCGCCGATTTCCACGTGCGTTTGGAGCACCAGGAAAGCCTGCATCCGCATGATGCGGTGGCGTATGCCAGCAAGGGCGTGCCAGGCGGTTACGGTTCGCCGTGATGGTTTGCTTGTCTCCCCGTCCGCTCGGTCGGGGAGACAAGTCAGCGCTTCTGCGTGGTAGGGCTGGTGCTCAGCCCAAACCTTATCGGGCGAAAGCCAGTCGTTGGCCGCGCACGCTGTCGTCGATCTTCGAGCCGTCCCACACCCGTTGACCGTTGACGAACGTAGCGATGATGGAGTTTGAGAACGTGGTGCCTTCGAACGGCGACCAGCCGCACTTGGACAACACTTCCGCGCGGGTCACGGTGTGCGGTTTGCGCGGATCAACGAGCACGAGATCGGCTGCATAACCCTCACGCAGATAGCCGCGCTCCTTCACGTCGAAAAGTGTGGCCGGCGCATGGGTAACGGCTTCCACCACGCGCTCCAGCGTGAGCTTACCCTCAGTCACGCGTTGTAATGCGGCCTGTAGCGCGAACTGCACCAGTGGCAGGCCAGACGGGGCTTTGTCGTACTTCTCGGCCTTTTCTTCCAGCAGGTGCGGTGCATGGTCCGTGGCCAGCACGTCGATGCGACCTTCAGCCAAGGCACGGGTGATCGCTTCGCGATCAGCGGCGGTCTTGATCGCCGGATTGCATTTGATCAGGAAGCCAAGCCGCTCGTAGTCGGCATCGTCGAAATGCAGGAAATGTACGCAGGTCTCGGCGGTGATCTGCTTGCCCTTGATCGGGCCAGGCTGGAACAGTGCCAGTTCGTCAGCGGTGGAGATGTGCAGTACATGCAACCGCGTGCCGTGCTTTTGGGCCAGCGAGATGGCAAGCCGGGTCGACTTGATGCAGGCCTCGCGCGAGCGGATCAAGGGATGCTCCCAGGCAGGAATGTCTTCGCCGTACTTTTCACGCGCTTTGGCGTGCAGCGCGTCGATCATCGGCGTGTCTTCGCAATGCGTGATGATCGGTGTGGGGCAGTCGCGGAAGATGCCGTCGAGGGTGTCGGGGTTGTCCACCAGCATGTTGCCGGTGGAGGCGCCCATGAACACTTTCACGCCGGGTGCAGCCTTGGGATCAAGTGCGCGAATCGCTTCGAGATTGTCGTTGCTGGCGCCCATGTAATAGGCGTAGTTCACGGCGGAAGTTTCGGCAGCGCGGGTGTATTTGGCTTCCAGCGTGTCGCGATCGAGCGCCGGCGGCCGGGTGTTGGGCATTTCCATGAAGCTGGTGATGCCGCCAGCGGCGCAGGCGCGCGATTCGTGCCAGGTATCGGCTTTATGGGTAAGGCCCGGCTCGCGGAAATGCACCTGGTCGTCGATCATCCCGGGCAGTAGCCACAGCCCGCTGGCGTCGATGACTTGCTCGCCAGGGCGGGCCGTCAGGCTACCGGCGATCGCCTCGATACGGCCTTGCTTCACGCGCAGGTCGGCATGGAAGCGACGGCCTTCGTTGACCAGTTCGGCGTTCTGAATCAGCCAATCAGTGGACATGGTTTGAATCTCCGGTGTGACGGCAGCGAGGAAAGTGGAATTGTTCGGGTACCGGGTCTTCACCACCGGTACACAATGGCTGGCAGCGCAGCAGGCGCCAGCCGGCGAGGGTACTGCCACGCCACGGACCGAAGCGTGTCACCGCAATCCGTGCATAATCGGAGCAGCTAGGGTGGAAGCGGCAGCGTTGTCCTAGTAGTGGACTGAGCCAGCGCTTGTAGTAGCCGAGCAAGAGCAGTATCAATTGGGTCACGGCATTCATGCTGCCGAAACAGCTTGTGGTCTGTAGGGCCGCAAGTATTCCAGAAAGCTGTGGTTGCCGGGGGTGCAGCACATGGGCTATAACACCCGGCCGCCACGGTCAAAATGGTGAAGGGATATGGCGAAAACGACACGTAGTTCGACCGCCGCCAAGTCGCAGAAAGGAAAAGCTGCGGTCAAAGCGAAAGACGTCAAACCCGGCAAGTCGAGCGTAGCCGCCAAAGGGGGGCGGACAGCTAAAAGCGCGGTGACCAAAGTCGCCGTGAAGAAGGCCGCACCGTCCCATAAACCCGCGGCAAAGAAGCCCGTCGCTAAGAAAGCTGTAGCGAAACCGGCCGTAGCAAAGCAGGCTGTCGCCAAGAAGCCCGCTCCGAAGAAGGTGGCCCAGCCGGCACCGAAGCCAGTACCGAAGAAGGTCGGCAGCACCAAGCCGGCAGCGAAGAAAGCCGCGCCTGCCAAGAAACCGGCAGCCAAACCTGCGGCAACCAAGCAAGCAGCAACTAAGCAGGCAGCAACTAAGCAGGTTGTAGTAAAGAAGGCCGCCAAGCCGGTGGCAGGAAAGGCAGCGGTATCGGCCAGCAAATCGGTGGCTAAGCCAGCTGTGAAGTCGGCGCCGCCCGTCAAAGCACCTGTGACCAAGCCGGTCGCCAAGGTTGCCGAGCCGGCCGCCAAACCCGTATCTCCGAAACCCGTCGCTGCGCCTATAGTAGGCAAGGTGGCGAGTGCGGTCGCTGTGGCGACTCCGCGTGTGGCCAAGGCCACCGCCCGCCATGCCTCTAACACGAAACAGAAGAATTCGCAGTCCTCGATGAACAGTACCGCATCAAATATCGACAATGGCCTCACCAAGGAAGACGGGCGTTACGCTCTGCCTTCCACCACGAGCATCGATCTGCCCAAGGGTTATCGCCCCTCCAGTAAGGAGGAGTACATGAACCCGAAGCAGTTGGCCTATTTCCGCAACAAGCTACGCGATTGGCGTGATCAGCTTGTCGAGGAATCGCGCCAAACGATGGAAAACCTGCGCGACGAAGTACGTGACGTCGGCGATGAGGCTGAGCGTGCCACACGCGAGACCGAAAACTCGCTGGAATTGCGTACCCGCGATCGCTATCGCAAGCTGATCTCGAAGATCGACAAGGCACTGCGCCGAATCGAAGACGGTCGCTACGGCTATTGCGAAGAAACCGACGAGGAGATTGGTGTGGAGCGTCTTGACGCTCGCCCCATTGCTACCTTGTCGCTGGATGCGCAGGAGCGTCGCGAGCATCTGCAGAAGCAGATGGGCGACTGATCTCTTTCGTCATCTGTGATGAATAAAAGAAGCCCCGCCTGTGTGCGGGGCTTCTTTATTTGCGTCGTACGACCTGAGTTCTTTGGCCTAACTGCCGATTAGAGCGCTTGCGCAGCGTAGGCTTTGATGCGGGCCAGCATGGCGGCCAAGCCGTTGGAGCGGGTGGGCGAAAGGTGTTTGGCCAACCCGATCGACTGAATGAATTCGGGTTCAGTGGCCACAATCTCCGCTGCGGGACGGTCGGAGTACACGCGCAATACCAGGGCGATCAGGCCGGAGACGATGGCGGAGTCGCTGGTCGCGTCGAAATGCATCTTCGATGCATCGCCGCTGGGCACCAGCCATACCATCGACTGGCAACCGTGCACGCGATAATCCTCAGTCTTCCATTCGTCCTTGAACGGCGGCAGTTGCCGGCCCAGGTCGATCAGGTACTGGTAGCGCTCGGTCCAGTCGCCGAAGAAGGCGAACTCCTCAGCGATGTCTTGTTGCGCCTGTTGGGCGCTGGGTGTGGCGATGGTGTCCATGCGCACATTATCGCGCAGTGCGCCTGAAGCAGACAGCACATCCGGGGATCGATAACGATCGGCCTGAAGTATGGGCATGGGATGGAACTCGGCATTCCGGATTGACCGGAATGCCGAGTTGGAAGATCAGTTCTTGACCACGCTCCAGCGGGAGCCCTGGGCACCATCCTCGATCACGACGCCCATCGCCGTCAGTTCATCGCGAATCGCATCGGCACGCTTAAAGTCACGTGTGGCGCGCGCGGTGCGGCGCTCCTCCAGCAAGGCATCGATGTGGGCGGCATCGACGGCATGGCCACCCGCTTGCTTGAACCAGGTTTCCACATCTTGCTGCAACAGCCCCATGAGGGCACCGCCGCCCAGGAGTGCCGCCTTTGCCTCTGCAGTGCCATTTTGGCGTGCGACATCGGCAAGTACCGACAATTCCGCGAGTGCCTGCGGTGTGTTGAGGTCATCACATAGCGCAGCTTCAACGCGCTCAGGTACGGGGAGCTTGGCCGTATCGATGGCTATCCCGTCGAGGTCGCGCAGCACGCGGTACCAGCCGTCCAACGTACTGATAGCTTGTGCGATGGCGGCGTCAGACCAGTCCAGTGGCTGACGATAATGTCCGCGTAGCAGCAACAGGCGAAGTGCTTCGGGTGGATGCAGCTTCAGTAGCTCGTGTATCAACATCACGTTACCTAGCGACTTCGACATCTTGCGTCCGTCGAAGGTAAGCATGCCGTTGTGCATCCACCAGCGGGCGAACACCTTGCCGCCGTGTGCACAGGTGGACTGCGCGACTTCGTTCTCGTGGTGCGGGAACAACAGGTCGACGCCGCCTGCATGGATGTCGATGGTCTCGCCCAGGTGCGCCGCGCTCATCGCTGAGCATTCGATATGCCAACCCGGGCGGCCGATGCCCCATGGACTACTCCAGCCGGGCAGTTCCGGCGTGGAGGGCTTCCACAGCACGAAGTCGGTGGGATTCTTCTTGTACGGCGCGATTTCCACGCGAGCACCCGCGATGAGTTCCTCGGTGTCGCGACCGGAGAGGGCGCCGTAAGCCGGATAGGAGCCGACGTCGAACAGCACATGACCTTCCGCCGCATAGGCATGGCCACTGGCGATCAGGCTTTCGATCATCGTGATGATCTGGCCGATATGCGCGGTGGCATGCGGCTCGATATCGGGCGGTGCGATACCGAGACCCGCCATGTCCTCGCGGTAGGCCTGAGCAAACTTGCCGGTAATCGCGCTGATCTCGACACCCTGTTGCAGCGCGGCGGCGTTGATCTTGTCATCCACGTCGGTGATGTTGCGCGCGTACACCACGTTCGGGTAATGCCTGCGCAACAGTCGAGCCAGCACGTCGAACACCACCGGGCCGCGTGCATTGCCGATATGTACGTAGTTGTAGACCGTGGGGCCACACAGGTACATCGTCACTCGGTTTGGGTCGAGCGGAGCAAAAGGTTCGGTGCGTCGGGTCAGGCTGTTGTAGAGCGAAATCGGCATCGTCGGGTTGTCCGGAGCAGCAAGGTCGTGCGGGTGGCGTAATAACTAACCCCGCATCTTAACAAGGTGTAAGTGGCACCATACATGGACGGTAAAGTTTGGGAATTCTAAGCACCTATTCAGTGTCTATTTGCTGCAATCACCTAAAAGCGCAAAGAAGCGCCTGCCTACATACCCCGAGTTGGAGGTCACAATGACCAAGTTGTTCGTTTCCGCGCTGGTAATGGCCCTGACAGCCACCACGGCTTTTGCGCAAAACGCGCCAGGGCCGGATGACGGCGGCCATTACGGCTGGGCTGATGTCCTGCGCGTGGACCCTGTTTACACCGTTGCTCGTACCGAGGTGCCGCAGCAGCAGTGCTACGACCAGACGGTAGTGCAGCAGAATCCCGGAAACACCACCGGCGGCACCATTCTGGGCGCCGTCGTGGGTGGCGTGCTGGGTAACACCATTGGCCGTGGTGGTGGTCGTGTGGCCGCTACGGCCATTGGTGCCGTGGCAGGCGGCGCGGTCGGTGGCCAGATAGCGTCCAATAGCGGCAGCCAGACCGCGCAGACCGTGACCAACTGCCAGCAGGTGGGTACCACGGTCAGCGAGCAGCGCCGGATCATGGGCTACGACGTGGAATACCGCTATCGCGGTGAGGTGTTCATGTCACGTCTCAATTACGACCCAGGCGAACGCCTGCGTGTCCGGGTCAACGTCACCCCGGCCGACTGAAAACCACCGCCGCCTTCGGGCGGCGGTTTGCTATGTGCGCCCTGTGATGGGCACCCCGCATAACCGCCGACAATTTTGTTGCACGGCAACGAAATTATCGGCATGATGTGGGTCTTGCTTACCGGAATAACCATGTCCACAGCCGTCTATACCGCTAACGTACTCACCAGTGCCCGCATGGCTGCTGGGATGACGTCGCGTGCTCGCCGACCGCTGGACCGACATTCGGCCGGGTAGGCTGTCGCACGCGTTTCATGTGTATCGACGATAAACCCGGCCATGTGCCGGGTTTTTTTGTTTTTCATTTCGGATTTTGATTCTGGAGCTGTCATGACTCTTCGTCACTTCCTCACCACGCAGGACTACAGCCGCAACGAGATTGACGCGTTGCTGGAGCAGGCGGCTGCATTCAAGCGTACGCCGCACGGTCAGCAGCTAGCTGGCAAATCGATTGCGTTGTTGTTCTTCAATCCGTCGATGCGTACACGTACCAGTTTCGAGTTGGGTGCGTTCCATTTGGGTGGCCACGCGATTGTGCTGGCGCCGGGTAAGGATGCATGGCCGATCGAGTTTGAAGTAGGCAGCGTAATGGACGGGGATACCGAAGAGCACATCGCCGAAGTGGCGCGCGTGCTGTCGCGTTATGTCGATCTGATCTGCGTGCGCGCCTTCCCGAAATTCCAGGACTGGGCCGTGGATCGCGAAGACAAAGTGATCAAGGCATTTGCACAGTACGCCACGGTGCCGGTGATCAACATGGAAACCATCACCCACCCCTGCCAGGAGCTGGCCCATGCGCTGGCGATGAAGGAACACCTGGGTAATTTGCAGAACAAGAAGTACGTGCTCACCTGGACCTATCACCCCAAGCCGCTGAATACCGCGGTGGCGAACTCAGCGCTTCTGATCGCTACCAAGCTGGGTATGGACGTGACGCTGCTGTGCCCCACGCCGGACTACGTGTTGGATGAGCGCTATATGGAGTTTGGCCGTCTGAATGCAAAAGAGAACGGCGGCTCGCTCAAGGTCAGTCACAACATCGAAGAAGCCTATAGCGGTGCTGATGTGGTCTACGCCAAGAGCTGGGGCGCGTTGCCATTCTTCGGCCATTGGGAGCAGGAAAAGCCCATCCGCGATGCACACAAGCACTTCATCGTTGACGAAGCGAAGATGGCGCTGACCAACAACGGCCTATTCAGCCACTGCCTGCCGCTGCGCCGGAACATCAAGGCCACCGATGCGGTGATGGATTCGCCCGCCTGCATCGCCATCGACGAAGCCGAGAACCGCCTGCACGTGCAGAAGGCGGTAATGGCCTCGCTGATCGGTCAGCGCTGAGTTCGCATCGGAGCCCGTCACGTGTACATGCCCAAGCATTTCAAGGAAACGCGTAACGACGCATTGCGGTCGTTGATACACGCGTACCCGTTTGCCACCGTGGTGACTTCATCGCCAGCGGGGCCTAGCGTCAATCACCTGCCCATGGAGTGGGTTGGCGAATCATCGCTGCATGGACACGTGGCGCGCGGTAACGAACTGGCCAAGGCCGATGGGGCCGACGTGCTGGTGATCTTCCAGGGGCCGGAAGGCTACGTCAGCCCCAACTGGTATCCGAGCAAACACGAGACCGGTCGCGAAGTGCCTACCTGGAACTACGCCGTGGTGCATGTCTATGGCCGCTTGCGTGTGATCGAGGACGCAACCTGGCTGCGTGAGTTGCTAGGGCGGCTGACGGATCGCTATGAAGCGGATCAGCCCCAGCCATGGCGTGTAACCGATGCGCCAGCCGATCACACCGACAAGCTGTTACGCGCGATTGTTGGTCTTGATATCGCCATCGATCGCATCGTAGGCAAGTTCAAGTTGAGTCAAAACCACCCGGTAGCGAATCGCGCCGGTGTGGTGAATGGTTTGCGTACGCGTGGTCAGCGCCATGACACGGCACTGGCCGACATGATGATCGACACCAAGGAACTATCCGATGGCACATGAGCAGCATCGTTATCCCGTCGAAGTCGTGTGGACGGGTAACCACGGTACCGGCACGCAAACCTATCAAGGCTATGGACGTGAGCACGAAGTGCGCGTCATCGGTAAACCCGTCATCGCGGGCTCATCCGATCCAGCATTTCGCGGTGACGGCAGCAGGCACAATCCGGAAGACATGTTGGTGGCCTCCGTATCCAGCTGCCACATGCTTTGGTATCTGCACCTGGCTGCGGTCGCCGGTGTCACGGTAACCGCCTATGCGGACAACGCTGAAGGTTTGATGGTGGTCGATGCCAAGGGCGGCCGCTTTACCGAAGTGGTGCTTCGCCCCGAGGTGACGATTACCGCCGCCAGTGATCCGGCCAAAGCCGAAGCTGCGCATGAAGATGCCCATCACGCCTGCTTCGTCGCCAATTCTGTGAATTTCCCTGTGCGCTGCGAACCGCGCATCGTCATCGCATCCGTCTGACCGTTCTTCTTTTCAGGATCTACAAGCCATGAGCAAAGACATCGTCCTCGCCTTTTCCGGCGGCCTCGACACCAGCTTCTGCGTTCCGTATCTGCAGGAGCGGGGCTGGGCTGTGCATACCGTGTTTGCCGATACCGGCGGTGTCGATGCGGAGGAGCGCGCGTTCATCGAGTGCCGTGCCACTGAGCTGGGTGTTACCACGCACGTTACTGTCGACGGTGGTCCGGCTATCTGGGAAGGCTTCGTCAAGCCGTTCGTGCATGCGGGCGAGGGTTATCAGGGCCAGTATCCGCTGCTGGTGTCCGATCGCTACCTGATCGTCGACGCTGCGCTGAAGCGTGCTGCCGAGTTGGGCACCAAGGCCATCGCACATGGCTGCACCGGCATGGGCAATGACCAAGTGCGTTTTGATCTTGCCGTGAAGGCGCTGGGCGATTACGAAATCGTCGCCCCGATCCGCGAGATCCAGAAGGAGCACACCCAGACCCGTGCCTACGAGCAGGCCTATTTGGAAGAGCGTGGCTTCGAAGTGCGGGCTAAGCAGAAGAGCTACACCATCAACGAGAACCTGCTGGGTGTGACCCTGTCCGGTGGTGAGATCGATCATTGGAAGGCCCCGGGTGAGGGCGCCCGTGGTTGGTGCAAGCCACGCGCCGAATGGCCGTCCGAAAAGCTTTCGGTAACCTTGGGTTTCGAGCAGGGTGAAGCGGTGTCGCTCAACGGCGTGAAGATGCCTGGCGCTAAATTGCTGGCCAAGCTCAACGAGCTGTTCGCGCCTTACGGCGTGGGTCGTGGCATGTATACCGGCGACACCACTATCGGCTTGAAGGGCCGCATCGTGTACGAGGCCCCCGGCCTGATTTCGTTGTTGGCTGCGCATCGCGCGCTGGAAGAGGCCGTGCTGAGCAAGCAGCAGAATCGCTTCAAGCCTGAGGTCGCGCGCAAGTGGGTCGAGATGGTTTACGAAGGTTTCTTCCACGATCCGATCAAGACCGATCTGGAGGCTTACCTGACCTCCAGTCAGCGTTGCGTCAACGGTGAAGTGGTGCTGGAAACCTCCGGCGCACAGGTGACTGCGGTGGAAGTACGTTCGCCGCATATCCTCAACGCCAAGGGCGCTACCTACGCACAGTCAGCTGACTGGGGTGTGGCCGAGGCCGAAGGCTTCATCAAGCTGTTCGGTATGAGCAGCACGCTGTGGGCCGAGGTCAATCGCGGATGAGCGCCTTGCTCGATAGCACGCTGGAGCACTTGAAGGCCTTGGTCGGCTTCGACACGCGCAACCCGCCGCGTGAGATCAGCACCGGTGGCATCTTCGATTACCTGCGCGAAAAGCTGCCCGGCTTCGACGTGAAGGTGACCGACTACGGTGCCGGTGCAGTGACCTTGTATGCCGTGCGCGGCAAGCCGAAGTACCTGTTCAATGTGCATCTGGACACGGTGCCCGATTCGCCGCATTGGACTGCAAGTCCACACGCTTTGCGGCTCACCGAGGATCGTGCCATCGGGCTTGGCGCTTGCGACATCAAAGGTGCGGCAGCTGCATTGTTGGCGGTGGCGAATGCTACCGACGGCCCGTTGGCTTTGTTGCTTTCGACCGACGAGGAAGCCAACGATGCACGTTGCATCGCAGGTTTCCTCAGCGAGCGACACGCTTACGAAGCGGTGATCGTGGCCGAGCCCACGAAAGGCGAGGCGGTGCTGGCACATCGCGGCATCCAATCGGTGCTGATGCGTTTTGCCGGTCACGCAGGTCATGCGTCGGGTGAGCAGAAGCCGAGCGACAGCGCACTGCATCAGGCCGTGCGTTGGGGCGGGGCGGCGTTGGATTACGTCGCCAAACAATCGCACGAGCGCTTCGGTGGACTCACCGGTCTACGCTTCAACATCGGTCGTGTCGAAGGTGGCATCAAGGCGAACATGATTGCGCCGACAGCTGAAGTACGTTTTGGCTTTCGTCCTTTGCCGACGATGGAGCCCGACCAGTTATTGGAAACCTTCCGTACGCTGGTCGACCCGGTTCCCGTTGAATACGCCGAGACCTTCCGCGGTGTCTCCCTTCCGGCTGGCGACACCGCACGCGCTGAGGAGCGTCGGTTGGCTGCACGCGACATCGCCGACGAGCTCGAGCTACCCATCGGTAATGCAGTGGATTTCTGGACCGAGGCAGCGCTGTTCTCCGCCGCCGGTTACACCGCGTTCGTCTATGGCCCTGGCGACATCGCGCAAGCACATACTGCTGACGAATGGGTCGCACTCGACCAATTGCAGCACTACGTAGAAAACATCTACCGGATGGTTAGTCGTGGAAACGCATAAGCACACCCGTAAAACCATCGTGCGCCTGCTCTCGAGCATGGGCAGCGCGAAGGAGATTCAGCAATACCTCAAGCGTTTTTCGCAGCTCGATGCAAAGCGCTTTGCCGTGGTCAAAGTCGGCGGTGCGGTGCTACGTGACGAGCTGGCCGATCTCACTTCGTCGCTGACCTTCCTGCAGCAAGTGGGCCTTACGCCGATCGTGCTGCATGGCGCAGGTCCACAGTTGGATGAAGAGTTGTCCGCTGCCGGTATCGTCAAGCAAACCATCAATGGTCTGCGCGTTACCTCGCCGCAGGCGCTGGCGATTGTGCGTAAGGTTTTCCAAGCGCAGAACCTCAAGCTGGTGGAAGCACTGCAAACGATGGATACGCGTGCCACGTCGGTGCCATCGGGCGTGTTCACTTCCGGCTATCTGGACCGCGACACCTACGGCTTGGTCGGTAAGGTAGAGAGCATCAACCTGGCACCGATCGAGGCCAGTCTGCGTGCCGGTTCGATCCCGGTGATCGCCAGCCTGGGTGAAACCGAAGAAGGGCAGATCCTCAACATCAATGCCGACTTTGCCGCCAACGAATTGGTGCGCGTGCTGCAGCCGTACAAGATCGTGTTCCTCACCGGCACCGGTGGTCTGCTCGATGGCGAAGGCCAGTTGATCGATTCGATCAACCTGTCGACCGAATACGAGCATCTGATGGCGCAGCCCTGGATCAATGGCGGCATGCGGTTGAAGCTTGAGCAGATCGCTGACTTGCTCGCGAATCTGCCGCTGACGTCATCGGTGTCGATCACCCGGCCATCCGAATTGGCGAAAGAGCTGTTCACGCACAAAGGCTCAGGCACGCTGGTGCGGCGCGGCGAGAAAGTATTGCGCTACACCTCGTGGGACGGTGTCGATCTGGAGCGCATGCGCGAGCTGATCGAATCCAGCTTCGGTCGCACGCTGGTGCCGGATTACTTCGAACGCACCAAGCCACATCGCATCTACGTCAGCGAGAACTACCGCACCGCGATGATCCTTACCGAGGAGGGTGGCTTGCCGTACCTCGACAAGTTTGCGGTGCTCGACGACGCGCAAGGCGAAGGCTTGGGCCGTGCCGTATGGCAGGTGATGTATGAGGAGAATCCGCAGTTGTTCTGGCGCTCGCGTCACGGCAACCCGATCAATCACTTCTATTACGCCGAGTCGGATGGCTGCTTCAAGCAGCCGAACTGGAAAGTGTTCTGGTACGGCATCAACGACTTCGACACGATTGCCCGCTGCGTTGCGCATTGCGCTACGCGACAGCCAACGCTGGTGGATTGAGAACTATGGACAGAGATAAGAAGAGCATCGGTATCGTCGGGGCACGTGGTCATACCGGGGTCGAACTGATTCGGCTGATCGCAGCACACCCCGTACTGGAGCTTGCGTTTGTTTCCTCGCGCGAGTTGGATGGCCAGCTCGTGGCCGAGCATATCCAGGGCTTCGAAGGCGATTTACGCTACACGAGTCTCGATGCCGCGGCGGTGGCTGCACAAGGCGTCGACGTGGTGATTCTGGCCTTGCCGAATGGCAAGGCTGCTCCGTATGTCGAAGCGATTGATGCGGCGAAGCCAGATACCTTGATCCTCGATCTTTCCGCCGATTACCGCTTCGATTCATCCTGGTATTACGGTCTGCCGGAACTCACGCGTAATCGCTGGCGCGGCGAGCGTCACATCAGCAATCCCGGCTGCTACGCCACGGCGATTCAGTTGTCGATTGCGCCGCTGAAGGACGTGCTTGCCGCACCACCGGTGTGTTTTGGCGTATCGGGCTATTCCGGTGCCGGCACCACGCCGTCGGACAAGAACAATCCGGACAAACTGCGTGACAACCTGATGCCGTACGCGCTTACCGGCCACATGCACGAGAAAGAGGCGAGTAGCCATCTCGGCATCCCGGTGGAATTCATGCCGCACGTGGCGCCGCATTTCCGTGGGCTTACGGTCACCACCAATCTCTACGTGTCGCGTTCGCTCAAACGTGACGAGGTGTTGGCCCGCTACCGTAATGCTTACGCTGGCGAGGCGCTGGTGCAGGTTGTGGACGAAGCACCCTGGGTTAGCCACATCGCGCACCAGCATCACGCCGAGATCGGTGGCTTTGCCTTGTCGGCGGATGGCAAGCGTGTCGTCGTTGTGGCAACGCTGGACAACCTGCTGAAGGGTGCGGCGACCCAGGCGATGCAAAACATCAATCGGGTCATCGGTTGCGACGAAATGGCGGGCATCCCGCGACCGTGATGCGCCCATGCGCACATCACGGTTCGGCACCCACTTCATTCGTCAGGAAACCTCGCCATGCATCTCTCCCGCTACTTGCTCCCCACGCTCAAGGAAAACCCCTCCGAGGCGCAGATCGTCTCGCATCGTTTGATGCTCCGCGCGGGGATGATCCAGCAGGAAGCCGCCGGCATCTATGCATGGCTGCCGATGGGGCTGCGTGTATTGCGCAAGATCGAACGCATCGTGCGCGAAGAGATGGATCGCGCTGGCGCGCTGGAACTGCTGATGCCAACCTTGCAGCTGGCGGATCTGTGGCGAGAGAGCGGTCGCTACGATGCCTATGGGCCGGAGATGTTACGCCTGCGCGATCGGCACGAGCGCGAGTTGCTGTACGGACCGACCAACGAAGAAATGGTCACCGACATCTTCCGCACTCATGTGCGTTCGTATCGCGACTTGCCGTTGAATCTCTATCAGGTGCAGTGGAAGTTTCGTGACGAGCAGCGTCCACGCTTCGGTGTGCTGCGTGGCCGTGAGTTCCTGATGAAAGATGGCTATTCATTCGACGTGGATGAAGCCGGCGCGCGGCGTGCTTATCAGCGCATGTTTGTCGCCTATCTGCGCATGTTTTCCCGGATGGGTATTATGGCGATCCCGATGCGTGCCGAGACCGGCCCCATCGGTGGCGATCTATCACACGAGTTCCTGGTGCTGGCGGAAACCGGTGAGTCGGCGGTGTATTGCGATAGCGATTTGCTGGCATTGCCGACGCCAGGAAGCCATGTGGATTACAACGGCGATCTCGATGCGCTGATTCAACCCTGGACCACGCCCTACGCGGCGACGGAAGACGTGCATGATGCAGCGCGTTTCGAACGCGAGGTGCCGGACGAACGGCGCGTGCATACGCGTGGCATCGAAGTAGGGCAGATTTTCTATTTCGGCACCAAATATGCCGAACCGTTGAAAGCGCTGGTTACCGATGCGGATGGCGTAGGGCGCCCTATCCATGGCGGGTCTTATGGCGTCGGCGTATCGCGTCTTGTCGGCGCCATTATCGAGGCCAGTCATGACGAGCATGGCATTGTCTGGCCCGAAGCGGTGGCGCCGTTCCAGGTCGGCCTGATCAATCTGCAGGTGGGTGACGCCACCTGCGACGCCGCTTGCGAGACACTGCATGCGCAACTCAGTGCGGCCGGCATCGACGTGCTTTACGACGACACGCAAGAGCGCGCCGGTGGCAAGTTCAAGAATATGGACTTGATTGGCCTGCCATGGCAGGTGATCGTCGGTCCCCGTGGCCTGAAAGACGGGCAGGTGGAACTCAAGCGTCGCGCAACCGGTGCGCGCGAACAGTTATCCATCGACGCCGTTCTGAATCGGCTGGTATCTCTTTAAAAGCAATCCCGCTTGAATCAATCTTTGAGAAGACGATCATGACGCAACCACTCTGGCAGAAATCGAATATCAAGATCGACGCACGCATCATGCAGTTTCTCGCGGGCGATGACGTGCTGCTGGATCGCGAGTTCTTCCTGTATGACATCGACGCGAGCAAGGCGCATGTCGAAGGGTTGGCGAACATCGATGTGGTC
>JBARCX010000133.1:0-12476 GCA_049794535.1 Rhodanobacter sp.
TACGCCGAGCATCATAGTGAACGGCAAGTATCGCCTCGGCCCAAGCTCTGCTGGCGGCTACCCTCAGACCATCGAACTGGTGAACTGGTTAGTGGCGAAGGAAGCCGCCGGCAAGTAAGGTTCAGCACATCGCGCCCGGCCAGTCCGGGCGCGATGCTGTTGGCGCATCGCGCCGTGATTTTTCATCACTGTTTCTCGTCACACATCGAACAATCCGGCGGCCCCCACCGTCGCGAATGCGGAGAGTAGTTATGTTCAAGCGTTTCGCCCGCTTACGCGCACTTGCCCTGCTTGGCGGCCTGTTGCTGGCCAGTGCCTGCAGTGCAGATAGCTCCAATACACCGGCGCCGTACACCGATGGCAACGAGTACGTGACCCTGCCCGCTCCGTACCAGCGCGACAGCAGTGACGGCAAGGTCGAAGTGGTCGAAGTGTTCTCCTACGGCTGCATCCACTGTGCCGAGTTCTCGACCATCGCCGATCAAATGCGCAAGCAGCTGCCGCCCGGCGTGGTGTTCAAACTGGTGCCGGCGCCGTTCAATGACGAGTGGCTGCCCTATGCACGCGCTTACTACGCGGCGAAAAAACTTGGCGTCGTCGATCGCACCCATCTGCAGTTGTTCGATGCAAAGTTCAACCAGCATTACCCCATCAGCTCCATGGATGAGCTGGCCGATTTCTATGCGCGCCAAGGCGTGAACCGCGATGAATTCATGCGCATCGCCACCTCGCCCGAAGTGACCGCACAGATGAAGAGTGACCTTGCGCTGATCCAGAAATGGGGCGTGGACGGTACACCGGTGATCGTGGTCGACGGCAAATACCGTACCGCCAACGTGCACAACTTCGACCAGTTGAGCGCATTGACGATCTGGCTGGCCAAGCGCGCACTCGCCGAACAAGGCAAGTAAGTTCCCACTATCTGCCGTGGGCATTCACGCCCGCGGCGGCATCTTCCATGTACCGTGTATCGATGAATCGCGCCGCGCCCGTCCCCACTGAACATCGGCTGCGCTTGCTGAGCTGTAACATTCTGGCGGGAGCCAGCGTGCAGCGTTACCGCGAATACGTCACGCGCAGCATCAATGCCGTGCTACCCGGTCGCAGCAAGCTGGATAATCTTGATCGCCTCGCTGAGCTGTTGCCGCAGTTCGACGTGATCGGCCTGCAGGAAACCGATGCCGGCAGCCTGCGCTCGGGCTTTCTCAACCAGACCCGCTACTTGGCCGAGACCTCCGGCATGCCGTTCTGGAGTCATCAGCCGAACCGACCAGTGGCGCGACTCGCGCACTCGGCGAACGGACTGATTAGCCGACTCGAGCCACAAGCCGTCATCGACTACCCACTGCCCAGCCGCATTCCTGGGCGTGGCGCGCTGTTGGCACGCTTTGGCGACGGCGCTGACTCCTTGGCCGTCATGATCGCCCATCTCTCACTGAGTGCACCGGCGCGCGCGCGCCAGCTCGCCTTCATTGCCGAAGTGCTGCAGGATCACCCTCACGCGATCTTGATGGGCGACCTCAATACGGACGCACGCAGCGCCGAAATGAATCATCTGTTCGCCCATTCCAACTTGCAGCCGCCGGAACAACCTATACCGACGTTTCCTAGCTGGAAGCCAAAGCGTGCGCTCGACCACATCCTCATTTCACCCGGGATCGCATTGGAAAAGGCGTGGACTCTGCCGCAGGCGTTCTCCGATCATCTGCCGGTAGCTGCCGAAATTCGCCTTCCCCATCGCCTCGACGGAGCATCTCGATGAACACACAGCGATGGTTGCGCCTGATTTCGCCTTGGCTGTTCATCGTGGTTGTCGCATTGCTTGCGGTATGGCTGCGCTACGGCCTGATCGAGCCGCCGACCATGGAGCACCAATGCGACGGTAGCAGCGGCCCAGCCTGGTGCGCCTGGCGCCAGGTCGCCGTGCAAGGCTTCCTCAGCTACGCCTATGGCTATGTGGCTCTCGCGGTTGCTGCGCTGGCGTTAGTTTGGAAGCACCCGTTCGTAGCGTGGCTGGCGGCGGCACTCGGCGCATTCGCGCTGCTCATGTACTGCCCCGATGCCGGCGCGCCAGCCTTATTGATCGGCTGCTTACGCCTGCTGCGGCTGCAAGCGACGCGCAGCGCGCCAGTCGACGAGTACCGGCATGGCAATCGCAAGGTTCAGCACCAACCATAGCCAGGCCATTGCGTTGAGACCCAGCTCTTGCGCCACGACGATGGCGGCGAGCAAGGGCAGCGCACAGGCAAGAAAACGTTGCTCCAGTGATGGCATCGATGCGTCGCGCTCAAGCAACCCGATCAGTGCATAACCGATGCACGGCAAGGCATACAGGCCTAGCGGAAAATCACGATAGCGACCGTCGAACACCTGCAGCAATCCGTACGTAGCCAGCCCGAATAGCCAACCAAAGCGCAGCCACCCATAACTGGGCCAGAGCGGTAACGCCACGCTACGCGCACCGGCCAGCCGTGCGGCAATCCTGGGCGCCAACATCAATAGGGTGAGTAGCGCACACACACAGGCGGCGATGGATATACGCCACTCCCACGGATTGCTGCACGCGTACATCATCTGCCGTACCTGCCACGCCAGTGCGGTGCCACTGGCCGCCCCCATCAGCGCCTGTGCAAGCCAGCCACGCATGCCACGCCATGCGCGGCGCCAACTGCCAATCAGCAAAAACAACAAGGCACCGGCAGCGCCGGCGTACCAACCCAACCGCCACTGCGGTACCTCGACAACCGGCCCCTGCATGCCGAATTTCGGTTTTGCATGCACATCGAAGATGCCCCAATAACCACCCACCGTGCCTTCCTGCACGCGCTTCCATGGCTGATCGAATGCTTCGATCACGTTGTACGGCATATGCACGGTGGCGGCGTAGTTGAGGAAGTCACGCAGGTAGCGCGCCTCGTTGACCACACTGGGCGTAGCCGCACGGCGCGAGCGCCCTTCGCTGGGCCAGCCGGTCTCACCAATCATCACTTGTTTGCCGGGAAAGGCCTTCTGAATCTGTGCGTACACGTCGGCAACGTGTTGTACGGCGTGCTCCGGTGGTACCGGGTCATTCTCCCAATACGGCAGGATATGAATGGTCAGGTAATCCACCGCGTTGGCCAGTTCGGGATGTTGCAGCCAGAACTCCCATACATCGGCGTAAGTCACCGGCACGGTGGCAGGAACCCCAGCGCGTACTTCATGCAAGTAATCAGCCAGCACCTTGGGTGACAGCTCGCCACGCAGCAGCACTTCGTTACCCACGATCACCCCACGCAACGCCTGCGGGTGCGCCTGCGCCGTGGCGATGCCCTGCTGCACTTCGCGCGCGTTGGCCTTGCTGTCCCGACCCAGCCAGATGCCCATCAGCACCTTCATGTGATAGCGCTCGGCGATGCCCGGCACGGCGTCGAGGCCCTGCGATTGCGCATAAGTACGCACGCAATCGAAGCGCTCGGACAATGCGCGCAGATCCGCATCGATACGCTCCGGGCTGATGAACGCGTTCGCGTCGTACGGCGTTTCGCCTTCTTCGCGGTACGGCGCATAGGAGACGCAAGCGATCCGCGCCGAGGGCGCATCGGGCAGTGCCACCGATCGGCCAGCCGACCACCACCAGAACGCACCGGCGAGCGTGGCCAACACGAGCAATATCCAGGCAGGCAAGCTCGATGGCGGGCGATTCGATGACATTTGCGATGGCGACATGCCGGTCCCGTGTGCGTCACGCTTAGAGGTGCGCAAGCTTAGCAGTCGACATCAAAGAGTCCCGCATTACGCCTAGGTCCCTCTTCGCAAATTCGTGTGCCAAGAAGGATTTCGAAGTTTTACGAATTATCCCTACACCGGCACGATACAAGCCATGAACTACACTGCCGCGAGATCGAATGCCGGAGTTTCCATGTCTTCGTATGCAACGCCACGGCGTCTTCACCATCGCCTGCTCAAACTGCTGATCGGCAGCCTGCTGGCCGGAACGGCCATGGCACAAACTGCAGATCCGCAAGCGGCACAGCGAGCCACCTTCAAGCAGGCTTATGCAGCGGCACAGCAAGGCGGTGACAGCTGGCGCGCACTCGCCAGTGGATTGAAGAATTACCCGCTATATCCGTACCTGCCAGCGGCTGCGCTGGAACACGACATCACACAGATCGATCGCGCCGCGGTAGAGAGCTACCTCAAACAGTATCCCGACCTGATTCCCGCGCAGGATCTGCGCCGCGACTTTCTGCTCGAGCTGGCGCGTCGGCAGGATTGGAGCAACTTCCTCGCGTTGTACCAACCAGGCATCAACGACACGCTAACTTGTGACGCGCTGCAGGCGCGCCTAGCCAACGGTACGCCGCTGGATTTCAACAAGGATCTCGTTGCGCTGTGGGCCAAATCCAGCCTGCCCAGTGCCTGCGATCCAGTGCTGCAGGCTGCGCACGATCAAGGCCTGCTCACCGACGCACGACTGTGGTCTCGCATCGACAATGCCATTGACGCAGGCAAGGGCGGCACGGTGGCATCTCTGGCCAACTGGCTGCCTGCTACGCAAGCCAGCGATGCACAAAAGCTCGCTCTAGCCTTGCGCGATCCCTCTGCCGCGGTCAGCGCAGCGACGAAGTGGACCGATACACCACGCCAGCGCCAAGCCGCCGCGATTGCCCTGCAACGTTTGGCGCGTCGCCAGTCCATCACCGCCGACACGGCTTGGCAGCAATTACAACAACGCTTCAACTTCAGCACCGATCAACGCAACGACGTGCTGCATGCGCTTGCGCTCTTCCATGCCACCGATTACGACAGCCATGCGCTGGCCCGTCTGATCGCGCTGCCACCCGCTGCGCAAAGTGATATCTCCCGCGAGTGGCGCGTGCGTGTAGCGCTGGCACAGCAAGATTGGCCCGCCGTGCTCGAGGCCATCAATGCGATGCCCGCCAGCCAGCAGCAAGGCGACGAGTGGCGCTACTTCCGCGCACGTGCGCTAGGCGAACTGGGTCGTTCCGATGAGGCACAGGCGCTATACACCTCGCTGGCACAGCTGCCCAACTACTTCGGCTTCCTCGCCGCCGATCGCGTCAACAGCAGCTACAGCATCTGCCCGTTATCGATCGATGCCGACCCACAGCGCCAGCAGGCGTTGCTGGCCATGCCCGGTCTGCAGCGTGCATTCGAGCTGTTTGCGCTAGACCTACCGCAAATGGCCCGGCGCGAATGGAGCCAAGCCCTGGTCAATGCCGATCCGGCTACGTTGCAGCAGGCCGTCCTACTCGCTAACCAGCGAGGCTGGCTCGATCGCGCCGTGTACGCGTTCAACCGCGGTGACGCTATGCGTTACTACAAGCAGCGCTTCCCACTAGCCACCGAGGACGGCGTTGTGCCGCAGGCGGAACAAGCCGGTATCGACCCCGCTTGGGCCTATGGCATCCTGCGTGCCGAAAGCGCATGGACGAGCGATGCGCGCTCCGCCGCCGATGCACGTGGCCTGATGCAATTGGTGCCTGACACGGCTGCCATGGTTGCCAAGCGCAGTGGTCTGCCATGGACGGGCGGAGACAGCCTGTACGACCCCACCGTGAACATTGCGCTCGGCACACGCTATCTGGCGCAAGTGGCCAGCCGATTCAATGGCGCGCCGTGGCTGGCTAGTGCCGCCTACAATGCCGGCCCAGGTCGACTGAACCAGTGGCTGGCCGCCCGCGGCACGCTGCCACCGGATGTATTCGTCGCCACGATCCCGTTCAAGGAAACGCGCGAATACGTCGCCCGGGTGATGGATTTCAGTGTGATGTACGACTGGCGCCGCAACGGCAAAGTGTTGGCCATGAACACGCGCATGCCAGCGATCGGCCAGACTTACCAACTTCCAGACGGCCACACGCCGCGCAAGGCAGTTGTTTGCGCCGTACCTGTCGCTCCGGCACCGGCCAATACGACATCGGTCGCGGACAAACCGAACGCAACCGAAGGAACCTCGCCATGACTGCACAGCGCATTGTCATTCTAGGTGGCACCGGTTTTGTCGGCAGCCATCTGGTGCCCCGCCTCGCGGCCGATGGGCATCGCATCACGCTGCTTTCGCGCAACCGTGAGTTGCATCGCGCACTGGGCGTGCTTCCCAACGTGAGTGTGCGTAGTGCGGATGTCTATGACGACGCAGCACTGCGCCAACATCTCAATGGCGCCGATGCCGTGATCAATCTGATCGGCATCCTCAATCCGCATGGTCGCCACACTTTTCCGCGTGCACATGTGGAACTCACCCGGCGCCTGATCGATGCCTGCCAAGCCACAGACGTCACACGGCTACACCAGATGAGTTCGTTGAAGGCCGGCCAAGGTCTGTCGCAATACCTCAAGACGCGTGGTGAGGCGGAAGTGTTGTTGAAGGCTTCGTCGCTGAACTGGACGATCTATCAGCCGAGCGTGATCTTTGGCGAAGGCGACGGACTGGTCAGCCGCTTTGCTGCGCTGCTGCGGCGCATGCCCGCGCTGCCGCTGGCACGCGCCAAGGCAAAGATGGCACCCACCTACGTTGGCGACGTGGCTGAGGCGTTCGCCCGTTGCGTGAATGACGACAAGCTCAGTCAGCGACGTAGCTTCGAGTTGTACGGCCCGGAAGTACTCACGCTGGGCGAGATCGTGCGCAAGATCCGCGACACGGCGGGACTGCGCACGCCGATCATTCCGCTGCACGACAGCCTTGGTCGTCTGCAGGCACAATTCGCCGGCCTGCTTCCCGGCAAACCCTTCTCGCTGGACAACTTCCGTTCGCTGCGTACGGACTCCGTGGGCAAGGTCGATGGCTACGCAGCACTCGGCATCGTGCCGCAGCCGTTCACGCCATGGCTGCCACAGCTGCTCCACGCAGGCCCGCGTCAGTACCGGCTCGACCAGTGGCGCTCGCGCGGCCGCTAATCTCACTGTTACTGCGTATCGTGACAGCTGCTTAGTGCGACTCAGCCGCTTGATGCCCAACCAATGACCGCGTGACCAATAGATTCTGCAGCTTCAAGTAGACGCCGTTGGTCCAGCCGAAACCGATCACATTTTCTGTATAGCCCGCGCTGACTTTCACATCAGCGTTGCCATTGACCATGTTGTACTTCTCACGAATGGTGCCGTCGGACGCAAAGCTGCGGTCGACGGTACCCGTGAACTCGCCAGCGATGCGGCGCGCATCATCGTGAAAGCCATAAGCGTCCAAACCGGCCACTGCCAGCCAATTCGTCGGCGCCCAGCCAAAAGGTTCATCCCACTGCACGCCGCTGTTGTGCTGACTCATGGTCAACCCGCCCATCCGCTCAAACAATGGCAAGGTGGCACGAACAGCACTCGCCTGCTGCGGCGCGGCGACACGCGCCCATAGCGGGTAGAACGTGGTGAGATACGGCTCGGTCGAAGGCTTGCCGGAAACAAAGTCGTAGTCCCTGTACATGCCCAACTCAGGGCGCCACAGGTATTTGTCGATCACCGTTTTGCGAGCTTCCGCCGCACGCGCCCAGCGCTGCGCGTCAGCATCGAGGTCAAGCTGCACAGCGAAATCGTGCAGGTCACGTTCGTAGCGATAAAGCAGGCTGTTCAAGCCCACCGGCGCGTAGTGATGCGTAGAGCCACCGAATGGGCCGAAATGGAAATTGGTATCGAAGCCCGATTCACGCATCGCACGGTCGCCCAGGTAGTAATCCGCGCTCAGGCGATAACCTTTTGACCAGGCACCGGCACAAACAGCGGAAGCGCGCACGTCACAACTCGCTATCTTCAAACGCGCCGCCTCTGCGTCATCCGGATGTTCTGCCGCCTTCACCAGGTAACCAGGGTCTTCACTCGGGTGCGCAAGCAGCCAGTCGATCACCCCGCGTAGGTAGTCGCTATTGCGCATCTCCAGCACCGGACCGCTACCGAGATCAAAGTAACGGGCCAATCCGGTATCACCAGCGCGGTGCTCTTTGCGCGTCCAGGTTGCGTAATCACGCAGGGCCAGTGGATAGGCATGCGCAAGCCAGGCGTTAGCTTCGGCTTTGCTGGGAAAGCTGGCCGGGTCGTCCAGCACCGCGCGAATCATCTCGGTAAGAAACGGCGGCTGCGAGCGACTGAGGTAATAGGTACGGTTCGCGTTGAGTACCGCACCATAGTGTTCGATCTCGAACAGAAAATTGTCGACGATGCCGCGTGCCAACACTGTGCGGTGATCGGCCAGCAAACCGAGCACGATGAAATAGCTATCCCAACCGTACATCTCGTTGAAGAAGCCACCCGGCACAATGTACGGATGCGGTAAGTACAGCAAACCCTGCACCGGCAGTTGCTCCGGTGCGAAATCACCCAGTCGGCTAATGACCTGCGGCAGCACGCGCACATCAGCGTTACAACGTTGCTTGAGGCGAGCCATCGACGCTGGCACCGGCAAGTCTTTGGGCAGGTAGATCAACGGCCGAGCAGGCACCTTGGGATCGACCAGTGATGCGCAATCGTCCATCGAACGTGTAAGCGTGTCCCAAGCGTGATCGATGTAAACACGTGTTTTCTGTGGATCAGGCGTGGCAGCCGATGCCACCATCGTTGTGAGTAGCGCCGGCAGGAAAATCGAAGTAAGTCGCAGAACGGACTTCATAGAGGCGAACCTTAGCGATGAACATCGGAAGGGAACGAACTGCTTATCGATTTATACCATCGCCCTATCGGCGATCGGACCCCTATTCGTCGTGACATCCGCCCTCACGTGGCAGAATCAGCGCATGCACAGTTATCTCGTTGGCGGCGCAGTCCGCGACAAACAGCTTGGACGCGAGGGCGGCGACCGCGATTACGTGGTAGTCGGCGCTACGCCGGAACAGATGCTGGCACGGGGCTTTCGTCCTGTGGGCAAGGATTTCCCAGTGTTTCTGCATCCAGAGACGGGCGAGGAATACGCCCTGGCACGCACCGAACGCAAAACCGGGCACGGCTATCACGGCTTCACGTTTCACGCGGATCCCACGGTGACACTGGAGCAGGATCTGGCGCGACGCGACCTCACCATCAATGCGATCGCCGAGAACGAGCACGGTGCGCTGATCGATCCCTATGGCGGCATACGCGATATCGAACAACGCGTGCTGCGGCATGTGTCGCCCGCATTCGCGGAAGATCCAGTGCGACTATTGCGAGTGGCCCGTTTCGCCGCGCGTTTTGCTCCTCTCGGGTTCACGGTGGCCGAAGAGACGATGACGCTGCTGCGGCAGATGGTGCGCGACGGCGAGGTCGATCACCTGGTGCCGGAGCGTGTGTGGGCCGAGACCCGTAAGGCCCTGGGCGAGGCACAGCCATCCGTCTTTCTGCGTGTGCTGCGCACATGCGGTGCGCTGGCGGTGCTGTTCCCCGAGATAGATGCGCTTTACGGCGTGCCGCAGCGTGCGGAGTTTCATCCGGAAATCGACACGGGCATCCACATAGAGATGGTGCTGGACGCAGCAGCCCGCCTCGCTCCTGGCGACGACCTGGTGGGCTTCTGCGCACTCGTCCATGATCTGGGTAAGGCACTCACGCCAGCCGTTGAGTTGCCGCGACACATCGGCCATGAACAACGCGGGGTAGCACCGCTGCGCCTATTGGCTGCTCGGCTGAAGATACCCACCGAGTACGCGGCATTGGCCGAACTTGTATGCCGTGAACACCTCAACGTACATCGTGCGTTTGAGCTAAAACCCGCCACCGTGCTGAAGCTGCTGACCGCACTGGATGCCTTGCGCCGACCCGAGCGCCTGGACACGTTCCTGGCTGCCTGCATGGCAGACAAGCGTGGCCGCCTGGGCCACGAAGATGATGATTACCCGCAGGCGGCCTACCTGCACACCGCACGCGAGACGGCAGCGCTGGTCACGGCAGCCCCCTTCGTTGCACAAGGCCTTCATGGGCCAGCTATCGGCGCAGCGATGGAGCGGGCCCGGATCGACGCAATCGCCCTAGTGAAGCCAGCAAAATGAAACTATGTAACATTTAAGCCAGTCAGCGTATAAAACACTCGACCATCTTTACCGCCTCACGCTGGAGCTACTCGTGACGTCCACTTTTGCCTCTGTTTCACCGCTGCGCCAGCGCTTCCGCCCCCTTTGGTGGCTGGGCATCTGCTATGTCGTGCTGGGTGCCATCACCCGCATCGTGCTGCTGGGCATGTCTGGCAAGGGCGTACCGCATAACCCGTTGTACTGGCTGTACGCGTTCGGCGTGGGGTTGGGCTATGACCTGGTCACGTTTATCTACGTGGCGTGGCCCATGGTGCTATTCCTTTGGCTGGCGCCCTCAAAGCGCGCGGCGATTACCCGCCTCAGCCAATGGTTGATCTATGCGCTGGGGCTGGCGGCGCTATGCGCCCTCACGCTCTGGCTACTCAATCTGAAGTGGCACATCCAGCTCGATATGTCCTGGCCCATCGTCGTGGCGTTCCTGCTTTTGCTGCCGATGCCCGTGTTCTCCTATGGCTCGCGCACCGGCCAATGGATGTTGTATGGGTTGAGCGTGGTGTTGCTGTTTGGACTGCTGTTCGTCGCAGCCTCCGAACTGGTGTTTTGGAACGAGTTCAGTGTTCGCTTCAATTTCGTCGCAGTGGACTATCTGGTCTACACCACCGAGGTGATTGGCAATATTCGTGAGTCGTATCCAATCGGCCGCTGGATCGCCATGCTGGCGGTAGCGGTGATCGTGATTGTTTTGCTCACCCGTCGTGGTCTGCGCACCCGCGATAGCGGCACCCGCTTTTGGCAGCGCAGTAAGGTGGCGTTGGCCTGGTTGGTGCTCACGGTAATCTCGGTCTTTGCCGTCAGCGGCACCATGAAAGACCGCACCGCCGACACTTACGTCAACGAGCTGGCCGGCAACGGCATCTACGAATTCTTCGCCGCATTCCGCAGCAGCCATCTGGATTACGCGCGGTTCTACCGCACGCTACCGGTCGACGAAGCATTTCAAAAAGTACGCGTGCAGATGCAGACACCGGACGCGACCTACCTCAGCAATGATCCGCAGGATCTCACTCGCGAGATCCGTAACGTTGGCCCCGAGAAGCATCTCAACGTGGTGCTGATCAGCGTGGAGAGTCTGTCCGCTGATTTCATCAAGGCCTTTGGTTCAAGCCACGGCGATCTCACACCAAATCTCGATGCGCTGGCCGACAAGAGCCTGTTCTTCGACAACCTATATGCCAACGGCACGCGTACCGTGCGCGGACTAGAGGCACTGTCGCTATCGGTGCCACCAGCGCCGGGCGATTCGCTCATCAAAGAGCACAACAATGAAAACCTGTTCTCGCTGGCTGACATCTTCAATGATCGTGGCTACGTGTCGGAGTTCGTCTACGGTGGTTACGGCTACTTCGACAACATGAACTACTTCTTCGCCCACAATGGCTACAAGACCGTCGACCGTAACGACATCCCGAAGGATGCGACGATCCACGGCGCGAATGTCTGGGGCGTCGCCGACGAAGATCTGTACACGCTGGCATTAGGCCAGATGGACAAGATCCACGCCGATGGCAAGCCGTTCTTCCTGCATATCATGACAACGTCGAACCACCGCCCGTTTACCTTCCCGGCGGGTCGTGTGCAGCAACGCAACGGCACCCGCGAAGGTGCGATTGCCTACACCGACTGGTCGATCGCCGACTTCATCAAGCGCGCGCAGGCCAAGCCGTATTTCGACGATACCGTGTTCGTGATCACCGCCGACCACGATGCCTCCAGCGCCGGCCGCGCCAGCATCCCGATCAACCGTTATCACATTCCGCTTTGGATCTACGCGCCGAAGTATTTCAAGCCGCAGCGCGTGGAACCGCTGATGGCACAGATGGATATCCCGCCAACCCTGCTCGGCTTGCTCGACTTCAGCTATCGCAGCCGCTTCTTCGGCTACGACATCTTCCATCTCGAGCCCGGCCGCGGTCGCGCCTTCCCGGCCACCTACGAGAAACTTGGCTACGTTTACGACAGCCGCCTGACCATCCTTGAGCCACAACGCAAGGTGGAGCAGATCCATCCTGACTTCACCACCGGTGACGCTACCCCAGTCGACCCGATGAATCAGACCGATGTAGATCAGGCCATCGCCAGCTATCAGGTAGCCAGTTACTTGTTCAAGCACGGTTTGCTGGTGCGTCGACCGGCAGATTCGACGCCAGTGCAGCCGGCTCCCGCATCGAGCATTGCGCCCGCCCCCGCAACGAGTATCGGCAGCACTCCAGCTAGCCCATAAACTATACGCATGCGATACCTGCGGCACGGCAATCACACCGTGCCGCAGCGTTGAACGCTTACGCTGATCCTATTCGTTGAAATTCGTTACATTTCGCAGCCGCATTACCCGAAGCCAGGATGCCAACTTATAGTCGCTCGCCCTGATCAGCAGCGAGAAGGTCGGCAGATAGCGGTAGCGCATCGAGGCCACGCGCCAGCAACATCGCCTGGAAACGTTCGCCCATCTGGTCCGGCAAGGTGAGTCGCTTCACTTCCTGAGCG
>JBARCX010000134.1:0-8197 GCA_049794535.1 Rhodanobacter sp.
GTGCAGGCGATGCTGCGCGAGCCGGCTCGCGACTGGACGGTGGAAGCCCTGGCCGAACAAGCCTCGATGTCACGCGCCAGCTTTGCGCGTGGCTTCCAGCACAAAGGTGGTTTGTCGCCGTGGGAGTTGCTGACACGGTTGCGTATGCATATGGCCGCCGATTTTCTGCTGCGCGGCAACGCACCGGTAGCCGATGTGGCGCAACAAGTGGGTTACCAGTCCGAAGCGGCCTTCGGCAAGGTGTTTCGTCGCCACACGGGAATCACTCCTGCACGCTTTCGACGCCAGCGGAGGGCCTCAGAAGCACCGTCAACAGAGTCAACGATGTGGTGACTTTGCTGACGCTGGTCGCTCGCCACAAATCAAACGCACCCCTTCGCTTGCGGTAGCTCGCAAGGCGGTACGGCTGTCGCCCGCACGTGAGCGCAACGCTAGCGTATGCAACACCGCGGAAGCGACACTGGCTAATGCTTTGACATCTGCGTTTGCATCCAGCTCGCCCTTTTGCTGTGCGGCGCGTAAGCGGATCTCGAAGGCTTGATCGAATTCCGCCAAGGCATCGTGCAAACGTGCACGTACCTCCGGGTCTTCCACCGATTCGGCGAGTGCTGTCCCAATCAGAAAGCATCCGCGCGGCGGCTCCTTCGGCGGAAAATAAATCGCAAGCGCGGCCTCGTACACGCGAGCCAAGGCATCGGCTAGCGGCAGCGTCTCATCCAGTGCCGCATCCATGGCCATCCGCGAACGCCGGGTGTAACGCTCAAGCGTAGCCAGGTACAGCGTCTGCTTATCGCCGAATGCGCCATACAGGCTGGGACGATTCATGCCCGTCGCCACGCTCAGGTCATCCATCGAGGTCGCCGAGTAGCCCGCCCGCCAGAACACACCGGTGGCTTGCGTCAGTGCCTCGTCTTCATCGAACGCCCGCGGCCGCCCACGGGGCCTCTTTGCATCTTTTTGTACCATTTTGAACAAAATCCATTGACGGAGTTTATTTTTGTTCAATATAGTACAAAAACATTCCCGGGAGACGACCATGGACCTGTACTTCTCACCCCTCGCTTGTTCACTCGCCACGCGCATCGCCCTCTATGAAGCCGGTGGCGACGCACGTTTCATCCAGGTCGATACCAAGGCCAAGCGAGTTGTCGACGGCACCGATTACCTCACGATCACTCCCATGGGCCAGGTACCCCTGCTACGTACCGATGATGGCGATCTGTTGAGCGAGAACACCGCCGTGCTGCAGTACATCGCGGATCACTATCCGGATGCGCGGCTCGCGCCAACCGCGGGTTTTGAGCGCAGTCGCATGCAGCAATGGCTGGGATTTATCGGCACCGAACTGCATAAGGCGGTGTTCGTGCCACAGCTGGATGCGAAGGCGACCGCGGAAGTGAAGGCTTATGCGCGCGATAAAACCAAGCTGCGCCTCGATCTGCTGCAACAGCATCTGGCCGAGCACATATTCCTGCTCGATCGCTTCAGCATCGCGGATATCTACCTGTTCGTCGTGTTGAACTGGTCAGCCGTGATCGGGCTCGACCTGAAGCAGTGGCCAGCCGTGCACGCCTTTCAACAACGGCTGCTGCAACGTGAAAACGTCAGCAAGGCACTGCATGAAGAAGTCGATCTGTATAAGGCGGAGCAAGCCCATCTGGTAAATGCCAAAGCTGGCTAATTTACGTCAGGCCGGTTGCGTAACCGGTGTCCATAACGTACATCGGCGCCAGGGATACCGGGCGCCGATGCATGTCGCTAAACAGGACAGGCTTAGCCCGCCTGCTGCCCCATCCGGAAGATCCAGCGATACAGCACAAAAATCGATGCGGCAAACGCGACGCCACCGATCCAGATCGCAGCATTCGCGAAGCCATCTCCAACCAACGCCAACGGCGCGGGCTTGCCGGAAATCCCCACGATAAATGCAATCACGACGCCGATGATGCTCTCGCCCACAATCAGGCCAGAGGCCAGCAGCACACCGAGTTGCTTGGTGGCCTCGGGTTTGGCGGAACGGTCCGCCCGCCGGTCGAAGAACCAGCCAACCACCGAACCGACCACCACCATCAACGTGCTCACCGTCGGCAGGTAAATGCCCAAGCCCACCGCGAGCGGTGGCAGCCGCTTATGCTTGGTGGTCCGCGCGAGGATTTCATCTAACGCGATGATCGCAATGCCGATCCAGATACCCGTGATGATCAGGCTCCAGTCGATATTGCCCGTGATGACACCCTGCGCCAACGCCGAGATCAAACCCGCCTGCGGTGCGGGCAGCGCATGCGGGCCCGCACCGGGCACACCGGCAAAACCGTAGGCTGTATTGAGCAGACCCAGCACGGGCGGGATGACCGCCGCGCCGGCTATCACACCAACCACCAGGGCCACCTGCTGCTTCCACGGTGTGGCATCCACCAGCTGGCCGGTCTTGAGATCCTGCAGATTGTTATTGGCAATCGCGGCGACCGTGAACACCACCGAGGTGATGAACAACGCAAACGCCACCAGTGCCTTGCCGGCTTCCGGCGGCAGGTAGGGCTTCACGCCGGCCACCAGCAGCAGCGCCGCAGCAATCACCACCAGGATGCCGACACCGGACAACGGGCTGTTGGACGAACCGATCAGGCCAGCCATGTAGCCGCATACGGTGGAAACGAAGAAGCCCATCAGCACCACGAAAGCCACACCGCCGATGGCCAGCACCGCAACATGGTCGCCCAGGCCGCTGATCTCGCCGAAGTAGCCCAGCAACCACGCGATCGGTATGAAGCAAGCCAGCGTGATCAGGCCAACAATACCGATTGGAATATCCTGCTCGGTACGCGGCAACGTGTCCGCCTTACCGGCCTTGCGCACGCGCGAAGCAGCCATGGCCGAACTCAGGCCGCTGATCACCGGCTTTACCAGCTTGGCCAGCGTCCAGATGGCCGACACACCGATCGCGCCCGCGCCTACGAAGCGCACCTTGTGGCTCCAGGTAGCCAGCGCCAAATCGGAGACATCGCCAATGGGCCCACCAGTCACGACCGCCAGCAGCGAATAATGCGGCACGCCCCAGCCCCAGCCGATCAAAGCGCCGGTCAGCATGGCGATACCCACCGATATCCCACACAGGTGACCGATGGCGAACAGCGCAAACGACAGGTTGAAGTCGTAGCCGCTCACCGAACCCTTGCTGCCAACGCGGAAATACTGCACCACGTCACTGGCGAACACCTGCGTCGCCACCACCACGGCGAACACCGCCGACACGATCGAACCCCACAACACGGCCATCAGGCCGGCTTTGCCTTCCTCGACACTGCCGGGGTGCTCATCACTACCGCCACCTACCTTGAGCACCTCGGCACAAGCCAGGCCTTCTGGATAGGGCAAGTCGGAGTTGGTCACCAGCGCGCGGCGCAATGGGATGGTGTACATCACACCCAAAATGCCGCCCAGCGCGCAGACCGCGAACGAGATCCAGAACGGAAAGCCGGTCCACCAGCCGATCATGATCATGCCGGGCAGCACGAAAATGATCGATGACAACGTGCCCGCCGCCGAAGCGATGGTCTGCACGATGTTGTTTTCCTGGATGGTCGAATTCTTGAAGCCGCGCAGGAGCGCCATCGAGATCACCGCCGCCGGAATCGACGTGGCGAAAGTGAGGCCAGCCTTCAGGCCGAAGAACACATTGGCTGCGGTGAACACCACGGTGATCACGACGCCGATGATCAGGCCGCGTATGGTCAGCTCGCTACGTGGCTGAGCGGTGGAGTGGTCAGGTGCGCTCACGAATGGTTCTCCGTCATAACTAAAGGTATCCCCTTGATTGCCCGCATCAGCCATGTGACCGGGAGGCAGAATGCTGCGCACGATAACGCGTATCGGCCCAGGATTGTTGCGCACTGCGCAATGGCGATGCCCTTACCCGCACCACCGCGGGGCGTTCCAGAAGCATCCGAGTCCATCGAATAGGCGCGCGCCCAACCCTGCCGACGCCCCTCCACCGGCCTGCCAAATCACGCAACCTTCAGCCAGCGGCTAACCGCTATCGCTGCCACCGGCCCCAGAAGCAAGCGAATAACGACTTTCGAATTGGCGCAGTTCCCCGCTGAGCGGATCGGTAAAAGTCAGCCCCTGTGCGAGCAGTTTCATCGGACGCGCATGATCGTCGTCTTGCTCCTGCGCCAACACGGGATACAACGGATCGTTACGGATGGCCGCGCCCAGACCGGCCATGTGTACTCGCAACTGATGTTTGCGGCCCGTGTGCGGATACAGCGCGTAATGCCAATCGCCATCGCCACGCGCAATCACCTCGATACGCGTTTCGCTGTTTGGCAGCCCATCCGTTTCATGCATCCGGAAGAACGGCTCGCCAGCCTCCATGCGCGAATGCCGAACCCGCGGAAACTCGATATCCGGCAATGCTGGCGCCAGCGCCTCGTAGCGCTTGGTTATCATCCGCTCGCGGAACAGCGCCTGATACGTCGCGCGGCTGGCTGGGTTCGCCGAGAACAGCACCAGCCCGGCGGTAAGCCGGTCGATACGATGCAACGGCACCAGTTGCGAATTGCCCAGCCGTTTGATCAGCCGTGCCAGCAGGGTTTCCTCGACGAATCGGCCAGCCGGCACAACAGGCAGGAAGTGCGGCTTGTCGACCAGCACCAGATGCTCATCGACATGCAGCATCGTTTCGGCAAACGGGATCGGCGCCTCGTCCGGCACTTCCCGCCAGTAACGGATGCATAGGCCGACGCGATAGGGGGTCTGTGGCGTCACCACCACGCCCTGCGCATCCTGCACACGTCCGCGCGCCATCCGATCCAGCCACTGCGCGCGATCGATAGCCGTGAAATGGGCGCACAACGCATCCAACACCGTGCTCCACGGACCCGGTGGCAGATGTACAGTGGATGGCGACGTAGATGGCTGCATGAGATGTCACAACGCGCATTCGCGCAGGATGTAACGGAACATTCTAGCTGCCACGTTTTGCTGCCACGTCTTTATAGACATTCCGCAGCACGCAACGGAGTAATGTGATCACGTCAGCCTAGAGGCAAGTGTCATGTCACGAAGGTTGTGGACCGTGTGGATGACTGCCATGTGCGTGGCACTGGCTTGGGTAGCCTTCGCTGCCGAACCCCCTCCTCCTATACGGGCGGACACCGGCTTCGTCGCCCGCATTGATCTCTCTGGCCCTATCGGCCCAGCCACGGTGGAATACGTCGATGGCGCGATACACCGCGCTACCGATGACGGCGCTACTGCCATCGTGCTGCAGTTGGATACGCCGGGCGGCCTGATCGACGCTATGCACCAGATCATTGCCGGCATCCTCGCTGCCAAAGTGCCGGTGCTGGGCTTTGTCGCGCCAGCGGGTGCGCGTGCCGCCTCGGCGGGTACCTACATTCTTTATGCCTGCCCGATAGCGGCGATGGCGCCAGCCACCCATCTGGGTGCAGCAACACCCGTCAGCCTCGGCGGCAGTACACCGATGCCACCGCCATTAGGTGACGAGCCGCCCGCACCGAGTGGAACCGCCGACAAGGCCACGTCCGCTAACAAACCGGCAACCGATGCCGAATCCAACAAGCAACTCAACGACGCCATCGCCACTATCCGTTCACTGGCCCAATTGCGCGGACGAAACGCTGTCTGGGCCGAGCAGGCCGTACGCGGTGCCGCCACACTGACCGCTAGCGAAGCGGCCAATCAGCACGTGATCGATTTCGTTGCCACCGATATCCCATCGTTGCTGGCTCAGGCCGATGGCCGCACCGTGCACCTGGGCGACCAAGCGGTGACGTTGAAACTGCGCGGCCTACCCGTACGCGACTATCCGCCGGATTGGCGTGCACGCTTCCTCGCGATCATCACTAACCCGACGATCGCTTACGTCTTGTTGCTGGTGGGTATCTACGGCCTGATCCTCGAGGCGTTCCATCCCGGCACGTATTTGCCGGGCGTGGTCGGTGGCATCTGCCTGCTGATCGGCCTGTACGCATTGCAGCTGCTGCCGGTGAACTACGCCGGACTTACCCTGATGGCGCTCGGTATCGCGCTGCTGCTGGCGGAGGCATTTGTACCTACGGCAGGCGTCGTCGGCATCGGTGGCGTGATCGCATTCGTCATCGGCTCGATCATGCTGTTCCACACCGACGTGCCTGGCTACGCCGTAAACCTCGGGGTGATCACCGGCATCGCATTCTGCGCCATCGTGCTGTTGGCCATGCTGATGCGGCTGGTAATGCGCGCACGAAGGGCGCGCGTATTCATTGGCGACGAACACATGCTGCAAGCCACCGGTGAACTGTTGCAAGCCGTAGTGGCTGGCGGCGAAAGTTGGGCACGTATCGGCGGCGAACGCTGGCGCGTGCATTGCGCGGCGGCGCTTCCCGCCGGTGCGCGCGTACGCGTGTTGAGCCGCCAGGGCTTATTGCTCCAGGTAGCGTCCGCGCAAGCGCGCGAAGGAGAATTCTCATGATCGGTTTTAGTGGCGTGGTCGTGATCATCGTGGTCGTGCTGTTGTTTCTATCGATCAAGGTGCTCCCGGAATATCAACGCGGCGTCGTGCTCACGTTGGGTCGCTACACCGGCACCAAGGGCCCCGGCTTGGTTATCCTGGTGCCGATCGTGCAGCGGATGACGCGAGTGGATTTGCGCGTGACCGTGATGGACGTGCCGCCGCAGGACGTGATCTCGCGTGACAACGTCTCGGTGCGCGTCAATGCCGTGGTGTATTTCCGCGTGATGGAACCAGACAAGTCGGTACTGCAGGTGGAGAACTTCCTCCAGGCCACCAGCCAACTGGCACAGACCCGGTTGCGCTCGGTGCTCGGTCAGCATGAGCTGGACGAGATCCTTTCGCAGCGCGATTCGATCAATCACAGCCTGCAGCAGATCCTGGACGAGGCCACCGACCCCTGGGGCATCAAGATCACTAACGTCGAGATCAAGGACGTTGACCTCAACGAGAGCATGGTGCGCGCCATTGCTCGCCAAGCCGAAGCCGAACGCGAGCGCCGCGCCAAGGTGATCCACGCCGACGGCGAACTGCAGGCATCGGAAAAACTGCGCGACGCCGCCGCCATGCTGTCGCAACAGCCGCAAGCCTTGCAGTTGCGCTACTTACAAACGCTGGCCGACATGTCCAGCAACGGTAAGGCGTCCACCATCGTCTTTCCGTTGCCGCTGGACCTGATCAAACCGCTGATGGAGCCTTTTAGGAGCGAGAAATAAGAAGTGAGAAGTGAGAAGTGAGTAGTAGTGCCCCCGCCTTCTCTCGTTTCTCACTTCTCTTCACTCTTTTCTCGCCCCTGCTGACACGACGTTGTCAGCAGCACACCACCAGACTGGCCGTACTTTCTTATTGGAAACGCACCATGACCGCATCGGATATCACTTTCTTCGCTACCGGCGCCGGTTTCGGCATGCCGGAAACAAGCCCCTACGTGATCAAGACCGAAGTGCAGTTGAAGATGGCCGGCCTGCCCTACCGCAAGGAATTCACTATTCCGCCGCAGGCGCCACGAAGCAAAGTGCCTTACATCGAAGATGCGGGTCATGTGGTGACCGACTCGACCCACATCCGCACGTATCTCGAACACACCTACCAGTTGGATCTGGATGCTGGCCTGGATGCGCGCCAACGTGCGGAGTCGTGGGCGATTGAGCGGATGATGGAAGACCACCTCTACTGGGCCATGGTGTGGTTTCGCTGGGCCGTTGCGGACAATTTTGCCAAAGGCCCCGCGCATTTCGCCGACCGGGCGCCCGAAGCTGCGCGCGCTCAAATCCGCGAGGAGATGCAGGCGCGCAAGATCCATGAACTGCATTGTCACGGACTGGGCCGACACACACCGGAGCAGATCACCGAACTCGGCAAGCGCTCACTCGACGCGCTAGCCGTGCTGCTTGGCGATAAGCCTTATCTGTTTGGCGAAAAGCCAAGCGCGGCGGATGCTATCGCGTTCAGCGTGGTCGCCTCGATTCTTACGCCCTTCTTCGAAACACCGCTGCGCCGTGCGGCAGAAAGCCACCCCAACCTGGTCGCCTATGCCGCGCGCATGATGCATCGCTACTACCCGGAGCATGCGTGGGAAGTGCCGGCACAATCCGTAGCCGCATAAACCTGGCTATTGAATCCCTCTCCCGCCGGCGACCCGACGGTAGTCCCTGTGGGAGAGAGGGTGCCGGTCCACAGGGA
>JBARCX010000135.1:0-5622 GCA_049794535.1 Rhodanobacter sp.
GTGGTGACGCGCTCTGCGCCATCGCAGTCATCGCCAACAGCAGCATCGGTACGCATACGAGCAGACGATATCGCATGACAACACTCCCTATGGAATTGGTCCCGATGGAATTGGCTGTGTTCTACACCGTCCCTGGCATGGATCACCACTGCCACAAGACGTGCTTCACACTTGCGCTACGAGCCCGTAGCGCTCCATGCGCCGATACAGTGCCTGACGCGACAAGCCCAACGCCTGCGCCGCACGGCTGACCACACCATCGGCCTGATGCAAGGCACCCTCGACCGCCTCACGGCTCGGCTCATCCAGGTTACGCGCGACAGCCGATGCATACTGCGGCAGGTTGAGCTGTTCGGGCGTAATGCGACCGTCAGTGGCCAGCAGTGATGCACGCTCGATTGCATTCTTCAGTTCGCGCACATTGCCCGGCCACGGATAAGCCAGCAACGCCTCGCGTGCGGCATCCGTCAGCTCGCCACGGCCCGCGAGGAAAAACTCGGCCAACGGCAGGATGTCGTCCACGCGATCAGCCAAGGACGGCAGATTCACCTCGATCACATTGAGGCGGTAATACAGATCTTCGCGGAACGTGCCGGTACGGATCATCGCCTTCAAATCCGCATTGGTCGCGCTGAGTACGCGTACCTTCACCTGACGTGTACGGCCGGAACCCAGACGCTCAAACTGGCCAGTTTCCAGCACACGCAGCAGCTTCATCTGCCCCGGTAACGGCAGATTGCCGATCTCATCGAGAAACAGCGTGCCGCCATCGGCCAATTCGAAGCGGCCTTCGCGTGCCTTATTCGCACCGGTGTAAGCACCGGCATCGGCACCGAACAGCTCGGCCTCGATCAACTCACCCGGCAATGCGCCGCAGTTCACCGCGATAAACGGCCCGCGCTTTACCGCCGAGTTCGCATGCACGATGGCCGCAATGCGCTCTTTACCCGCGCCATTCGGGCCAGTGATCAGCACCGGCACTTCGGAGCGAGCGACCTGGCAGGCTAGATCCAACGTGCGCGCCATCGCCTCGGAGGCAAAGACCAAGTTGTCCAGTTCGTATTTGCTCTGCAGCACCTCACGGCGGCGGCGACGCTCGCGCCGTGCCCGGGTTACCTCGCGGGTGGATTCGGACAGCTCCAGCAGATTCTCCACCGTGGCCAACAGCTTGGTGTCGTCCCATGGCTTGGCCAGGTAGTCGGCGGCACCCGCCTTCACCAGTTCCACCGCCGTTTCCAGATGCGTCCAGGCGGTCAGCAGGATCACCGGCAGGTCGGTATGACGCTCACGCACCGCACGGAACAGCTCGACGCCCTCCTCGCCCGAGGTGGTGTCGGCGGTGAAGTTCATGTCCTGGATCACCACGTCCACTCGCTCACGCTCCAGCAGGTCGAGCCCCTCCTGCTGGTTCAGCGCGATCAGCGGCTTGATGTCGTGCAATGAAAGCAGCAGCGACAAGGCCTCACCCACGGCCGGGTTATCGTCAATGATCAGTACGGTACGCATTTGTCTTCTACACATGCGGACATAGATGCCGCTCCCAGCCGGAAGGTTGCCATGACTAGTGGACTATTAACCAGTCTAGGCACATTGCCATGCCTCGCCCGTACCTCCTCCCCCCTCTGGGGAGAGGATTGAGGTGAGGGGCGGGTGCTCGCGATGACAGTTAAGTCTTTGCCCGCTTTGAAGCAGCGCTATCGCAAGACCGTCCCCTCACCCCAGCCCTCTCCCCGAAGGGGAGAGGGTGCAACGCTAACTCCCCGCTCACCTCACTCCGCTACCGGATGCGGCGATACCTTGCCGCTCTTCACCGCAGCAATCCACGTATCCACGCGCGCTTCGAGCACATCCAGCGGCAGCGCACCGCCGTTGAGAATCTCATCATGGAAGGCACGAATATCGAACTGGCTACCCAGCGCCTTCTTCGCCCGCTCGCGCAGCTCGAGAATCTTCAGTTCGCCCGACTTATAAGCCAGCGCCTGACCCGGCCAGGTGATGTAGCGGTCTGTCTCGGCCTGTACGTCCGGCTCGTCCTCGCTGGAATGGGCGTGGAAGAAATCCACCATTTGCTGGCGCGTCCAATGCTTGTCGTGCACGCCGGTGTCGAGTACCAAACGGTCGGCGCGCAACAGCTCATCGGACAGACGGCCATAGTTGGACAGCGGGTCCTGGTAGAAACCGATGTCCTTACCCAGCTGCTCGGCATACAACGCCCAACCCTCGACATAGGCGGTGTAACCGGCCTGCTGACGGAACGGTGGCAACGCCGGCAACGTCTGCGCGATCGAGATCTGCATGTGATGGCCGGGAATGCCTTCGTGATACGAGGTCGACTCGATGGTCAGCACGCTGCGATTGGCAAAGTCACTGGTGTTGACGAAGATCTGCCCCGGCCGCGAACCATCCGGTGTACCGGGATGGTATTCAGCGGCGGGCGCCTCGTTCTCGCGGAACGCCTCCACTGGCACCACCACCACCTTGGTCTTGGGCAGCATTCCGAACAATTTCGGAAGCTCTGGCTGCATCTGCGCCAGGTAACCGCGATAACGATTGAGGATGTCATCGCGTGACGTGGCATGCGTCTTCGGGTTGGACTTCAACGAGGCACGGAAGCTGGCCAGGTCGTTATATCCCTGCGATTTGGCGATCTGCGTCATCTCGCCTTCGATCCGCTTCACTTCAGCCAGACCCAGTGCGTGGATCTGTTCCGGCGTGCGCTTGGTCGTGGTCATCTGCTCCACGTCGAAGCGGTAGATCGCATCGCCATTCGGCAATGACCATACGCCGGGCTCGGCACGCCCATGCGGCGCGTAGTCCTTAGCCACGAACTCGCCGAGCTTGCGGTAGGCAGGGTTAACATCGTTGTCGATCGCAGCAAGAATCGCATCGTGTAGGCGCTTCTGGTCGGCGAGCGACACCGACCCTGGGAAGTGCTTCAGCGGCTCGGCGAATACGCTATCCATACCGGCCGATTTATCGATATTAGCGATCTGCGTAACGACTTTTTCCAGCAGGTATTTCGGCGGCATCATCTTGTCGCGCAGACCCTGCCGCGCCACTTCCGTTACCTGGTCGAGAAACGCTGGCACCGCCTTAAGGCGTGCGAGGTAATCGTCATATTCCTTGGTGTTATCAAACGGAATGGTGCTGACGAACCCGGCCAGTGACAGGTGCGCACCACTCATTTGATCGAGCGGCATCTCGTAAAGCTTGAGGTCGTCCGAATGCAGGCCGTCTTTCAACTGACGCACCATCAACTGTTGATTGAGTTTGTCGGAGTCGGAAAGACCCGTGGTATCGATCGCCTCGAAGCGCTTGAGGAAATCCTCGTTCGCCTTGTGCTGCCTTGTCACTTGGGCCAGCGACACGTCACTCCAGCGGTCGTTGTAACGCAGGTCACCAAGCGTCGTCGCAAACTCGGGCGCGTTCTCCATCGTGTACTGCCACTGCTCGGCCAGTAAGGCATTCAGCGCCTTTACCCGGCTGGCGACATCCGTCTGTGCCGCATGCGCTGCAGCCGGAGCCGCATGTACGGGCAACGCAACCGTTGCCGAACCCAGCAGGCTGGCACAGATAAGCAATGGCAAGGCTTTCATCAAACACTCCCCCAAAAATATGAAACAGTCATAAATCGCGATTGTGACTGGCACGGGTCAAATCAACCCGTGCCAGATAGCACGGCCTTCAGCGATTGCGGGTGACCTCAGCCGGGGCCGCATCACCGGCCGTCTGCGCCAACGGCAGCGCATCGGTCACCAGATGCATCAGGAACCGGCCCGGCTGCTCCTGCATGATCATGTGTGCCGAGTCGGCGAAGAGCACCAAGTGCTTCGAGGGGGCCTGTATCTTCTCGAACCACTGCTCCGCGAGTTCGTGCGATGTGGTGTAGTCGTGTTGCCCGGCAAACAGAATCACCGGGCATCCAAAGCTAGTTACGTTGTCGAAATTGATCGCGATCAAGGGAGCAATCAAGTGCGGCAACGTAAACGCGCTGCCGTGACCTATCGCATCGAGATCGCTTTGGCTGTAATCGGGCGATAGCAACTCGGCGTCTGAATCGAAGTCGTAGTTGGTGCGCCCATAGGCGAGCCCACCGTAATACATCTCCCACTTGCTACGCATACCAATGTGCTGGACGGTCGGCGGTGTTGTGCCGGGATAAGGCGCGATGGATTCCAGTTCTTTCACGGCCTCCGCATTGTTGTGAGCCCTGGCTTCGCTCAAGGCAAACTTGTAGCCCGCCTCTTCATTCTTCACCGTGTTCACCACTTGGCCCACGCTGATATACGCGTAGAACCAATCCGGATGGCGCTGAGCCAGTTCCACACCCAGCACAGTTCCCCACGAATGCCCCATGAGGAAAATCTTGCGCTTGTTGTAATGCTGACGCAGATATTCAACCACTTGGGCGGCATCATCGGTCATGCCGTCGATGGTCATACCAGGAGCCATCTGCTGCTCGGTATTGGCCGCATAAGTCTTTGCGGTACCGCGCTGATCCCACTGCACGACGGTGAAGTAATCCTCCCACGGCGACTGATACGTATAGTCGACCGGCATGCTCGGTGAAGCAGGGCCGCCATGCAGAACCAGCAGAATGGGATTGCGCCGATCCCTACCGCGGATCGAAAGCCATTGATCGATTCCCCCGATACGCACCTTGACCAGTTCTTCGACACCATTGGGCGAAACGATCTTGCGGCTATTCGCAATGATGCGAGTCACCTCATCACGCGACATCGGCGGTGACTTGTCTTTCGTCGATGCCGTGGCTGCTGCGCTGGATGCAGAAGCGGGCGCTTCCGTGGATACAGCATTTGTCGCAACGACTCCCAATACCCCTATCAACATGCAGAAACATGTCGTGCGCAATCTGTTCATCGATATCCTAAAAGTGGACGTACTTTGTTGAACGGCTAAAAACACCGCGCCTCGGCATAAGCGAGGCGCGGTGCGAATTTATTTGGATCACACTGATCGCGTGGCGACGACCGGTGGTACCGCAGCGGCACGCAGCGCAGGTCCCAGCACAGCAAGCTGGCCGAGTAGCAACATCACCACCGCGCCCAATGGCAAATAGGACCATGGCAGGTGCGGCAGCTCGTAGTACAGCATCAAAAGATGATTACCCAGATACGCCAGCAACATACCCAGCGCGACACCCATGCCGACAATCAACACATTCTCGGCCAGGAAGTAATGCAGGATGTCCGCACGTCGCGCCCCCAGCGCACGACGTATACCGATCTGCCGCGTACGCTTCTGCACCCAGAACCCGGTGAGCCCCATGATGCCAATCACCGTGACGACCACCACTGCCAGCGTCACGCCGGCGAACAGCCACAATGCCGCGCGTTGGCTTTTGAACGCCCTATCGCGAAGCTCACTGTAGAAATTGAACTTTGCGATGGGATGCGGGCCCATCATCACGCCGAACTGGCGCTTGATGGCTTCGTGCACGCTACGCATGGCGGCTTCGCGCATAGTCGGGTCAACGCGCACGGCATAGCTTAATAGCGAGGCAGTACCGATGTGCTTCGCCAATAACACGGTGTAGTCCGCACGACCATCCGTGGCAAGGCTGAGTTGAACACGCAACAAGTGCTTCACAACACCCACCAC
>JBARCX010000136.1:0-18116 GCA_049794535.1 Rhodanobacter sp.
GTGCTCGAAACGTCACCACCAGCACATCGCGATGAGCTGGCTCTGTGCTCACGAGTGGCCTGACCGGCGTAACACCGTGGAACACGCGTGGGTCGTGGAGCAGCGCTGCATCCAATGGATGAGTCAATGTGAATTCGCCGAGTGGCTTTCCATCCGGTGTATGGATGGTTGTCGTGCCACTCGCGATGTTTTGTCGGTCCACCAGCAATACGAGTACGAAATCCACACCATCACGGTGACTACCCTCGGGTGTGGGCTCGCCGGCCGCATCGGCGCTGGCTTCGATACGAAACTGATGCACTTCCACGTGCCAGCGCGCTACGGATGGCGCCAAGGCGCCAAAGAAGTCGTTGCAGAAGCCAAGGATACTGCGCAGGCTGGCGCCGGCAACCACGGCCGGCTCGATCGGTTCAAACCAACGCTGGATATTGCCCTGCAGGGTGTTGTACTGAAGCGCCTGATAGTGAGCCTGGTGAGGTGCGGGCTCCACACCGCCTTGAGCTATGGCAGAGAACGTTGCGTGACGCCGCCGACGGAAACGGCCTTTCGCGGCGAGATACGGGTCGGGCTCGAGGCGGTTCCAGCTCTCCGCGAATGCTGCCCAGTCGGACAGGTCGCCGGGCGAATTCTGCGGGGGTAATTCAATCAGGGGTGATTTCAGCAGGGGCGATTTCAGCAGCGGACGTATGGTGTCTGCTGTGGCGAAACAAAATCCGTTGCGCTGTACGTCTTCGAGCAGCGTGGAAACGACTAAGTCGGGGCGGCTATGCATGGGTGAATTATACGTGTCGCCGACACAAGCGAGTAATCCATAGAGCGTAGGTTGGTGGTGAGCTTGCGAACCCCAACGTTGGAATATCCTTAGGTTGGGTATCGCTTTGCTCCTCTCAACCTACCAATGTGCCTGGCTCAACTCACACGTGGGTGCCCATTCGCAAAGGACGATCATGACAAGCTCGAACCCACTGGCGGTGATTAGCCATATCGTCGTGCTCATGTTGGAAAACCGTTCCTTCGATCACATGCTCGGCTTCCTGTATGCCGACGCCAACAATATTTCCACCGCGGGCCAACCGTTCGAGGGGCTGACAGGTACGGAGTCGAATCCGTCCGCGGCGGGCACCGCGCCAGTTACCGTGTTCAAGATCCAGGCGGATGCTGCGAATACGTACTTCTTGCCGGGCGCTGATCCGGGTGAGGGCTACATGGCGACTAATGCCCAGCTGTTTGGCAGCAATACCGCGCCGACACCGCCAGTAGCGACTAACCAGGGCTTCGTCAGCAACTATGCGTACACGTTGGGATGGGAGACGACAGAAAAGTGGTCGATCCTGGCTGGAACGGTGGCGTCTGACATTATGGGTATGCATACACCAACCACCTTGCCGGTGCTATCTGCCCTGGCGCGAGGCTTTGCTGTTTGCGATCACTGGTTTGGATCGGTGCCCACCGAAACATTGCCCAATCGCGCTTTCGTACACGCAGCCACGTCGCAAGGTCATATGGATGACGTGACCAAGTCGTTCACCGCGCCAACCATCTACGCAGCACTGACCAAGCAGAACATCCCTTGGATGATTTATGGCTATGACGCGGATCCACTCACGCGCGTAACCTTCTCCGATCTTACGAGTGCTCCGGATGCCAACTTCGGGCAATTCACGGATTTTCAGGCCGCTGCCGCCAGCGGCAAACTCGCGTCGTATACGTTTCTTGAGCCGAGCTGGGGATCGAGCGGTAATAGCCAGCACCCGAATTACGATGTCGCGCTCGGTGAGCAACTGATTCACGATGTATATGTGGCCTTGCGCAACAGCCCGGCCTGGAATGAAACGCTGTTGATCGTGACCTACGACGAGCATGGTGGTTGTTATGACCATGTACCTCCACCGGTAGGTGCTGTAGCACCGGATGCATCGGTGGGTGAGTATGGATTCGATTTTCAGCGCTTTGGTCCGCGGGTTCCGACGGTGCTGATCTCGCCGTTGATTCCTGCGGGCACGGTGTTCCGAGTGCCGGAAGGTTCGATGCCGCTTGATCACACCTCGATACTCAAGACGGTCGAACGACGCTGGGGCGTGCCGGCGTTAACGGCGCGTGATGCGGCGGCGCTTGATGTGGGGGCCGTGCTGACGCTAACTGTTCCGCGTACTGACGACCCGCTGGCAGGCGTTGTCGTTCCAACATCGACTGGATCGAATCCATCAGCGAATCAACCGTCTCATCTGCAGAAAGTGTATGCCGACCTGGCGGCGCACCTGCCGGTGACGGATGCACAAGGGAGCACGCGTCATGAACATCCTAAACTCACGACAAGTGATGACTATGACCGATACATCCAGCAGCGTCTGAAGGCATGGAAGGCAGCCCATAAACAGCAAGCCCGTGAATAGAAAGCCTTTGGAATGGAGGTATGAAAGGCTATTTCACCTCTTGTAGATCAGGGATTCATTAGGGTGTCGAGTGCGAAATAAGTGATGGACCATCCATTCCATATGGATGATGTAGTGGCCTGCCTATTCAAGCGAGATCTCTCATGATCGAAGCACCGAATGTCGCCGTTCATTCGTCACCAAAGCTCCCTGCCTTCGTCATGCACCGGATGGATGCATGGCATGAAAGGTATAGCAAGGAATGGGGTGGTGATCATCTTCTTCATGGGCGCGATCAAGGGAATGGTGATCTTCTTTTATGTAGTAATGATTATCTAAGCTTGTCGGGTGAGCGCGAAATACTCGACAAGCAGCTCAGTGCTATGAGTGGTGCTCGCGATCTGCTTATGTCTGCTGTGTTTTTCCATGGCGACAATCCACAAGGCAGGTTGGAAGGAAAAATGGCGGCGTTTCTGAGGTCGGAAGCTGGGGTGCTGTGTCAGTCAGGTTGGGCGGCGAATGTAGGTCTTATGCAGACGCTTGCCGCTCCGGGTGTCCCTGTGTATCTCGATGTGCTGGCACATGCGTCGCTCTGGGAAGGTGTCGCTTCGGCAGGTGCCATGCCGGTTCACTTTCGTCACAACGATGCTTCGCATTTGGAAGAGCAGCTGCTAATTCATGGGCAAGGGATTGTGGCCGTTGATTCAGTCTATAGCACGAACGGATCCTTATGCCCGGTGGCTTCCATTCTAGAAATGGCGGAGAAGTACGGGAGCATTTTAATCGTGGATGAGTCGCACTCTGTCGGTACACACGGACCTTGTGGTGCCGGTATTGTCGTCGACTTAAAACTTCAAGACCGTGTGCACTTTCGAACCCTGTCATTGGCAAAGACATTTGCCGGTAGAGCTGGATTTATTACCTGTCCCGAAGTATTCAAAAATTATTTTGCGATAGAGTCAAGGCATGCTGTGTTTTCATCGTGTCTGTTGAATCATGAGTATGATTGGTTCACAGCCGCCATTGAATTCATAAAAAAGGCCGACGATCGTCGAAGCCGTTTAATGGATATAACGCATCGGTTGCGTGTAGGACTTGATGACTTGGGCTATAACGTCAGTGACGGAAGTGAGCAGATTATTTCGCTGGAGTCAGGCCCTGAGTCGCAGACCATGGTGCTGAGGAATGCGATGCAGGCGAGAGGTATTTTTGGTGCCGTCTTTTGTCTTCCAGCAACATCGAAAAGTCGATCGTTGGTACGAATGTCGATCCATTCTGGATTGACCGATCTTGAAGTGGATCGAATACTGAATGTTTGCGCGGATATCCGAGTAGCTGTTGATCTTGCTCATTGGCCATCCACTTTGCGTAGAAAGCATTAGATAGATATCGACGTTGCGCCAAGGGCATGCCTTCACGCCGAACGAGTTGCCTCCACTGGCGACACACGTGATGCGCGTAGTGCTGGCGCCAACGTGGCGGCCTGGCCGAGCAGGGGGAGCAGTACGAGGCCTGCGAGCACATACAACAGCGAAATCCGCTGCATTTCGAAATGGCTCACCAGCCATAGGTTCAGACCGATCGCGAGACATGCGCCCAGCAAGACACCTGCTGTGCTAATCAGCAGGTTCTCGGTGAGGAAGTAGTGGAGGATGTCACGACGCGTGGCGCCCAATGCGCGACGTACACCGATCTGCTTGCGTCGCTGGCCGACCCAAAAGCTGGTGAGGCCAAGAATGCCGGCCGCGGTAATGGCGAGTAGCACAATGCAGATCACACCCATCACGACGGCCATGCCGCGATCGGTTTGGTAGGCATTGGCGCGTACTTCGGCAAAGGTGCGGATGCCGCGCTCGGCAGGGATCACGCGCATGCGGTTGACCTTGATCAGTGCTCCGGGCAACGCTTTGGCAACGTCCTCCAACTGGCCCGGCTGGGTGCGCACCAGATAATTGCTGTATTTGCTGGTGAGTTGAACCGGAATCATCACGACGTTATAGGCCCAGTCGTCGGTCCAGGTACCCGGCCATGGCACCTCCAGCCGTTCGACGATGCCGATCACGGTGCTCGGCTTGGTGAACGAGCCGACATACATCGGCTTCCCTAAAGCCGAACCATCGGGATACACCTTGTCAGCCAGCGCTTTGGTGATAATGATGACGGGCGGTGCTGTGTAGGATTTCTCATTGGCAGCGCTGACCTCATCCGCGTTGAAATTGCGCCCGGCGATTAGCTTTGCACCCAACGTGGCCAGTGCATGATCGTCCATGGCGTACATGGCAGTTTGCGCGAGTGATTTCTTCATCGTGGGGTCGAGGCGTATGCCCTCCGACCAACCGCCGCCGCGCAACGGATACGAGTTGCTCTTCGTTGCATCTACCACACCGGGGAGCTGGCGTAGGGCGAGCAGATCACTGCGAGTGAGCGGCGTGGTCGCATCATCGTCCACACCAACCCAAAGATTTTGCACCGTCAGCAGGTTGCTTTCGGTCACGCCTGATGGTCGCGAAAGGTGAGTGATGCGCTGATGAATAATGAAAAGTGCGTTGCAGACGATCGCCAGTGTGAGCGCGATCTGCATGGCAATCAGAATCGTGCCGGCTTTGTGTCGGCGCAATGCGGAGAGAATCGGTTTGATTTGCATCATGAGTGTTCGTTCTATGGGCATCAATTTATTGAGCGCCAGGCTCAATTCGATTTCAGTTGCCAGGCAGGTTGTATCTGTGCGGCGCGCCAAGTGGGATAGAACGCTGCCAGTACGGTTGCCAGTACGGCGACAATCAACGTCAAAGCCACCAGTGACAGGTTGAGTGTGGCGAGTCGTGCCACCTGTGGCTGAAACACCAGGCTCACGCTGAACATGCCCACGCCAGTCAGAAGCAAACCGAGTAAGCCACCGGTTAATCCTACCGTGCCCGCTTCAATCAAAAACTGCGTATAGATGGCTTTACGCGGAGCGCCAAGCGCGCGGCGAATACCGATCTCAGGTGCGCGTCGCATGAATTTTGCCAACAGCAGGCCGATGGTGTTGACCAGGCAGATCAGCAGAAAACCCAGCGACACCAGCAACGAAACTTGGGCTTCCTGTGGTACCACTTTTTCATAAGCCAGCCAGTCGCCAACATCGTGCAGACGCACGTTAGGCGCCCAGTGGAAGCGGCCGGCGCGCTGCTGTTCGGCAGCGTAACCACGTAGAAACTCGCGATAGGCATCGGCATCGGTCTTGCTCGGAAGCTCGGCCCAGTACTCGAGCCATACACACTCCGAATGCAGCCAAGCATCCCAGCCACCGCCAGGATCCTTGGCGCAATTGTTGTTGCCGTCGGTGGCGATCTTGAGGTCGAGCGCACGCGTGAACGGAATAAAGATCTGGATGGGATCAGTGAATCCGGATGTATTGACCGGATCGAAGAACAGCGGCTGCGGATCCCAGTTGTCCATTACGCCCGTGATGCGATACGTGCGCCCATCGAGATTGATTTCATGACCGACGCTGTTCGCGCCATGGAACACTTTCTCGTTCAAGCTGCGGCTGATAACGGCTACGGCGGCGCGCCCCTCATCATCACTGGCCGTCCAACCACCGCCATACAGAAAGGGAATATCGAACATGGGGAAGGCGTCGGTGTAAGTCGCGTAACCGCTGATGTTGTCCGGCAATCTGCCGGGATCATCGGGTATCACCGAAACGGCAACCGGATACATCGTGGTTTGCCGTGTTGCGCGATGTGCTTGCATCAAAGCCATGGCATCGGTGTAGGTGATCGCATCGGGTGGCTCGCCCTTGTTGTTGTCTTCCGGCCCCCAGTTGTCGATCTGCACCGCAAAGAGTTGCGCTGATTTTTGCGGAATCGGGTTGTTGGAGGTGGCCCGGAACACGGCATAGCTGATCATTGATGCCGCCACGCCGAAGGCGATAGCGAGCACCATCAGGCCGGTGAGAATGGGATTGCGCCGAAGGCTGCGCAGGCCAAGCTGGACGTAGTAAGCGAACATGGATCGGGCACTCGATAGGTGGGGTGTCGTTAGCCAGCTTGCTTGCGTGTCAGAGGTCTGGATATTCGGCTGCTATAGCCTTTGAGAATGAGGCTTGTACTGGGTCTGGCCATGCGCATAACTCCCCTTACGGCAGTGACTGATGGGACTCAGATGCAGCTAGGCGAGATAGCGTTTAAGCGGTGGGAACATTTAATTTGAGCGGAGCTCCCTGGGACGCATGGATGTGCTGGAGATGCCGGTCGAAATGACGGTTCGCGTCAGCTGACCTATCATGCTGATCTAATCATGATGTAGCTGATGCGGCGTGACCGACGGAGACGATCTGATGGACGAAAGCACACTGCATGCATACGACGGCGAAGCAAGGAAGTTCGCCGATGATTGGCATGAACAAGCAGCACCGGTGGATATGTATGCGCTACTAGAGCGCTACTTCACGCCGGGCCTGACGGCGGATGTGGGATGTGGTTCTGGCCGTGATGCGGCGTGGCTCAGCACGCATGGTTTTGAAGTCATCGGTTACGACGCTTCACTGGGTTTGTTGCAAGAGGCGCGCACCAGATATCCGGAGCTGCGCTTTGCGCAGGCGGTACTTCCCGAGTTGGAAGGCATGGAGCAGGGGAGCTTTCAGAACATTCTTTGCGAAACCGTCATCATGCATCTCGAGCCGAGCCAGATTGGCCAAGCTACCCGACGGCTCATCGACGTGCTTAAACCAGGCGGGACACTGTTCTTAAGCTGGCGTGTGACGGAGGGTGCATCGCAAAGAGACACCCATCAGCGCCTGTATTCGTCCTTCGATAAAGCGCGGGTCCTTAACGAGTGTGTGGGCCACAGTATTCTGTTGAATCAAGAAGACACCAATGTCTCATCCGGAAAAATTGTTCACCGGGTGATTGTTCGGAAAGCGACTGCGTAATGCGCTGGGCTCGTGGTCGCCAGGTAGGTTGGGATGAGCGTATGCGAATCCCAACATTTATGTGCTCGGCGACGTTGGGATTCGCATGCGCTCATCCCAACCTACATCGTTACGCCGTATGCAGCCTATGGGTGCATCACGCTTAGCGTTTGGAAAAACCTTCGCGAATATGCCGGGCGAGTTCCAACGCCACGTCACTCACGCCATTCGAACGGAGTCGAAGGTTGATATGGAACAGTGGCAGTGAGGGAAGATCGTTGTTGTTCAGTACAAGCAGGCGGTCAGGCACGGTCCGCGATAGGAACGGCGCAACGGCCATGTCGGCTTCCAGGGTTGCGAAAACAGGTTCCAAGCTTCCCACCTGGCAGATGGGCCGCCAATCGATGCCGGCTTTGGTGAGCGCCTCGATGGCCGATGCTCTAAACCCGCAGCTTTCCTGGCCCAGCGCCACGGAGAGCGGGCGGCGTTGGCCGGCATCACCACCGTGGGCACCCACCCATACCAGGCGATCGGTCAGCAGCAATTGCTCGCGGTTGCCTGGCTGCGGTTCTGTCATCAGTGTGAGGTCGATCTTTCGGTCGCGCAGATGAGCCCGTAGTGCTTGCGTAGTGTCGCTTACCAGCGTGACCAACACATTCGGATGCGCCTGGCGAAAAGCACGGAGGATCGGTGGCATCAACATGCCGACAATATCGTGAGGTACGCCAAGGCGTACCTCACCGACGAAATCGGCGCCGCGCATCTGGCTCATGACTTCGTCGTTGAGCGCGATGAGCCGATGGGCCAGGGCGATCAATTTCTCGCCGTCGCGTGTGAGGTGCACGGCATCGGCACGCCGCTCAAATAGTTTGGCATCGAAGAGTGATTCAAGCCGTTTGATCTGTTGGCTCACCGCACCTTGGCTGAGATTTACGACTTTGGCTGCCGCAGTCATCCGGCCGGTTTCGGCAACGGCGACGAAGGCGCGTAGCAGGTCCGCATCAATGCTTCGCATCGCAGGCATGGCTATTTCATTTCCTAATGATGCTAAGTAGAAAAATTAGCTTCACTACTATGCTGGACTCCCCCTAAGGTGGCAAGCCACATCGGTTGCGGAATAAGGGGTTACGCATATGGATCTACTCGCCATAGGTTTGTTTTCACTGTCGGCGATTGCGCTGCTCGGTTCGCCAGGGCCTGCCATCGCTGCGCTCATCGCCGTGGGACGATCTCAAGGCTTCGCTAGCGGCTTTCGCTATTACGTTGGACTTCAGTTCGGCTTGGCCGCGGCGGCAGGTGCTACTGCGGCCGGATTGTTCTCGATGCTCAAGGCGATTCCATCCGCCCTTGAAGTGTTGACGGTGCTGGCAACGGCTTATCTCATCTTTCTGGCCTACAAGATTGCGACGGCACCGGTAGGTGCGACACCCACTGGGATGGCGATCGAGCGCGCGCCGGCGGCATCTACGGCACGTGCCGGATTTGTATTGGGTGTGACCAACCCCAAAGCATTCGTGGCATTCGCATCACTCTTTGCTTCGCGGACCTTGATGCACGCAAACCCGCAGGGGGATATTGCTCTGAAATGGACGCTGTGCGTCCTGGTGATGATCGTTGTCGATCTTGCATGGTTGTTCGTCGGCGTAGTGCTCAATCGAGCCAGCTTGAGCGCCGGCAAGGAGCGTGCACTCAACATATGCCTTGCTATGGCGATCCTTGTAGCGGCGTTGTTCGCTTTGCGATTTTGATCTTTCAGTGCCGAGTGTTTAAGAGCTCGCTCTTAGAACACATCAAACGGTCATACGCCCAGTTGTAGGCCAACGTGTAGGGCAGAAAGAACAGTATGAGACCCAGGTCGAGTACGAACGCATCGATCAAACTCACCTCGAGCCACCACGCTGCCAACGGCACGGCCATGAGCACAAGCCCCATCTCGAACGTCACGGCATGAGCCACGCGCACTGCGAAGGTGCGCGCCACACGTAAACGATGAACGATGCGATCGAACATCGTGTTGAAAACCATATTCCAAGCCATGGCTAGCAACGAAATCATCAGCGTCAGCGCACCTGCGTGTGCAGCCGAAACATTCAACACCCACGACAACACCGGGGCGCAGATCAGCAAGGCAATAAGCTCAAAGCCCAGTGCATGGATGAAACGTGTTTTAAGGGATTTTGCGGACGACATACCAGCCTCTGCAGCATGCGCTGCGAGGTCGTCCTCGCGAATCAAAGGGAGCTCGGCGGGTCGTCCCAGCCGGATGACGGCTAAGCGTCAATGGAGTTTTCTAACAATAACAAAGGCGTGTTGAATGCCGTGTAACCCGCGAGTGAGTCGTTAGATCAAGAGTTGGCCTGAAGTGCCCGTATGTCTATTCGACGGCAACACTCGGCAATGGGTACCGCTGCAGGCCATTACCTATCAGGTAATCGCGCGCCAATCGTCGGGGCCTCACACTGGATCACACGCAATGACCCCTCAGCACGATAACCGCGCGCCATATCTCATCAGGAGTTCCATGTCATGCACAGTCAAAATATCTCGGCAGAACCGGTGGTGACCGGCTCGAACACGTTGCGGACCCGCAGCGGAGTCACGCTTTTCTACCGGAGTTGGGGCGCTGGCCAGCCTGTGGTGTTTCTGCATAGCTGGGGTTTTTCCAGCCTGATGTGGACTTACCAGATGACCTATCTTGGCGAACGCGGCATGCATTGCATTGCTTACGATCGGCGCGGGCACGGACGTTCTGACCAACCAGCGCATGGCTACGACATGGATACGCTGGCCGACGATCTGGCCGATGTCCTGGAAGGATTCGACCTGCATGACGTTGTGCTGGTGGGGCATTCGATGGGCGGTGCGGAAATCCTGCGCTATGTAGGCCGTCACGGAACATCGCGGATCGCCAAGGTTGTCTTGCTGGCGCCGGTGACACCGTTCGTCCTGCAGACGCCAGACAATCCGAATGGTATTCCAGCAACGGTGCTGGAACAGGCACGTGCGCCATGGTCCGTCGATTTTCCCAAATGGATCGAGGACAGCAAGCCACCGTTCTTCATGCCCGATACGTCACCGCAAATGATGAACTGGCTGGCCCTGGAGATGCAGCGCCTGCCGTTGCCCATCGCAATCGCATGCAACAAAACCCTCGTCGAAACCGATCTGCGACCGGACTTGTCGAAAGTCGATCGTCCCACCTTGGTGCTGCATGGTGACGCAGATGCAAGCGCGCCACTCGAGATTACCAGCAAGCCGACGGCCGATGGGATCAAGGATGCCATCCTGAAGATCTATCCGAGCGCACCTCACGCTCTCTTCGTGACGCATATGGATCACGTCAATCGGGACATCGAAGGCTTCGTCAACGGGTAAATCGGACGAGCGTGCACGCACTAGTGCAGGGGTCTAGTTCCGGGTATTTCAGCTCCAACGGGCCAGTCGTCCGGTTAGTGGTGATCACGTGCTTCGATAATCGGTCAGCAGCCTGTTGATCGATTATCACGTGGCGGCGGGCTGACGTAGCCATGGCGGGTATGTGTCGTACATTTATGGCAAGGGATTCACCAGACTCTGCAGCTTGTGTAAACCAGCTACGGAACCTCAAGAATGGAAGTTCTTATGAAAGTCGATCCGAAACGCATCAGAAGCCTTCGTGAAGCAAAAGCTTGGTCGCAAGATCGGCTTGCGCAAATTTCAGGCGTCAGCTTGCGAACCATTCAGCGGGTCGAGGCCGATGGAACCGCTTCGGCCGAGACGCGTATGGCTATCGCTTCGGCTCTAGGTATACCCGTCAACGAACTGGGTGTCGGTGTAGCGAGTGAAACCAATAGCCGCCGGCTGGCTATCGTGCTGTGCCTCTTGGGGGCAGTCATTAGTGCCATGAGTGCATGCTCATTTTTTTTCAGCGGTACACATAGAGCATCGCCATTTGGTATGGGCTTCGCAGACGGGTTTATCGTTTTCGGAGTGGGCGTCATGTTGGCAATAATCGCCATCTTATCCAGTCGCTATTCACGCCCTAAGCGAACCAATTAACCGGACGTGCATGTCCGCCTATGAGAAAGCTGTCGCGTACACGCCTCGTTTCGGGCGGATTCGTGGATACCGGCCGCGCTGACGGCAGAGGTTGCCGGGATCATCGCTTCGGCGCCAGACACCAGCAGAGCAAAGCAAGCCATGCTCATTGGCAAGAGACGCTGCCTGCACGTGCTGCTGTCCTCGTCCGCGGAAGGATCGCTACCGGTCCTGTCTGCACTACGTCGTATTGAGTGACATTGTCTTTGTGACGAGCGTCCGTGATGAAGTGACGATTGGCCAGAAAGTACTGGCCAGCGGCAGCAGCGGCTGTGTGGTGACGACCGCTCGCACCCGTCGATGGGCCGCTCGCCATCGCCGCTGCACCGGTGGCCACAAGTCCGACGACGACCGCACCTGCCCATGCCAGCCTGACTGGATCATCCACATTGACCGGCCATCCAGCGCACTCGCGCGCCAAAAGAATCCGCTCGCCTATCTTGGAGATAACCGATGCTGCCGCGCCACTCGTTGCTGCTATCACTGTCACTGGTCTTGGGTCTGTGCGTCGATGCGTTAGCCTTGCAGTCACAGGCCGTCGCCCCAGTCATCCCTTCATCAGGTGTTTCGACGGATGCCGCGACGCAGGCTGTGCAGGTGCCGTGGCAATCGGAACATGATGCTTCGCTCGCCTTCATGCCCGACCGGCAAGCGTTGTTTGTCACGCGTGGGCGGGGGCTGGCGAGACGTATTCTTTTCGCCCATCGGGAAGGCAATGGTTGGTCAATACCGGTGCCGGTGTCGTTCTCAGGCACCTGGATGGATATGGAGCCCGCGATGGCGCCGGATGGCTCCTATCTGATTTTCGCTTCCAATCGCCCCGTCATGCCTGGCAGCAAAGCGCTGGACGGCTACTACGATGACAAGGCGCAACCGAATCGTGGCGGTAACCTTTGGCGGGTGAACCGCGTTGGCGACGGCTGGAGCGCGCCTGTGCGTCTACCCGACGTTGTGAATAGCAGCCCATCGATCTATGCGCCGACGGTGGCCGCGGACGGCAGCCTTTATTTCATGAAGGCCGATCCGGCAACGAGCCATTTCCGGCTCTATCTCAGCCGCTTTGCCGATGGCCACTTACAGGCACCCACGCCACTGCCGTTCAGCGATGGTGTGACGGACGACTACGACCCTGCAGTGGCGCCGGACCAATCATTCATCGTGTTTACCTCGGATCGGAAGCCCTCGTCGGCTACCGAAAGCCATTTGTTCGTGGCGTTTGCCACCCCCGCTGGGTGGAGTACACCGATCGATCTCGGCCCATCGGGTACAGAGGCGCGTCTGGAGCCGGGTCTCGTCACGCTGTACTTCAGTGGATCGGACAATCGTATCCACAGCTTGCCGATCGCCCAGTGGCTGAAACAGCGCGTGGGAATGAAGCGCTGAGGTATCGGCGTATCTTTTGGCACATTCGCGCGTTGGCCGACGGGATCAAGGGCGTCACGTTGAAGATCTATCCGAGCGCATCTCAGGCTCTCTTCGCGCCCCCTGTGGATCAAGTTAATCGGCACATCGAGGCTTTCGTCAGCGGGTGATCCCAACCCCGTATCGATGACTGAGCCCCTCTCCCATAGGCGACGCGAAGATAGTCTCTATGGGAGAAGGGGCGGGGTTTGCGCAAGTCATCACTTTCGCTTGGTGCACAAGGTTCTAAGCCGGCAACCCCTGGTTGTTGGTATTCATGGTCTGCGAGACAAATTTGTTGCAGAAGGCTGTCAGCGTGCCATCAGCGGCCTCGAAGATGGTGGCTCCGTCTTGCCAGATACCATCATCCGCCTGATGGTCGATGCCATCGGATGAAACCGGTGGGTCACCCTGGTTCATGTGGATATTGTGCATGCCATTTTGCGATGTCACACCATTGCTGACGACGGGTTCGGGGTCGGTAAACGGTTGGCCAAAGACGTAGAGCTTCTTTGGATTTGCATCAAGTAACTGCTGTAGTTCGGCGACTGCGTTGTCACCATCACTGAGCACCCAACCATCGGACAGCGTGGCGCCGAATAATGCTTTCCACACGGCGACTAGCACCATCAAGCATCCACCGGGTCCAAGAAGGGGACTGCGTACATAGTCCAGTGCCCCCGATGTTGGGTTGGACGGCAAACTGTAATAACCGTCACTGAGGTTAAGCATGTTGGTGAATAGATCGCGCTTCAGATTGTTGAATATTTTGTATTGAACGTTGTTTGCCGTTGCGCTGGAGAAGTCCGTCGCGCATTTACGTGGAATGCTGGTGCCAGGAAACGTGACGTAGAAGATTCCGTGAAACCAGTTGCCTTGTTCGGTTTGCTCGGTCGGGACGTACAGGTTCCCTTTCAGGACGCCATAGCTTGAAAGTGGCATGTGCTTTTCCCCTTGATATGGAGTTAACAGTGCGGCGCACTTACTCATTGCTGCAGTGTCAGGCAACGTGCTGATCTGTCGTACAGCCAAAGCGAAGGCTCAAATTGTGCACAGTCTGGATTCTTGGGATCGTTACGCGTGGTGCGTCAGGCTGCGGACATAGCTTAATGTGAAGTGCATTCCTATGCATTATGTCTGCACTTAAAAAACGTATGAAAGGTGATGGACTCAGACGTGGCGATATCAGCAGGCGGGAGGTATCAATCTACACAGGCCTGGATCGCTTTCGCCACGATAACAGCCGCCTTGCGCTGCGAAGGGCCTGCAAGCACAGGTGAGTTGAGTCCATGGCGCATGGTGGCTAGACCGATTACGTAAGACGCTATCAATGCAGCCCTCACCTCGGCGTCACGTCCGCGCAACAAGCGGGCAAGTGGTGTGACGAACTCGGCATGAAAACGCGCTGAGACCATGGCCGCAATCGCTGGATTGCCCGTGGCATGCAGCAAAACACGTAGGGCATCGAAAGGAGCTGGTTCGGTACTGTCGGCATCATCGAGAACCTGCGCAACCAGGTACGTACCCAGGTCGTCCAAATGTTCGGGCAGGTGCTCTTCGACATGAAAGCCACCCTCGATGACTTCGGCGAACAGCTTTTCCTTGCTGCCGAAATACCGGTTAACCAAAGCTGCATCCACACCGGCATCGCCAGCGACATCGCGCGTACCCACGCTCTCGTAGCTGTGCTGTGAAAAGCGGGCACGCGCTGCAGTGAGGATGCGCTCACGGGTTTGACCAGAGTCACGCGTTCGCGAAGTGTCTGTGCCGTGCGCTTTCTTCATGAGTTCACCGCGTGCCTGATTGTGTCGACGACTCACTTAGCTGAATCGCAGGAAGTATTTTGTCATCAACTGTTGACATGCGCCATGGGCGGTCAAATACTTGATGTCATCAGATGATGACATGCAGGAATTCCATGAACGCACATGAGTTAGACGGCAGGGTCGCCGTGATCACCGGAGGTAGCAGTGGCATAGGCCTGGCGACGGCGAAGTTGTTCGCCGCGCAAGGCGCATCGGTGGTCATTGCCGGTCGCAACGCGCAGGCGCTGGAGCGTGTAAGGAGCGACATAGGTGGGAACACGCTCGCTGTGTGCACCGACGTGTCCAAGCCAGCGGACGTGTTGGCGTTAATGCAGGTTGTCGGCAAAGCATTCGGTCGGATCGATATCCTGTTTGCTAATGCGGGCATCTCCGAATGCCCCGATATCATGTCGACGGATGAAGCATTTTTCGACGAGTTGATGGGCATCAATGTGAAAGGTGTCTTCTATACCTTTACGCATGCCTTTCCGTGGCTAGCCGAGCAAGCGTCAGTCATCTTTACCAGCTCGGTCATACAGCAGCGCGGTAAGCCTGGTGATCCGTTGTATGCGGCAAGCAAAGCTGCAGTGCGCAGCCTGGCTCGTACGTTAGCGGCCGATGATCGCGTGCTGGCCAAGCATGTGCGGATCAACGTGGTCAGTCCCGGTGCTATTCGTACGCCGTTGACTGCCGAAGCGACCGAGAATCCCGAGATTCGCGCCTGGGTCGAAAACCAAGTGCCTATGGGCCGCTGGGGTGAGGCTGATGAAATCGCACGTGCGGTGTTGTTTCTGGCTTCAAGCGCTGCGTCTTACATGACCGGCAGCGAGATTGCTGTCGATGGTGGGCTTGGGCAAATTTAAGGTGAGCCGCATGACAGCGAACACATGAATGTGCCGCAAACGATGGGTATTCGTATGGAGGCAACGGATTGGGAGATGGATCCTGGTCAGGAGCTGGCGCTGGTTATCGGTACGGTGGATTTGCGCTATGCCGGTGTAACGCCAGTGGGGAGTGGCGTCACTTTCAGTACCTCGACGGCTTCGCCTTCGACACTCACGGTTTCATTGCACTGAAGATCAGGTGTTATTCCGCTGCTTCGTCATGCTGCAAGTAGGCAATCTTTCGCTGCTTCGGCAGTTGCTTGATTTCCCATTCGGCGCGCGAAGCAGCGGAGCGGTTCTCGTAGGGCCTGGTACCAATCAAGCGCAGCGGAGGGTGAGCGCGCGTGTAGCGTGCGCCGCGGCCAGCGACGTGTGCCTCATAGCGAGCCATGAGGTTGTTGGTGATGCCCGCGTAGAACGAGCCATCGATGCACTCGATAAGGTAAAGGCACCATTGGCGATCGCTGGTGGGTACGGTCATGTCTATATCGATGGTAGGTATGGCGTAGCGACTTTCTACAGATGAGTCGTCGCGACTTAGGCCTGTGCGCTTTTGGGTACGCGCTGCGCGGGGTCGTAGAAGAACGTCTCTTGCGCGATGCGCTCGCCTTCCCATCGTTGATAGGCAAGCTCTTCCATATGCGTGACGGTTCCATCCAACCATTCGAAATGGAAGATCCAGCGGATAACTACGTTGTCGCCGTTCACGAACACCGGGCGAACGCAGGTGGACTCTAAGGATTTGGCCCGTGCGAGCACTTTGCGTTCGTTCGCTACATGCAATTCACGACCAACCCGTGGTGGCGCCTGGTTCTCCTGCATGCTGGAGTCTTCGGTGTAGAACGCTTCGCATGCTTCCGCGTGCGCGTTCTGTTCGACCAGGGCGATGAAGCGTTCGAGCGTTTCGGTGGAGGGCACGGGCTACCTCGTCTGTGGTTGTATTTCGTGTGCAACATTATTGAGTGACGGTTACGCCGCTGTAGACGCCTTTGACACCCTGGGTCGCCAGGGTAACCTTGATGGCTTGCGCAAGCACGTCGGGTTTATCGGTAATGCCGGTCAAGAGGACATTGCCATCGTCGCTATGGATGCGCAATTGTGCATTGCGCGTCAGCGGGTCGCTCTCAAGGCGTGTATGAACCGCTTGAGACAACTCGCTATCGGCATGAATGTCGAGCCAGTGCACGCTGACATGCGAGTTATCCGTGGTGGCGTCAGGGTGATCGGCAACCCGTAGCACGCATCCATTGAGAGCGAGCGAAAGTACGCAAAGTAACAATAGGCATGGTGATTTGATGCATGGGCTTCGGTAGTTAGAGAGCATGTTCATAGTCCTCTTAGACGAGTACTGAAACAGCATCGACGATGAAGTGAGCCACGATGCTCACCCAGAGATTGCGGCGCCACAGATACAACAGGGAAAATGCCAGGCCGCCAAACGCGACGAACAGCTCGTGGCTCCAGCCCCAGTAAGTCACATGGGCGAGCGTGAAGACGGTGCATGAGATCAACACAGCGACGACTCGACTTCCACTCAGTTCCTCAATGCGCTCCATGGCGTAACCACGAAACAGCACTTCTTCCGATACGGCGGCACGCACGGTCGAAATAAATCGCCACCAGAACGGCGTGGCCATGAGGGCATTCGCGTTCGTCGTCGCAGCGATCGAATCGTTCAAATGCAGCGCAGGAAGAATGACGTAGTACAACGTACCAAGAGCGAGTGTAATCAGGATGCCGGCACCGACACCGATGCCAAGATTCTTGAGGCCAGGGGCTCGAAACCCGATCGACGATAGGGATCGCCGTTCGACCTTCAGGACATACAACAGAACGACGGCCACATAGACCCACCAGATCGCTTCATTGCCGACGAGGTGCGCAACGTCCGCAAACTCATGGTCCCATGTGCCGAGGGGCAGGCTGACAAAGCCGAGTGCGATGAGCAATCCGACGATGGTGATAAGCCACTTTCGTTTACTGATGGGTTCAAGCGGAGTAACCAACATCTGCACGGTGCTTCTCCTGCAGTGTGGGGATGAGGGAGTGATGGGCTACTTTGCTTTCGATCGGCTCGCGCGTGATTCACCGACCGTGCGTATGAACAGATCGAGTGCCTGCGTAGTATGTTCGCGATCCCCGGAACTCATGAGCTCGAAGAACAGACCGTCGAATACAGCGCAACACAGCGTAGCCAGCGCAGGTGTTCGCTCCGATGGCGGAAGCGCCTCCATTACCAGGTCGTACCAATTGAGCGTATTGCGCTCGAAGTATTGGGCGTAGGTGGTTGGGTTCTGGATGGCGAGAATCTGTAGTTCGTAAAGCAGCTTTAGATAGGGATAGTTTTCGTCCGCTATCGCCCAATCCCAGAACAATCGAATCGGCGGTTTTGTGCTCGGACTTTTCGATGGGGTGTTCAGTAGCAGCGAAAAAGATTGCTGCAAATGCGCGTGCATGGCTCCGAAGACTTCAACGAGCAGCCCTTCTTTCGATTCGAAGTGATAGATGAGCAAGCGTGCACTGGTGCCGGTTTTTGCGGCGAGAGGTCGCAGCGAAAGATCCGCCAGCCCATGTTCGAGCAGGTAGGGGATCAGCGATTCGATCAGCTCTTCTTTTCGTGTCTGCATGTAACAGACGTTACATGTAACGTCTGTTACATATCAAGTGCTGTGCTGTGGTT
>JBARCX010000137.1:0-7809 GCA_049794535.1 Rhodanobacter sp.
AGCCTCGGCAACGCCTTGCTCGTAGTCGGCCAACTCCTTCTGCGGCGCAATCCAGATCACGTTGCCGTCTTGACGCTTGTCCAGACCTTTGGCGCGCAGAATCACATCCAGTGCCTGGTCCCACGGCACGTTATTCAGCCGCAAGGTGATGCTGCCGCCAACGGTATCGGAAGCGACGAGGTTGATGCCTGATTCGTCAGCAACCAGCTGCAACACGGCACGTACCGAGACGTCTTGGAAATTGAAGGTAGCGCGGGTACCGGTGTACACCGGCTGTTGCGTTGGATCCGATCCATTTGCCCTGCCGCTGGCACTCAATTTTTTCGGTGCCACTTCGATCACGTACTGATCACCCGTCTGATAGGACGAGGTATCAACCTCACCTTTGATGGCAATCTCCATGCGCGCACCACTCGGCGTCGCCTTGGTGGCAATGGATTGCACCGGCGTGGCGAAATCGAGCACATCCAAACGCTGGGCCAGATTCATCGGCAACTGCACATGACCGAGGCTGACCACTAACTTGTTGCCCTGGTGTTGCATGTCGGCATTCGCACCGGGGCCGTTGAAGGTGATCAAAACGCGGCCCGCACCGTTTTCGCCACGGCGGAAATCGATATTTGAAACTGCCGTACCGTCGGCCACCGACGAAGGCAGTGCCTTGGACGGATCGATCGTGGCCGCGGTAGTAACGGGCCGCGCCTCGGTGCCGTTATTCACGGTCAAGACAAGGCTGTTGCCTTCAACCACAGAGTGGTAGGTGGAATCGCGCATCAACTCGACAACGACGCGAGTGCGATCACCGGCAGATACAGCCGACACGCCGGAGGTCGAGCCCTCGCCAATGTCGATGTGTCGCGAGGCATTGTTCACCGTATCGGCAAAATCAACCGCAATACGCGGCGGATTATCGGTGGTGAAGATGCGTGGCTGCGGTACCGGACCGTTGTCGAAATTCATATGCAATTCGACGCGGCCACCGGGCAGCTTATCGACGCTGATGCTCTTCAAGGTGGCAGTGGCTGCGGCGGCATTCGCCCACGCAGCGCTACCGATCAGCAGGCCTATCATCAGGCAGCGGCTCGCCAGGCGCATGGCACGACTCCGAACAGGTTTGATTAGGTTGGTCATTGCATCAGCCCCTGTGATCCTATTTGTCGCCAAGCGCGATGCTGGCGGGACGCTCCATCCAGCCACCATTGCCGTTGGAAACCAGCTCGACGAGATCGATGTGGTCGGCCTTGATGGTGGTGATGCGACCGTAGTTCTGGCCCATATATTCATTGATATGCATGCGATGGATGACCCCCGATGGATCCTTAACCAGGCCCTCGAGGCTGGCCCCACCACCGATCGTGCCCACCATCTTCAAGCTATCCAGCGCATACATCTCCAGCGGCTGCTTGACACGGTTCTCGTCTGGACGCGGGCCGTTGTTGTTTGATGGCTGCACCTCGGCCGCACTAGGACTGAACGGGTCACGTCTGTCCTGGTCGTCGTATTTGAAGGTCTCAAATGTCTTGATCACCGGCAATGGCGGAATCGGAGCGCCTTTCTTGGCCTTCTCCTGCGCCACCCAATCACGGAGATCAGACATACCGCGGGTGCAGCCGCTGAGTACAAGCGCTGCAGCTAACATCAACAGCACACGCCCCAAATGAGCCGGCTTGATGGCAGTCAATATGCTCATTTCTGCCCCCCTGCCTTAGCATTGCCCTTGCCTTTAGCTTTGCTGCCTTCGGCCGTCTCTTCATCATCCAGATAACGGTAGGTCTTGACCGTGCCCTGCAGCACCAATTGCGCGTTGACCTCCGGCTCGGCGCCTTTGGCGGTTGGCTTAAGCGGAGTTAGCGACACGTCATGCATGGTCAGAATCACCACTCGCGGTAACGACGCCACGCCGCTGATGAAAGTGCCGAATTGGTGATAGGTGCCGATCATGCGCAACTGGATCGGCTTCTCCGCGTAGAAGTCTTTCGACGTCTCCACGCCGGGCTGGAAGAGTTCAGTCTCCAGACCAGCTGCCTGCGCCGTCTGTGAGATATCCACCAGCAACTCGGGCATCTCGGTCTTGCTGGGCAGCTGACGCAGTAGCTGCCGCAGCATGTCCTTCATCTCATCAAGCTGCTGCTGCAGCGCTTCGAGATTGACGGCCTTGGCCTGCTTCTGTGAGAAATCCTGCTGAAGCTGAGTCTCTTTGCCAACCAAGCCCTGCAGTTCATCCTGCTGGCCACTGACGTAGACGTACCAACCAAGCAGCGCGATGACCAAGAACACCAACGCAGTGAAGAAGGTCTTGATCGACTTCGGCCAACCACCAATGTTGTTGCGGTCGAGGCTGCGCAGATCGTCAAAAAATTTCATGGCTTGGCCCCTCCCTTAACGGTGGAACCAGCGGGTGTGACCGCCTTCGCTGTAGCAGGCGGCGCGGCACTCATCGCTTTCGCCGCAACGGCAGCCTTGTCATCCACAGCCTTGTCAGCTGCCACAGCGGCGGCTTGGGCCGGCTTGGCAGCCGTACTACTACTCGCCGGCGGCGCACCATCCGGTGTGTCGCTTTGCTTTGGACGCTGCAATGCGATGTTCAGACCAAAGGCATAAGGCATGCGTGAAGCATCGTGACTGTTTTCAGTCTTACGCAGATCGGTCTGCCCCATCCATGGCGACACCTCGATATTGCGCATGTACTCAGCCACGCTGGCATTGGATTGCGCCACACCTTCCAGCGTCATCGAATCGCCTGTCTGCTTGAGCGATGTCAGGCGTGCACTGGCAGGGATCGTCTTCACCAACTCGTCGAACAGATGGACCATCTGCGCGCGGTTAGCTTGCAACTGCTCGATGATCTGTTTGCGCGCTAACAACCGCGAACGCACTTTTTCAAGATCCTGAATCTTGGTAATGCGCGCATCGAGCTGCTTGATCTCGGTTTGCAGATACGCGTTGCGCTCGTTCTGATTGTCGATGCGCATGTCCATCCAGAACGCCCACACAATCAGGAACAGCACAGCCGCCACAAACGCAGCAGCCAGTTGCAGAAAGAATTCGCGCTCACGTTGCTTGCGGCGTTCGGCGCGCCACGGAAGTAGGTTGATATGTGCCATTAGTCGAAGCTCCTCAGCGCGAGTCCGACCGCGATCATCAGCGCGGGTGCGTCCTGGGCCAGCGTTTGCGCCTGCACTCGCGATGACAACGACATCCGCGCCAGCGGGTTGGCGACAACGCAGGGCACGCCGAGCTGCTCTTCAAGCATCCCGCCAATCCCCTCGATCGAGGCACAGCCGCCCGCCAGCACGACTTGATCGACTTTGCTGTATTCGCTACCGGCATAGAAGAACTGAAGCAGTCGACTGATCTGCTGAACCAGCGACTCCTTGAACGGCTCCAACGCCTCGCTTTCATAGGACTCAGGCAAGCCGCCCTTGCGCTTGGCGCGACCGGCCTCCTCATAGGAAAGACCGTAGCGACGCATGATTTCGTCGGTCAGCTGCTTGCCACCAAACACTTGTTCGCGCGAATAGATCGTGCGCTGGTTACGCAGCACGGAGAGCGTGGTCATGGTGGCGCCAATGTCGACCACCGCCACCAGCGCATCGCGGCCTACGTTGAGCTGATCGCCGATCATCGCGAACGCGCTTTCCATCGCGAACGCCTCGACATCGATCACCTGCGCACTGAGTCCGCCCAGATCCAGCGCGGCCACGCGCATGTCGACGTTCTCGGTACGCGAGGCGGCGAGCAGCACATTGTTCATCTCAGGGTTGTCGCGTACCGGGCCAAGCACCTCGTAATCAAGGCTGACTTCGTCGATGGGGTACGGAATGTACTGGTTGGCCTCGACCTGGATCTGACCCTCCAGATCATCTTCCGACAGCTCGCTCGACATCGGCACAATGCGTGTGATGACTGCGGAGCCGGCGACGGCGGCCGCCGCGTGCTTGAGCTTGGAGCCTGAGCGTGCCAACGCGCGTCGGATCGCATCTCCCACCGCCTCGATTTCGACGATGTTCTTCTCGACCACGGCGTTCGGAGGCAACGGCTCTACAGCGTAGTGTTCTACGCGGTAACGCCCACCGGTCTGGCTAAGCTGCAGCAGCTTAACGGCAGTCGAACTGATGTCGACGCCGATCAGCGACGGCTTCTTGGGTGTAAAAAGACCCACGGTTTTTCCCCCTTGCCCCTAGCGCCTGCGGCCAGAATCTGGTGAGCGCGCGATGGCATTAGATCCAAAAATTAACGTATTAGCAACGGCCTACGCGACCTTTCTCGACTGAATGGCGTGATGGCCTGCACATTTGGGCCATAGCGTCACTCCAACCTGTGACGTGGATTTGACTCCGCCATCACCCGTTGCTCACGAGACAGATACTGCTACATCTATACTCTGGCGTGTTTTGACTCAGGTCTCGCTTACATCCATACCATGCGAATTTTGAAGCGTTTGCTGCGCTGGCTGCTGATCCTGGCCTTTACGGGGCTGCTGCTCGCTGTCGCCGCCGTAGGCGTCGCCTACTGGCTGGTCGCCCCTCGCCTGCCCTCGGTGGCCGTCCTCAAGGACTACCACATGCAGGTCCCCCTAACGGTGCTAAGCGCCGACGGCAAGCTGATCGCGTCTTTTGGCGAAACCCGGCGCATCCCGGTCAGCATGTCTCAGGTGCCGGATCGGCTGAAACATGCCGTTCTATCGGCCGAGGACGCAGATTTTTACCATCACCCAGGCGTTGACTGGCGTGGCGTGGTGCGTGCCGGCTGGCATGTGGTGCTTTCCGGTGGCGAGAAAGGCCAGGGCGGGTCGACCATTACCCAGCAGGTGGCTCGCAATGTCTTTCTGAGCCCGGAAAAGCTGTATTCGCGCAAGCTGATCGAGATGTTTATTGCGTTGCGCATGGAAAGCGAGCTCAGCAAAGATCAGATCCTTGAGCTTTATCTCAACAAGATGTTCCTGGGGCACCGTTCTTATGGCGTAGCTGCCGCCGCCGAGTATTACTACGGCAAGACCCTGGACCAGCTGACCGTTCCCGAATGTGCGGCCCTGGCCTCTACGTTCCAACTGCCCTCCGCAGTTAACCCGTTGACCAATACCAAGCGGCTGGTAGCCCGACGCAATTGGGTGCTCGGCCAGATGCTCGACCACCACTACATCAACCAGGCCGAATACGAGCAGGCGATTGCGGCGCCGGACGATGCCGCGCCCCACGAGCAGGCGATTCAGGTAGATGCCCCGTACCTGGCCGAAATGGTGCGCCAACAGGCACTCAATCGCCTGGGCAACGACGCGCTTACCGAAGGCTACGTGGTCAAGACCACCGTGCAAAGCAGCCGCCAGCAGCAAGCGCTAACGGCCGTACGGCAAGGCTTGGTTGCTTATGATCAACGGCATGGATGGCGTGGCCCTGAAGCACACCAGGAGCTACCGTCGGACGCTAGCAATGCGGACTACGACCGCGCATTGTCGAGCTACACCGATATTTCCGGTATGCAGCCGGGCATCGTTACCGCTGTTACGGGCACCGCTGCATCCGTGTATCTGTCCAGCCGCGAGGCGAACGTGCAGCTGGGGCTGGACGCGATGCGTTGGGCCCGCCCGTACATCACTGACAGCCGCATCGGTGCCGAGCCGCAAAATGTAGGCACCGTGCTCAAGCGCGGCGACATCATCCGCCTGTCACGTGACGACAAAGGCGATTTGCAGCTCACACAGATTCCCAAGGCGCAGGCGGCACTGGTCTCGCTTAATCCTGAGGACGGCTCCATCCAGGCTTTGGTCGGCGGCTACAACTTTCTGCGCAGCAAATTCAATCGCGCCGTGATGGCCGCACGCCAGCCCGGCTCCAGCTTTAAGCCCTATTTCTATTCGGCAGCGTTTGAACGTGGCTTCACGCCAGCCTCGATCGTCAATGATGCCCCACTCGCGCTACCTGATCCGTCGCAACCTGGCGGCCTATGGACACCATCGAACGATGACGGCAAATTCGCTGGCCCCATGCGCCTACGCGAGGCGCTAGCGGAATCAAAGAACCTGGTTTCGGTGCGCCTGCTCGACGCGATCGGCGTGCGCTATGCGCGTGACTACGCCACCCGCTTTGGCTTCTCGCTCGATGCGCTGCCTCAGAACTTGTCCATGGCCCTGGGCACTGCCTCAGTTTCACCGATGGGCATGGCACGCGGCTTTTCCGTATTCGCCAATGGCGGTTATTTGGTCACCCCGTACTTCATCAGTGAGATCGACGACCGCGACGGCAAGCCGGTGTACGTCGCCAATCCGGCCCGCGCCTGCCGCGACTGCCAGGAGCGACTGCTCGACAACACGCCGCCCGGGCCACCGCCTGCGAACATGCTTACTGAACCCGCCAATGGCGTGGCCAGCGCCGGGTCTGCACCCGCATCTACCAGCAGCGTCGCCGACGCAGCCAGCACTGGCGGAACCGTGCTGCCCGCCGATGTGCATGGTGACGGCACGCACCCGCCGGTTCTCGCGCCACACGTGATCGACATTCGTAACGACTACCTGATTACCTCGCTGCTCAAGGACGTGATCCAGAACCCGCTCGGCACGGGCAAAGCCGCCAAGGCACTGGGCCGCGACGACTTGGCCGGCAAAACAGGCTCCACCAACGATCACCGCGATGCCTGGTTCATCGGCTTCAATGGCGACTTGTCCACCTCGGTGTGGGTTGGCTTTGACGATTTCAGCCCGCTGGGCAAGTCGCGTGGCGTGGGTGAATTCGGTGCTCAAGTGGCATTGCCGATCTGGATGGATTACATGGGCGCTGCGTTGAAGGGGCTTCCGTCCAACAGCTTGGCCATGCCTCCAGGCATCAGCACCGTGCTAATCAACCGCGACAACGGTTTGCCGACTGAAGCGGGTGATCCGAACGCCATGTCCGAAATATTCAAGATCGAGGATGTCGATCGCCTACGCACCCAGGCTGTCCAGCAGCAACAGCAGAATCAGGATCAGCAGCACGCTTATGACATCTTCTAAGCTGCCTCGATCCTAGATCCAACGTCGTCACGACCTGCACCAGCTCCAACTGTGTGCAGGCCGTACTGGCTTCGATGACGCAGGCCATTCCGAGAGGTGATTTTTCCGTGTAGGCTGTCCACGCACGCTGCGGAGGATCCAGGCCATGGCACGAGGCGAACACCATCGCATCCACGCGCATGATCGCGTGCAACGCAATCGTCTACGTGTTGCCCAAGAGGCGGCACGCTTGATGAGCGAGCACGGCATACGCGACTTCCACCACGCCAAACTCAAGGCGGCCGAGCGACTGGGCATCCTCGATGCACAAGCCCTGCCGCGCAATCATGAGATCGAACAGGCGCTGCGCGAACACCAACGCCTGTTTCAAGCTGACAGCCAACCACAACTACTGCACGAACGCCGTGAAGCAGCGGCTGAAGCGATGCGTTTTCTGGATCGTTTTGAGCCCCGATTGGTCGGTGCCGTACTCGACGGCACCGCCGATGCTCACTCGGCAGTCTGCCTGCACGTGTTCAGCGATGACCCCGAGGCAGTCACTCTCTTTCTGCACGAACATCGCGTGCCAGTGGAGCCGCAGACGCGCCGCCTGCGCATCAGCCGTGACGAACAAGCCGAGTATCCGGTGTTGCTGTTCGCAGCCGATGAACTACCGTTTGACCTCACCGTGCTGCCACTCGATGCCATGCGCCAGGCACCACTGAACCGCATCGACGACAAGCCGATGCGCCGCGCCACACTGGCGATGGTCGAACAATTGCTGGCCGACGACGAGACCGACGATTTCGAGCAAATGTTGTCGTCCGCGCTGCGCTGAAGCGGCC
>JBARCX010000138.1:0-8351 GCA_049794535.1 Rhodanobacter sp.
CACGATGATTTCAGCTTTATCGCGAGGCTGACCCCTCACCCCAACCCTCTCCCCGGAGGGGAGAGGGAGTTGCCGCACGGCTGAAATTTCTCCGAACATTAGTCGGCCTGCGCCGGAACGACGAACCCGAACCATTCACCCCGCTCCACCTACCGCTCACACTTGTGCTTTGCCGGTCACCACAAAACTGACGTGGCAGATCCCTTTATGGCTGCAGGCTTTAGCCGTGCACCGCTATGCAAAGCGGAATAGCCTACCCAAGGGAGCCATGCGCGCATGTTCGGCTACTACTTTCAGCTCGCCTTGCACAGCTTCAAACGAAGCCCCGGCCTGACGGCGTTGATGATTCTGATCATGGGCTTTGGCGTGGCGTCATCGATGACGACCTACGCGGTGTTCCGCGCGGTGTCGGGCAATCCGATACCGGATAAATCATCGCAACTGTTTGTGCCGCAGATCGACAATCGAGGCCCGCAGAGCGGTGCAACGCGTGCAGCGCTACCTGATGCGCTGACCTACACGGATGCCATGGCATTGATGCGTGCACGCGAAGCGAAGCGGCAAACGGCGATCTATCCCGTTGTCTACAACGTGGTGCCGCAAGATGCTTCGCAGCCGCCATTTTCCGCCAATGCCTATGCCGCTTACGCGGATTTCTTCACGATGTTCGAAGTGCCCTTTCGTTATGGCACGGGTTGGACTGATGCGGATGATTTGCATCATGCCAACGCGATCGTGATTAGCGATCCACTCAATCAAAAACTCTTTGCCGGCGTGAACAGCGTGGGTCGAATGGTTGATGTGGATGGCCACGATTATCGAGTGGTAGGCGTAACGGCGGACTGGAATCCCCAGCCACGCTACTACGACGTCAACAATGGTTTCGGTTTCGCCGACGCTCCGAATTTCTTTCTGCCGTTCACACGGGCGATAGACATGCAAACCGGAACCAACGGCAATAACAGCTGTGCTTACGCGCCCACATTCGCGCCCGGCTGGGATGGCATGCTGCATTCGGAATGCGTGTGGGTGTCGTTCTGGGTCGAATTGCCGGATGTTGCTGCGGTACAACACTACCAACAGTTCCTCACCAGCTACGCCACCGAGCAACAACGCAGTGGCCGGTTTCGCTGGGCCGCCAATGTGCGCCTGGACGACATGATGCATTGGCTGGATCGCGAAGGCGCGGTGCCGCCCGAAACCAAGGTTTCGCTTTTGGTGGCCATCGGATTCCTGCTCGTGTGCCTGGTCAATACGGTGGGCTTGTTGCTGGCGAAGATCATGCGCCGTGCCGGCGAGATCGGTGTGCGCCGGGCATTGGGGGCTTCGCGCGGCGAGATCTATCGGCAGTTCATTGCCGAGGCCGCGATGGTCGGCGTGGCCAGCGCTGCGCTCGGCCTAGGCCTTACCGCATTGGGTGTGCTTGGCACGAGTGCGGTGTTCGAGCCGGAGATCGCGCGGCTGGCAAGCATCAACGTCAGCCTGGTAATTCTCACCTTGCTGGTGTCGATGACGACCACCGTGCTGGCTGCGTTTTACCCCGCCTGGCGCGCTGCACGGGTGCAACCGTCGTGGCAGCTGAAATCACACTGAGATCGTTGCCATGCAGATCAAACCCATCCTGTCCGCGCTTTGGCACCACAAAGCCGGCACCGCATTGATCGTGTTGCAAGTCGCGCTGACGCTCGCAATTGTGTGCAACGCCCTATTTATCATCCAGCAACGCGTAGCGCGCCTGTCTCGACCCAGTGGTGTCGACGAAGCGCATGTACTGGTCATCCAGAATCAATGGGTGGGTAGCCCGACGGATACGCAGATGTCGGCGATGACGCAAGCCGATCTGAACACCCTGCGCAACGTGCCAGGCGTAGCCAATGCGTTTGCCAGCAACGCCCACCCATTGGGCAATAGCGGTTGGTCGAAGGGCCTGCGCTATTCGATAGATCAAAAAACGCCGACCACCTCATCGGCTCTCTATTTCGCCGACGAACAGGCGATATCCACGCTGGGCCTTAAACTGATTGCCGGTCGCAACTTTCGCAGTGATGAGATCAGCCCCTTATCTGTCCGCGGCACCATGGCGCCGTCGGCCATCATCATCACCAAAGCTTTAGCCGACACGCTCTATCCCGATGGAACGGCCGTCGGCAAAAGCATCAGCGTCGGTACGGCTCCACCGAGCACGATTATTGGTGTGGTCGATCGACTGCAAACGTGGATAGGAAGTTTCACCCATCTATGGGTCGAACACTCCACGCTGGTTCCTTACCGGCTGCTTGCGGCCAGCACGATCTATGTCGTACGGGCGCAGCCAGGGCAACTGGCCGACGTGGCGCGCAACGCGCCGAAAGCATTGCTCGCTGCGAATCGCATGCGCGTGATCGGCCCCAAGGATGTGCTGACCTACGACGAGATACGCGCGGCCACCTATAAGACCGATCGCGGCATGGCGATATTGATGGGCGTTATTTGCATCGTCCTGCTGGCCGCCACGACTGCCGGTATCGTTGGGCTAACCAGCTTCTGGGTCAGCCAGCGGCGTAAGCAGATCGGCGTGCGCAGGGCACTCGGCGCCACACGCGGCGACATCCTCAGCTACTTCTGCACCGAGAATCTACTGATCACCCTGGGCGGTGTTTTCATCGGTGCGCTGCTGGCGGTGGGCCTGAACCTGTTGATGATCGACCGATTCGAAATGGCCAGGCTGTCGCTGGCTTATGTGGCGATGGGCGCCGTGGTGTTACTTTTGCTCGGCCAATCGGCCGTTCTGGCACCGGCGCTGCGTGCCTCACGGCTATCACCGGTGGAGGCAACGCGTTCGGTGTGAGTGCTTCCCGTTACGCGACAAGCTCCGCGCATACACCTGGGTAAGCGCCAAGTACGCGTCAGCAGCTCAAACGTCAGGTGAAGTACACCACGCCAGCGTCTCTTATAGAATGCGCGAAACCATTGTGGCGCTACCTTCACTGACCATGGATAGGGTATTGGGTTGTCGCGGGTGGTCGTTTCTCGACGCCGGTCAGGTCAAGTTTTTTGCTGGCTGGCCGAGACAATTCAAGACGGCACCATAGAAGGTCGATGCATGAAATCCTGTCCCATTTGTTCCCATAGCTTTCCGAACTTCCTCCCGCTCCCGAATAGTTATTTCGAGATGCTCAACCGACTGAATGTGCCCTATTCGTTGGATCAATTCGAAACGCTTAATCTTGGGCAATATACGTGCCCCATGTGCCAGGCATCCGATCGGGATCGCTTGTATGCGCTGTTCCTGAAGGCCTATGTGCAGCAACGTTCTGGACAAGCGCTGCGACTGCTGGATATCGCTCCAGCGCCCAGGCTCTCTCAATTCCTGAAGAGCTTGCCAGGTGTGCAATACCGTTCTGCCGACCTGATGTCGCCGCTGGCAGACGACAAGGTCGATATCACCCAGATGGACTGCTATGCCGACGGCAGTTTCGACATCATCGTGTGCTCGCATGTCCTGGAGCATGTGCCGGACGATGCCAAGGCCATCCGCGAACTGCATCGCGTCCTGGCACCCAAAGGTGCGGCCATTCTCATGGTGCCGATCCTGCTCGGCCTGCAGAAAACCGACGAAGACCCGAGCGTGACCGACGTCAATGAGCGCTGGCGGCGCTTTGGTCAGGACGATCACATCCGAATGTACGAGCGCAGCGACTTTCTTAAGCGGCTAAAGGCCGGCGGCTTCCAGGTGAAGAACCTTGATGTGAAAACCTTCGGGCGCGACATATTTCAGAAGTGCGGCATCACGGAGCAAAGCGTGCTCTACATCGGCCAGCACTAACAGGCGCTGCCGTTGTCGATGGTGTATTTCGATCGAAGCATCCAGCGAAGAAGACGTCAGCCAGAGTCCATCAGTCGGGTGTTTTACGGGGCCGATGGTTAAGGCACCAGGCAATCTCGTCGGGATCGCGCTGGGAGTAGACCGGCAGACTCTGGCAGCTGTATCGTCCGCTCACCTCGGAGGTCGCACCTGCCGTGGTGCTAGCGAACGATCCGACACCCGAGCACGTCAACCCGCCGAAGGATATCCCGTCATGACGATCAGCGACGCCACAGGTAGACACAAGGTACTCGGGCTCGGCGGCATCTTTGTCCGCGCCCGCGATCCGAAGGCACTCGCGGCCTGGTACCGCGAACATCTCGGCTTCGACGTAAGCGACTTCGGCGGTGCTTTCGGTGCGATCTTCCCGTTCGCCGACCACGAACCCGGCTATCAGCTCTGGACCGCATTCCCGGCCGAAACGTCGCATTTCGGTAGCCCCGCGCAACCGCAAATGCTCAACTACCGCGTCGCCGATCTCGACGCACTGCTCGCACAGTTGCGTGCCGGTGGGGTCACGGTCGACGAGAAAGTCGAGCGCTCGGAATACGGCGCTTTCGGCTGGTGCGTGGACGGCGAAGGCAATCGCGTGGAACTGTGGCAACCGCCGGACGCAGCGGAAGGCTAAATCGATTTCGAGTTGACGACGAAGTGAGGGGGCAACTGCGATCGCGCGTGCCCACCTTCGCAGGATATTGCCGCTGGCATTCCGCCTTCTGCCAGCATCAAGCGGCATAAGTAACTCGCTCAGACTGCAACGCTGTTCATTCGGCTCGAGCGTCCGTAGTCGGAATGCATTCAACACTCTGCCCCGCCCTCTCTCATACGCTGCTCCCGGGAGATGCAGAAGTTGTATACCGCGCGATGGCGCTCGACTCGACCTGAGCCGCCGCTTTCGCGGCGCTGCTCGTACCGCGCTGAGTTTGTGACAAACCATTTGAAAACCGTGCGCTGAGATCCTGGAAAACCGATGTCTTCAGCGTGATTCGCTCGTATTCATTCGAATCCGTATTCAATGAGATGACCTATTTTCAGATCAGGCATATCGATGCCTACTGGATAAAAGGCATCGCCCTGGCGCCTACCAACGACAAACATGGATTGGCGCTCAGATTAATCCCCTCAGCAAGGATTGAAAGGCTGTGTTCGCAAGGTATTACGTTTCGTGTGCCGCAGTTGATTGCTATCGCCCCAGTACGTAACCAGTACTTGTTACGTCTTAAAGGAATAGGCATGATCCCCGCGGGGGATTTTCACTGTTGTTGATTTGCCGGCCATGTCGCCGGCAGCCGAATAGTGGATGCAACCCTATATCGCTTTATATCGCAATGGATAAAGGGAAAAGGGACTACGTATGATTTTCCGCCAAATAGTGGTGGCTACCGCGATGCTCGCCGGGTGCCTATGGATAACCGGCTGTGTGGAAGACACAACCCGAACCATGGCCCAGGATCGAGAGGGATATCTCAGCCGGGTATTCGTACCCACTGCCCTGTCCAGTTCTGTACAGGAAAAGTTGGCGCAATCTACTGGCAAGCCGCCGTCGTTCAACAAGATTGTCATAAAACAAAAATCGACGATCAAGTACGTCAGCACCGGCGCCACCGTTGACTCGACAAACGAAGCTTTCTATCTGAATGCGGGGAACGGTCTGATCCGGCAGATCGACATCGAATACAGCAATGGAATAGAAGCTAATAGTTCTTTTGCACTGACCTATCGTGGCGCGTTTCCACTGATGCAACAGACGCTGAACCCGGCCGACAAGATCATGCCGCACATGGGCCAAGTGAAATCCATTACGAGCATGGATTTATCGTTCGACCAACCCACATTGAGCCTAGTGTACGTCTACACCTCAAACGCCCCCAGGGCACGCACGCTCAATCGTGAAATAGCATGCGGGTTCACAAAAACCTATCCGGCCTCCACGTTGAACGCCAGTATTCAAGGGGCAGCCAGGGAATATGCCTGCAACTTCCTCAATGAAAACGGTGTTGTGGATTACGAGGCGGACTATGTGTATTTGCAAGACTACGGTGTTGCCATCGTCAAGGGGCAGCATACAAACAAAATGAAATTGACCCGCGATCTCGTCGATTTCAAAGTCGAATAATTTCTCATAATTCGCAGCCCCTCGGTTCTCCGACTGGACAACCAAGTGGCACATGCGCAGTTAGTGATAACCACTCAAGAGAAAAGGGACTACTCATGATGTTCAGCCGAATGGTGATGGCAGCCGCGACGATCGTCGGGTGCCTGGGAATGGCGAGCTGTGCCGAGGACTCACCCAAGACTGTCCTCCAGGATCGAGAGGCGTATCTCAGCCGGACATTTACACTCTCCGCATTACCCAGTTCCGTGCAAGACAAACTGGCGCAATCCACTGGTAATCCACCGTCTTTCAGCAGGCTTACCTTAAAGCGAAAAACTACAATCAAGTACGTCAGTAACGGCGCAACGGTCGAAACGACGGCCGACGTCATCTATCAGAATGCGGGGAATGGACTTATTCGGGAGCTCATTATCCAATACGTCAATGGAATCGAAGTCGAAAGTTATTATTCGCTTAAATACCGTGACGTATTTCCGCTGCTAAGCCAGGAAATGAAGCCGTCCGACGCGAGGATGCCGTACTTGTTCAGAGCGAAGTCCGTTGTGAGCATGGACACATCGTTCGACCAGCCTTCATTGAGCTACGTATACACGCTTACCTCAAACGACCCGCGCGGAAGAACGGTGAATCGCGGAGTTGCATGCGATCTCACCAAGACCTATCCGGCGACCAAAATCAACAGCAATATCCAGGGGACGGCCAGGGAATTTACCTGCAACTTCCTCAATGAAAACGGCGTTATCGATTTCGAAACGGACTATGTGTATTTGCAGAGCTACGGTTTAGCCATCGCCATGGGACAGCATTCGAACAAAATGGAAATGACTCGCGACATTGTCGATTTCAAAGCTGAGTAACTTCTCAGGCGTCGCCGGCCCCTCGTTCTCCGGTGGGAGAACAAGGGGCACGTGCGCACCTCAAACGTTAGGCAAAGGCCGCACCGCCGCGTAGAGCACATCGGAGAGTTGCTCGGCCAGGCGGTTGAAGCAACGCGCCAAAGCATTCGGCTGGAGCTGTAGCTCGCCGTCGCTATGCAAGCGTAGGGCGAGATCGGCGAGTAGCCGCAGCTCGTCGCGGGTATCGCTCAACTGATCGTGAGCGCACTGGGGGAGTTGGTAACGCAGCTCGTTGGTGAATTGAGCGTGGGTTTCGAAAGCACCTGCCATGGCGACATCTCCTGTGAGAGAGAAATGCCTCGCGTGGACGTTGCTACACGTCCAGCACGAGGTGTCGGGAGGCTAGAAACCGCACGAAGTCGGCGGGCAGATTTTCCCTTGCGGGTGTTCTATGGCTGCCGCCCTCCCGACGCGATTCGCGTCGGAGGAGTGCCCTAGGGACACAAAACCCACCTGTCGTGGTGGGTACCGCTTCGTGCGGAGTTTCTAGGCTCCGTGAGATGGAGTGTGCGTACCGGGATGGTGCCGTCAAGGAGATGCCCTTCGAAAGGGTGGCCCATGAGCCAGTACTTCTTGATTCCGCGCAGCCTTGGCGTACGGAATTATCAATGCTTCTGCACCATGCGTGTGCCGATGCAGTTGATCAGCGTGACCCAAACTCTCGGATCAGCAAGCCAGCACGTTGATCAGGTACTAGATAGCAGGAGTTAACGCCGCGAGCGTGGCCTGGAAATGGTCGGTCACTGTGTCCAAGTGTGCCGCACCGACGTCGAATACCCACTGGCGAAGTAAGTGCGATGGAGCCAGGCCAATGGCGGCTATTCGCGCCTGCGCCGCAATCGCGTCGGCCACCGCTTTCAGCATGGTGGCAGCGACATCGCTTGTGTCACTCGATGTAAGCCCTGCATCAAGCAGACTTGGAGCAAAAGCTGCGCTCTCTACCCTCTGCTGAATCGCTGCGCGAACGGCAGTGGCTGCTGCCTCTGCCGTGACCGCGGGTGACCAAATCGATGGATCACCAAGACCTACCACCATGACGGCCCGAGCGACGACAGTCGCAGGCGGTCGGCTTATCAAGAGCGTCTCCATGGGAGTCGCCCGAAAATATCCGGCGCGACGAAGCTCGGCCAACGCGCCACCAAGAGCGTCATCCAGATGGCGCAGGCCACCCACCGGACCAGCATCGTTGAGTTCGCGCTCGAACATGCAGGCAAAGGACAGGTCGACTGCCGCCATCGCGCTGTCCCAGGCTGCGACGGCAATGGAGACACCATGCAAGACACCAATCGTTCGTAGCTCAGTCATGATTCGAGCCTCCCAGCCCTAAGCCTCGATCATAACGTGACGTCAGCGGACCCGATGGCAAACGCTACACCGTCCCCACGAGACCATGCCGACTCGGGATGCACTTAAGCGCCAGGGCGTACACCGGGCTTCGCCGAATGTCCCCTCGGGACGGAAGCGGACCTTATCAGTGATTCAATCTGGATTCCGT
>JBARCX010000139.1:0-3011 GCA_049794535.1 Rhodanobacter sp.
TCTTGCCCAGCAGTTCCACGTCGCCCATGCCGACCGCGTACGCCACCGTGATCGACTCCTTGTGAACATCCAGACCGACAAACACCGTGCTATCGTCGTTCATGCTGGCTTCCGCGCTGGAAATCGCCGGGATGTGCCGTGTGCACATCGTGCGGCTCTGGCAGTAATGCTAATCCGCGTCTGGTTCCTCACGGCGGGCCAGCCGCTGACTCACGGAAATGGAATGGACGCCTCCCACCCCGCGCGAGGTGGAAGCGATGAACAGACCCACATACTCGCGGACCGACCGAATCAATACGGTCGGAATGGAAGATCATTGAGGTCTTCAGAGCCAACCGGAGGAGGTCCATCATGAACCATACAGCCGTAGGAGTTGACATCGCCAAAAGCGTGTTTCAGGTGCACTGGGTCGATCCGTACACCGGTGAAGTCGTCAACAAGGCAGTGAAGCGAGACAAATTTCTTGAATACTTCGCGAATCGTGCGCCTTGCGTGATCGGTATGGAAGCGTGTGGCGGTGCGCAGCATTGGGCACGGCAACTGACGAAGATGGGTCATCTGGTGAAGCTGATGCCGCCGAAGTTCGTCAAGGCGTTCAATATCGGCAACAAGAACGATCCAGCGGATGCGCGAGCCATCTGGATGGCCACGCAGGTACCCAGCAAGCCGGTCGCGGTCAAGACCGAAGCGCAGCAGGCCGTGCTGGCACTGCACCGGATGCGGCAGCAACTGGTGAAGTTCCGCACGATGCAGATCAACAGCCTGCGTGGTCTACTTGCCGAATACGGCGAAGTCATGGGCCGCAGTCGGGAAGCACTCGACAAGGCGATGCCTGGCATTCTCGCAAAGCTGTCGGAGCGTTTGCCTGCCATGCTGATCGATACGTTGCGTGAACAATGGAGCGGCCTGACGGAGTTGGACCGGCAGATTGCCGGGATCGAACACCGTTTGCAGGCATGGATGAAAGACGACGAAGCATGTCAGACAATCGCGGCCATACCGGGCGTTGGTTTGTTGAGCGCCACGGCGGCTGTCGCGACGATGGGCGACGCGAAGGCCTTTCGCTCAGGACGGGAATTCGCCGCCTGGCTCGGTCTGGTGCCCAAACAAACCGGCTCTGGCGGCAAGGTTCAGTTGCTGGGCATCAGCAAGAGAGGCGACACGTATGTGCGCACGCTGCTGATCCACGGGGCTCGTAGCGTGCTACGACATCCAGACAGGGCTGGCGCATGGGTTGAGCAGCTCGGCAAACGCCGACCGTTCAACGTGGTAATCGTGGCGCTAGCCAACAAGATCGCAAGAACCATCTGGGCACTTCTCGCCCACGACAGGCAGTACGGCAGAGAGTACGTAAGCTCGAAACCTCATTAAAGAATTTGCGTTATAAAGGAGCTGTTCTCACAGGTGGCACCTTGACAGGTTGCGTTGGCAATCGTGTGTAATGACAAGATAGGTCGGACCGGGACTCCCTAAACCTGGGTATGACGAAGAGCCTTGAGCTCGACACGGAAATGAGGAGGGAGTCAGCGGATTTCATCGGGGCCCGCAGCCGAATGATTGGCTGCAACAGGCCGGATATAAAGCAGCAACCGCCCCATCAAGTCGAGCGCACGAAAAACCTTCGCAAAAAGGGAGGCGTCCATATAAAGTCATACTGCCTAAACCGCTGACGCGGTATGGTGGCTGAAACACAGGAATAGCCGTGTGAACCCAAGATTCGCAAAAAGCGAAACACTAGATCCTCCGCCGGAAAAGTTCGCCGCGTTACATCCACACGCGGCCAGAGGTGAATAATCGTCTCAGCCCTTCCTCCGCGCGAGACTCTCTTCCGTAGTTCAAGCGACCCGCCTGCTCCGCTTGGCCCCCTGCGAAATTGGTTGATTGGAATTTTGTACGGTTTCCCTCGCGTTCCGGATGGCCTTATCGAAGCTGTTTTCCGTGGCAACGTGCTTGTTATCAACGCTCACGAGCCAATAGTCACTGCTGCAGCACCAGCGAATCCTTCGCTCTTCAAGGAGCAGTGCGAACCACCGCCAGATGGAGGCATCTTCGGCATTGGCGGCTAAGGCCGCCGCCGCTCTGACATGCCCCATATCGTTCAAATTGCTCATCTGTCACCTCGTCAGACGTTTGCCTTTCCTCGGACTACGCTTAAGACAGCATGGCCTCGAACTCCGGCACGACCGTGAACAGGTCGCCCACCAGACCATAATCGGCGACGCTAAAAATCGGCGCTTCCGGGTCCTTGTTGATCGCCACGATGACCTTCGAGTCCTTCATGCCGGCCAGATGCTGGATCGCACCCGAGATGCCGACCGCCACATACAGTTGCGGCGCAACGATCTTGCCCGTCTGGCCGACCTGATAGTCGTTCGGCACGAAGCCCGCATCCACTGCCGCGCGCGATGCGCCCAGCGCTGCGTTCAGCTTGTCCGCCAGCGGCTCCAGAACCTTGGTGTAGTTCTCGCCATTGCCCAGACCACGGCCACCCGAGACGATGATCTTCGCCGAGGTCAGTTCCGGACGATCCAGCTTCGTCACCTCGCGGCTCACGAACTGCGACAGGCCGGTGTCGGCTGCAGCTTCGATCTTCTCGACCGTTGCGCTGCCGCCTTCTGCTGCGACCGGGTCGAAACCGGTCGTGCGGACCGTGATCACCTTGATCGGATCTTGAGATTGAACCGTGGCGATAGCGTTGCCCGCGTAGATCGGGCGCTCAAACGTGTCTGCGCTGTCCACGGCGGTGATGTCGCTGATCTGCGCGACGTCGAGCTTCGCGGCGATGCGCGGCGCGATGTTCTTGCCGTAGGCGGTCGCCGGCGTGAGGATGTGCGTGTAGTCCTTCGCGATGTTCATCACGGTTGCCTGGACGTTTTCCGCGAGACCCGCTTCGAGTTGCGCGGCGTCAGCCAGCAGCACCTTCGAAACACCTGCAATCTTCGCTGCCGCATCCGCCGCAGCCTGTGCGTTGTGACCTGCCACCAGCACGTGAATATCGCCACCAATCTTCT
>JBARCX010000140.1:0-3221 GCA_049794535.1 Rhodanobacter sp.
CAATGGATGGTGCAGGCGTTGCGTGAGCCGTAGTCCGAGCAGGATGCGCAACGTCGTGATGGAGTCAGGAACGTGGCGTTGTGCGCGCTGGACTGCCGCGTGCGATGTAATCCGCGGGAAGCGCAGGTAGCGTGCGTTCAACGAAGTTTTTTTTATCGCCGGTGCCTGATCCCATCCTGAGTCTCTGGGCCATCAGAAACCCATATGCGGCGATACTCAGCGTGGCGTGGTGATGAAAGCCGCGCCAGCCACGACCTTCGTAGTGACCCAGTCCGAACTCCTGCTTCAGGTCCTGATAGTCGCGCTCGATACGCCAACGCATCTTGGTCACCAATACAAGTTGTTCAAGTGTCGCCTCCCCGGGAGCGGTACTGAGAAAGTACTTGAGCGGCTCTGTATCTCCCTCGGGCCATTCAATGAGTAACCACTCTTCAGCGCGCTGGGTACTGCTCCAATAGTCGCGATGAGCGGGACGAACCCGTAGGGCGGCAAAGCGCGAGGACAGTGCCGCGTTGCTGCCTTCTCGCCAGGTTACGGTTTGCCAGGCGTTCGCGGGTAATTGCATGGCCAGCGCCTTGACCGCTTGCGGTTCATGGCCTGGCGCACGACGCAGCAGCGTAGGTGGCTTGCCGCGCCCACTCCACGGCCTGGGCGGCAGCGGCGCCGTACCCGGTGCCCACACTGAGGTACCCGGGCGAATCCCCACCGCGTATAACAAACCCAGCTCGCTTATCCCTTCCCGAAAGGCCGTTTCATCACCATATCCTGCATCGGCCAGCACGATACCCGGCACAATCCCCGATGCAATCGCTTCACGCAGTTGGGCCAGTGCAATCTGTGGTTTGGTTGCGAAGGCCTGATCGTCTGGAATGCCCGCGCGACGGGCGCGCTCCCGATCATCAATCCATTCCTTGGGAACATACAGTTGCCAGGCGATTGGCAGGCTGCCGCGCTGCGTCGCGATCGATAAACTCACTGCAACCTGACAGTTGTCCTGTTTGCCGAGCTGGCCACAGTACTGGCGTGCCACCCCTACCGAGTGGCGGCCCTTCTTTGGAAAACCGGTGTCGTCAATAATCCAGTAGTAGCCGGCCTCTTCAGCGGCATGCGCGCCTAGCGCGGGCATCACCCACTCGCGCACCCGCTGCATGATCGCCTTGTCGGACCACTCGGCTTTGGCAACAAAATGGTGGAGCGACTGATGCTTCGCACTGGCGTGAAGCGGATCAAGATGCGCGGCCATCGGCTCGACGCTCTTTCGTGACAGCGGCAACACCAGGCCGGAACAGTAGCCTTTAAGGCCGGCGTGGCGATTGGCGTGCCCTAACTCCTGTGCCAGATGGTTGAGATACGCGTCAAATTCATCGAGATCGTCTGTCATTGCAATACCCGTAGTCTCTATTACTTCATACTACCAGGTATTGCATTTAGTTGACACAGTAAGACTTCTATGGGGAAGTAGAAGTCAACCACTTTTTGACGTGTCTTTCATAGATCAACACCCTTCGTTTGAGATGCTCAGGTTATCCACCGCTGGTCAGCGTCGCGGTCAAACACTCGAACCGCTGACCAGCGGTGGATAACCTGCGGTTGGCTGAAGGTATTTGCAATTCAGTTTGGAATCCTTTGCTTCAGACAAGTCATTGAAACGTTCAAGGTCGGAGTGTCTGATATCCGGGCAATTGCCCCGGGCCAACTTCTATCCGTGCCGGCGCGAGGCCGGTCACCACATACCGCATGCGCAAAGCGCTGGAACCACTCCGCTACCGACGTACCCCATCTAGAACTACGGTCGCCCGTCAGGGCAACCCGCTTACTGTCCGGGCACGCGAACCTTTCCAATCATGCCTGACTTTCGTTGCTCAGCTTACAGCGCCGGTGTTGCCGCCGGTTTGAGTCTTGCTCCTGCCGGAATCTCGCCATGTTCCAGATAACGCCAGAGTGCGATCGCGAGACGGCGCGCAAGCGCGACAATGCCAATGCGTCGCGAACGCTTGCCAGTGCTGCCAAAGCGCTGGTTGAACCATGTGCTCATTGCGCTGCCCGGCTGGAAACGTAGCCAGCTCCAGGCGAGTTCCACCATCAACCACCGCACCCGCTTGTTGCCCGCCTTGCTGATACCCTGCTCGACTTCACTGGTGCCGCTTGCATAGGGCGTCGGCGCCAGACCCAGACAGCCGGCGAGTTCGCGGCGATTGCGAAACTGTCGCCATCCGAATAGCTCCTTGACCAAAGTCCATGCACTGCCTGTACCGATGCCCGCCAGCTGTGCCAGCATCGCTATGGCCGGTTGTTCGCCATCGCGGACCTGATGAGTCTGCGTTGTCTCGAGCGCTCTTATTTGCCTGGTGACAAGAGAGAGCCGCTCCAGCTCACGTTCAATCTCGGCACGCAAACCAGGCTGTAGCTGCGCGGCGTGCGCTGCCCACCAGCCCACCCAGGTGCGCCCGCCGATGTGCTCCGTGCGCAAGTTGTGCAGCACCAGCAGCGAGCGGATCCGGTTGCTGTGCGCGGTGCGTTCCTGCCGCAGCCTGCCGAGCTCCCGGTGTACACGCCGCTCATCTTCCTGCGCGGGGCTTGGGATGCGCGCGATTGCCCATAGCCGCCTTTCGCCTGCGTGGTAGCGCATGAGCATCCATAGCAATCTGTCGGCGTCGAGCCGGTCGGTCTTGGCACGCCGCGCCCGCCGGCTAACCTCGATGCTTGCAGGGTCTACCACCAGGTTGGCAATGCCTTGCGCGCTCGCCCATCGGTGCAGCCAGAACCCATCACGCCCCGCCTCATAACAACTGCGCACCGGCGCATCCTGGCACAGATGGCAGCGCGCCTTTGCTTTTGCAATTGCCTTCAGGACCGCCTCAGTATCGCCTGCGCTCACAGTACACTGGCTCGGGGCGCGAACTCCGTCTCCCAGCGCAAGCCTCCAGCTTCTGTCGCCTAACTCGAAGGCGGCATACAGCGAGCCGACCACCTTTGAATCCTGCCCACCAAGGGCCATGTCCGGTGCGTTCATTTGCGTGCTCCTACGAAGAAAACGGATGACGATTCCGTTTTACTCCACCTGCTTTGCCTTTGCTGTCCTCATAGTATCTAGCAGGCTGTTGAATTTGGATCCCGTGTAAACGGGGTCTGAGGGACAGACGTTATGGATATCGTGTTCATGATCTTTGGCAGGCGATACGATGCGCGGAATGGATGAGATGCAGGAACCCCTGTTCACG
>JBARCX010000141.1:0-11811 GCA_049794535.1 Rhodanobacter sp.
CCCTGAGGCCGGCCGCCGCCACCTTGTGGGCGACCACCGCTGCCCTGAGGTCGGCCAGCACCACCACCGCCACCTTGCGGACGACCGCCACTACCCTGGGGTCGGCCGCCACCACTACCTTGCGGACGACCGCCGCTGCCCTGCGCTCGGTTGCCACCACCACCTTGCGCTCGGTTGCCAGCGCCACCGCCATAAGGATTGCCGCCGGTACTGCGATTGTCGCCGCCTGCGCGCGCACCAAATGGCTTACCGCCCGGACGACGATTGCCGCCAGCTGCACCGCCACGCTCGCCGGTGGCACGACCACCTTCGCGGCTCTCACCAGCGAACCAGGTGCGCACGGACGGCAACTCCTGGCCCGGAGCCACTCCGCGCCGGTTGTTGCTGCGACCCGCATTGGGCGCACGCTCGGGGCGGGCGACGTTACCGTTTACTTCCCTGCCAGGCGCGCGCTGTTTCGCGCGGCCGCGGGTCGGTTCTTCGCGGATGCGGTCGAATGCGCGCAGCTCGCGGGCTTCATCGTGATGGCCGCTGCTCCAGGCAGTGGCAGAACCACGCTCGGGGCGATATTCGGTGACATTGCGATTGGCGCGGCGCTGGTGCAGCACAGGGCTCAGCGTGAGTACTGGCTGTGGCGCTCCGAGACCACTGGCTTTGCGCAGTTCCTTTACTGCGTCCTCTGACAGGGTTTCGCAATCACCACGACGCAGTGCGCGAGGGAGTTCGATGATGCCGTAGCGAATGCGCTTGAGTCGGCTGACCAGGAAGCCCTGCGAGTCCCACAATCGGCGCACTTCGCGATTGCGGCCTTCGCGAATCACCACGCGGAACCAACTATGGCTACCGCCGCGGCTGATCACGGCGATTTCGTCGAAGCGGGCGGGACCGTCCTCCAGTTCCACGCCGGCCTTGAGCTTTTCGATGAGCTCGTCCGGCACTTCACCGTGTACGCGGCACAGGTATTCGCGCTCGAGCCCACTCTTCGGGTGCATCAGTGCGTTCGCCAACTCACCGTCGGTGGTGAGCAGCAGTAAGCCGGTTGTGTTGATATCGAGGCGGCCCACGGCGACCCAGCGCGCGCCTTTCAGTCGCGGCAGCTGTTCGAATACGGTGGGGCGACCCTCAGGGTCATCGCGCGTACTCATCACGCCTTCTGGCTTGTGATAAAGCAGCACTTCGGTTTCATCGCGATTGTCGGTGGCGACGACAAACTGTTTGCCGTCGAGCACCACGCGGTCACCGGCGTGCACGCTGGCACCGATACCGGCGGGTGTGCCGTTAAGCTCGACTTCGCCGGCCTGGATGCGTTGCTCCAGCATGCGGCGGGAGCCAAGGCCGGCATTGGCCAGCACCTTGTGCAGGCGCTCTTCCAACTGGGCGGTGGTTTCGTCGTTGCGCGACTCGCGCTTCAGGGTCAAAACGGATTTCTGCGGCGCAGTCATGCGCGGTACTCCTCAGTGTCTTGCTCGGCGGTGCTGTGATCGGTGCTGCCGTGTTCGGTAGCGTCGTGATCGGCATTCGCGCGGTCCGCTGCCTCGTCGGCAGTGGCGTGGGTGGTTTCGGCGAGTGCCTCCGTATCGGCGGGGGCGGGCTCGCTGGCGTTGTGCGTTACTTCGTGGGCGGCTTCGGCGTCAGCTTCGGCTGGTGTGTCTGTGGTTTCGTCATTCGATGTAGCTTGGTGCGAGTCTTGGCCTTCGCTTTCTGAGAGGGGATCGATCTCGTCCGTGTCCGTTACATCCCTATCGGAATCGATGTTGCTGTCGCTGGGATCGACCTCATCGGTCTCGATCTCATCAGGGTCAATCGGCAGGTCGCGTATGACGCGGGCCGGCAGTGGGTCCTGTTCGAACCGCATCTGCGGATCTTCCATGTCGCGGATTTCCGACAATGGCGGCAGTTCGTCCAGTGATTTCAGGTTGAAGTAGTCAAGGAAGGCGCGGGTGGTGCCGAACAGAGCCGGCTTGCCGGGTACATCACGATGGCCGACTACGCGGATCCATTCGCGCTCTTCCATGGTCTTGATGATGTTGGAGGACACCACAACACCGCGGATCTGTTCGATTTCCGGTCGCGTGATCGGCTGGCGATAGGCAATCAGCGCTAGCGTCTCGAGTAGCGCGCGCGAGTAACGGCTGGGCCGCTCGGTCCACATCCGGGAGATCCATGGATGCACTTCCTGGCGAACCTGATAACGGAAGCCCGATGCGACTTCCTTTAGCTCAACGCCACGGCCAGCACAATCCTCACCCAGTAGCTCTAACGCCTTGGTGATCTGTTCGCGATCGACCTCATCGTCTTCGACGAACAACTCGCCTAGCTGCGCCACGGTGAGTGGTTGGCTGGCGGCGAGCAGGGCCGCTTCGATAATCGGTTTGAGTTGCTCGATCTGCATAGCCTTCGAGGTCAGATGCGGATGGGGGGGGGCAGGCGAGGCCGATCAATCGGCCGCGGATGCGGAGGCCGGCGCGTCAGCCGGTTCTTCTGCGATTTCTTCAGCGAGCGTCACCTTGGCCTTTACGTAGATCGGTGCCAGTGGCTCTTCCTGAACAATTTCAACCAACATTTCCTTGGCTAGCTCCAGCATGGCCAAGAAGGTAACCACCACACCAAGCCGTCCCTCAGCGATATCAAACAGGCTTTCGAAGCGATGGAAACTTGTGTCATTCAACTTGCCTAGCAGCTCGCCCATGCGTTGGCGCACGCTAAGGGCTTCACGTTTGATGGCGTGGTGCCCGAACAATTCGGCACGATGCAACACATCCTTCAGCGCCAGCAGCATTTCTTTCAGGTCCAGCGGCGGCGGCAGTTTGATTACATTGCGCTCGCCGGTATCGGCCTGTACTGCCACCGTGTCGCGCTCCATGCGCGGCAGGGCTTCGATGTCCTCAGCGGCTTTCTTGAAGCGCTCGTACTCCTGCAGGCGTCGTACCAATTCGGCGCGAGGATCTTCCTCGATACCTTCCTCGGTGGGCGGCCTTGGCAGCAACAATCGCGACTTAATCTCAGCGAGAATCGCGGCCATCAGCAGGTATTCGGCCGCCAGTTCCAGTCGCATCACATCGCGCATCAGATCGATGTAGGTCATGTACTGCCGGGTAATCTCAGCGACCGGGATATCGAGAATGTCCAGGTTCTGCCGGCGAATCAAATACAGCAATAAATCCAGTGGTCCTTCAAATGCCTCCAGAATGACCTCAAGTGCATCCGGAGGGATGTACAGGTCCTGTGGCATCTGCAGCATCGGCTCACCACGTACGATCGCCAGCGGCATTTCCTGCTGCTGCGGTATCGCCGCGAAGGCGTCTGGTGCTTGTGCAATCGGCTGAGGCTCTGGCTCAGTGCTCATCAATGCATGTCGTTTGGCCGCTTAAATACGGCTGTGCAGTGCGTTCAACACGTTCGGAACCCCGATACCATTCATCGGCTGGAGTTGAGTCGTGTCTGTACCCGAGACGGGAAGCGCCCGGGAGTAAAAGCTATTTGCTCGATGCCGGCCGGGGCATGAAGGCGTCATCGCTACGGTGGAACGTGAGGAAGCCATGGCTGGTGGCTTCGTCAGGCTAGCCGTGAGCGATCGCTAGTGCATCTGTTCCGGGACAATTAGCCAAGACATGGACACACAGCAACGTGACGTCATTGCGTCACTAACGGTTCAAGCGGTCGACTATGGGCATCGGTGGGTGCGATTGCTGCCGGAAGCGATCGGTCAGCGGCTTACGCAGCCCCATGCGTAGATCGCAGATTAACGGCAGTCTGCCCTCAAGTCCAGCCCAAGTAACGGGACTTGATGATTCTCGCGCGTATGTCGTGCCCCAGGTCGGGTAATGACAATCGACCTGGCGGCCCGGCCACACGGCATGGGCAGCATGTGACCTGCCGCGTCGACTGCTGCGCTCGAAGGGCAGTGATTATTGCAGGAGCGCGACAAAGGCTCGCATTCATGACGTGGCACACGCTTTGCTTCATCATTCACGGGACAAGGGCAGAGTAGGTGATGCTGCACTTCCCGGGGGGCCGGGACATCGGTAATGGAGGGGCGCTTCGCTTTACTGTGGTGGCAACGGCAGAGCGCTATCGGAATGGGAACAACGCGCGTTGCAGGGTATGTGATGCGTGAGGGAGATCAGGGCATGACAACAATCGATGACGACGCCATGGAAGGTTCCGATAAGGAACAGCTGCGTCCTGCGCGCATGCGCATTAAGACCACCGTATTGATGAGTCACGGTGACGAGTCACATCCGACGGAATTGGAAGACATTTCAGCGACGGGCGCACTGTTGCGGCGGCCATTGGGTTGGAACGGTAAGGCCGGTCAGAGTTGGGTGTTGGATATGATCTTCGGGCACGACCTGCATATTCATCTCGAAGCGAAGGTGGCGCGTGTCTCTGCGCGACATATTGGGTTTGCCTATACCCGGATCCCCGAGGACAAGCAGGTGCCGCTGTGGAACTTGCTCGGTGGCTACGCAGATATTCTGGAAATGTGGCAGGACTGAATAAGCGCAGCGCGAAAATACCGACGACCGAATTCATGAAACGCATAAGCCCGCCATTGGCGGGCTTATGCGTTTCATAGAACCTGATTGAAATTCAGCTAGCTACGGCTTTCTTTTCGTCACGCAGTTCGCGCCGAAGAATCTTGCCCACGTTGCTCTTGGGCAGCGAATCGCGGAATTCGATGATCTTCGGGCGCTTGTAGCCGGTGAGGTTGTCGTGGCAGAACTGCTTGAGTGCCTCAACCGTGAGATTGGGGTCTTTGCGCACAACGAATAGTTTCACGACTTCGCCGGAGTGCTCATCCGGGACGCCGACCGCCGCCACCTCGAGTACACCCGGATGCTGCATGACTACGTCCTCGACTTCGTTCGGGTACACGTTGAAGCCGGACACCAGAATCATGTCCTTCTTGCGGTCGACAATGTAGAAGTAGCCGTTTTCGTCCATCTTGGCGATGTCGCCTGTATGCAGCCAACCGTCGGCGCCAAGTACCTTCGCGGTTTCATCGGGGCGCTGCCAGTAGCCTTTCATCACCTGGGGGCCATGCACCATCAGTTCGCCCACTTCGCCAACCGGTAGTGGCTGCCCCTCTTCGGACCAGATAGCCACGTCAGTAGATGGTATCGGCAGGCCGATCGAGCTGTTGTAGTCCTTCAGGTCCAAGGGGTTGATGCACACGGCGGGCGATGTTTCAGTCAGGCCGTAAGCCTCGGCCAAAGTGCATCCGGTGGCTTTCTTCCAGCGTTCGGCCACGGCACGCTGTACCGCCATGCCCCCGCCGAGGGTCAGGTGCAAACGTGAGAAATCCAGTTCGGCAAAACCCGGTGTATTGAGCAGGCCATTGAACAGCGTGTTTACGCCGGTTAGTGCTGTGAAGTTCGATTTCTTCAACTCCTTGACGAAACCGGGCATATCGCGCGGATTGGTGATCAGCCAATTCAGGCCGCCCAGGCGCAAGAACACCATGCCGTTCGCCGTCAGCGAGAAGATGTGATACAGCGGCAACGCCGTAATGATCACCTCTTCGCCGAGCTTCGCATTGCTGCCGATCCACGCGCCGGCCTGCAGCATATTGGCAACCATGTTGCCGTGGGTCAGCATCGCACCCTTGGCCACGCCGGTAGTACCGCCGGTGTATTGCAGGAACGCGACGTCGTCGTGGCTCAGTTCTACCAACGGCAGCTTGTGCGCGGCGCCTTGCGCCAGTACATCTCGAAAACGTACGGCATGCGGTATGTGGAACGCGGGCACCATCTTCTTGACGTGCTTGAGCACGAAGTTGATCAGCGCACCCTTCGGAAAGCCGAGCATGTCGCCAATACCCGTCGTAATGACGTGCTCAATTTTGGTCTCGGCCACCACCTGCTGTAGCGTTGCGGCGAAGTTGTCCAGCACCACGATGGCTTTTGCACCGGCATCTTCGAGCTGATGCTTGAGCTCGCGCGCGGTGTACATCGGATTGGTGTTGACCACGATCAACCCGGCGCGTAGCGCACCAAACAACGCAATCGGGTACTGCAATACGTTCGGCATCATGATCGCGATGCGATCGCCTTTGCCGAGTTTGAGTACACCCGTGAGGTAGCCGGCAAACTGCTGGCTCAAGGTATCGAGCTGGCCGTAGCTGATCTGCTTACCGAAATTGGCGAACGCCGGGCGATGACGAAAGCGCTCGAAGGCTTCTTCTAGCACCGTAGCTACTGAAGCGTATGCACTCATGTCGATCTGCGCAGGGATGCCATCCGGATAGTGGTCTAGCCACGGACGTTCGTTACTCATGTTTGATCCTAAACTCCTGGAATGATCGCGCGAACGACATGGGAACTCTGGCATTCCCACGGCATTGGAGCATACGCTCGCGTATAGCGGCAAGCCGCGGTGCAACGCGATTTTTGCGGGGTTTTCGATAGCGCACCATGCGCATGAAAAAAGCCGCCCGGGCAGAACCGGGGCGGCTTTTGTTCAACAGGACATCAGCGAAAAACTCAGGCGGCCTTCTTGCTGGCCAGCTGACGCAGCACGTACTGAAGGATGCCGCCGTGGCGGAAGAACTCGCGCTCTTTCGGGGTCAGCAACAGCACCTTCACGGTGAACTCCTTCTTGCTGCCGTCGGGAGCGGTGGCGACCACCTTGGCTTCCTTCGACTCGCCACCCTTGAGGCCGGTGATGTCGAAGGTCTCTTTGCCGGTCAACCCCAGCGATTGCGCGTTCTCGCCGTCCTTGAACTGGCAGGGAAGCACGCCCATGCCGACCAGGTTGGAGCGGTGGATACGCTCGAAGCTCTCGGTGATCACGGCTTTCACGCCCAGTAGCAGGGTGCCCTTGGCCGCCCAGTCACGTGAGGAGCCGGTGCCGTACTCCTTGCCAGCCAGCACCACCAGCGGGGTTTTATCCGCCTTGTATTTCATCGCCGCATCGTAGATCGCCAGCTGTTCGCCGCTCGGCACATGCAGGGTGTAGCCGCCTTCCACGCCATTGAGCATCAGGTTCTTGATGCGGATATTGGCGAAGGTGCCGCGCACCATCACGTCATCGTTGCCGCGACGCGACCCGTAGGAGTTGAAATCCTTTGGCTCCACGCCCTTGCTGATGAGGAACCGGCCCGCCGGGCTGTCCTTCTTGATCGAGCCGGCCGGTGAGATGTGGTCGGTGGTGATCGAATCGCCGAACAAGCCAAGCACGCGTGCGCCATGGATGTCCTCGATGGTGCCGGCTTCCTTGCTCATGCCGTCGAAGTAGGGCGGGTTCTTGATGTAGGTGGAGTCGTCCCACTTGAACAGCGCGCCATCCGGGGAGGCGATCTTGTTCCAGCGACTGTCGCCCTTGAACACATCCGCGTAGTTCTTCTCGAACATGGCTGGATTGATCGCGCCGGCAATGGTGTCCGAGATTTCTTTGTTGCTCGGCCAGATGTCCTTCAGATACACCGGCTTGCCATCGCTACCGGTACCGAGCGCATCCTTGGTCAGGTCGATATCGAGCGTGCCAGCCAATGCATAGGCGACTACCAGCGGCGGCGATGCCAGGTAGTTCATCTTTACTTCCGGATGCACGCGACCTTCGAAGTTGCGATTGCCCGACAGTACAGAGGCCACAGCGAGATCGCCCTCGGCAATGCCCTTGCTGATTTCGTTGGGTAGCGGACCGGAATTGCCAATGCAGGTCGTGCAGCCATAGCCGACGATGTAGAAGCCGATCTTTTCCAGCTCCTTCAGTAGCCCGGTCTTTTCGAGATAGTCGCTGACCACCAGGGAGCCCGGGCCGATCGAGGTTTTCACCCACGGCTTGGCCGTGAGGCCCTTGGCTGCCGCCTTCTTGGCCAGTAGGCCGGCGCCGAGCATCACCGCCGGGTTGGAGGTATTGGTGCAGGATGTGATCGCGGCGATCACGACGGAGCCGTCGTCGATCTTGAAGCTTTGACCGTCCTTTTCAACGCGCACACCGCCGTTGGTGATGTCGTTGGCCGGGTTGCCAATCGCCGCTGAGCCGCCTTCACTGATGAAGTTGGAGGTGTCTTCATTGCGCGGCTTGCGGTTGGAGGTAAGTGGCCCGACGGCATCCTTGAAGCTCTTCTGTACGCCTTCCAGTAACACGCGATCTTGTGGACGCTTCGGGCCAGCCATTGATGGCTTCACGTCGGCCAGGCTCAGTTCGAGCGTGGTGGTGAATTCAGCGTGTGGGGTGTTTTCGTCGTGCCACAGGCCCTGTGCCTTGGCATAAGCCTCGACCAGCTTGATCTGCTCGGCACTGCGGCCGGACAGATGCATGTAATTCAACGATTCCTGATCGACCGGGAAGATGCCGCAGGTCGCGCCATATTCCGGCGCCATGTTGGCAATCGTCGCGCGATCGGCCAACGGCAGATGCGTGAGGCCATCGCCGAAGAACTCGACAAACTTACCCACCACACCAAGCTTGCGCAGCATCTGGGTCACGGTGAGCACCAGGTCGGTGGCTGTGACGCCTTCCGGCAATTTGCCGGTCAGTTTGAAGCCGACCACCTGCGGAATCAGCATCGACGACGGCTGACCGAGCATCGCAGCCTCGGCCTCAATGCCGCCGACGCCCCAGCCCAGCACGCCGATGCCGTTGATCATGGTGGTGTGCGAATCGGTGCCGAACACGGTATCGGGGTAAGCCCAGTTGGTGCCGTTCTTTTCGTTGGTGAACACCACGCGAGCGAGATGCTCCAGATTCACCTGGTGCACGATACCCGTGCGCGGCGGTACCACTTTGAAGTTGTTGAACGCTTTCTGACCCCAGCGCAGGAACGAGTAACGTTCCTGGTTGCGATGGAATTCGATCTCGACGTTCTTCTCCAGCGCGTCTTCCGAGCCGTATACGTCGACTTGTACCGAGTGATCGATAACCAACTCGGCTGGTGCCAGCGGGTTGATCTGGGTGGCGTCACCGCCGAGCTTCACTACCGCGTCGCGCATCGCGGCCAGATCGACCACGCAAGGTACGCCGGTGAAGTCCTGGAGCACCACGCGGGCAGGCATGAAGGAGATCTCGGTATCCGGTTCCTTCTTCGCGTCCCATTGGGCGACCGCTTCGATTTCTTTCGCGGTGACGTTGACCCCGTCCTCGTGCCGCAACAGGTTCTCCAGCAGGATCTTCATCGAGTAGGGCAGACGCTTGATGTCGAAGCGCTGGCCAAGCTTGGTCAGGCTGGCGATCTGATACGAGCTGCCGTTGACGTTGAGGGTGTCGCGGGTGGCGAATGAATCCAGCATGGGAATAACTCCGTTTGCGTAATGTTCTGGCGGACGCGTGAAGCGTGGCTGGAGCGATCCTAGGACAACGAGTGTTAGCGAAACTGCAAGACGCTCGTCCTCCGGCGGAGGGGTACTGCTGAGTTTGGGACAAACACTGGCGTGTGCAAGCGATCATCGTAGCCATTTTTGAATCTTGTATTGCACGATTTCGTACGCTGCCGGAAACATCGCTTTGCGTTGCGGCCCATACGGTGAAACTGGCAAAATAAGCAGCTGAAATGCCTCCTGCAGAGCTGTTCGACACAGGGCATCGGGACAAGGTTTTGATCCCTTGTCGCACCTAGGCAGCTGTCATGTCGATACGACTTTCGCGAGCTGTATCGGTCGCTTGGAATCTCAAGCAGACGCCACCCATCGTTATTCATCGGACGAGATCACATGCTTATCGCTTATCGCCAACATGTCGCCGAGCGCGCTGCGCTGGGTATTCCCGCGCTGCCGCTGTCGGCACAGCAGACCGCCGACCTGATCGAGCTCTTGAAGAATCCGCCGGTTGGCGAAGAGGCGTTCCTGGTCGAGTTGATTACCCATCGCGTACCGGCTGGCGTGGACAACGCCGCCAAGGTCAAGGCTTCGTACCTTGCCGCGGTGGCGTTCGGTACCGAGAAATGCACACTGGTCAGCCGTGAGAAGGCGACCGAACTGCTGGGCACCATGTTGGGCGGCTACAACATTCACCCGCTGATCGAACTGCTCGACGACGCGCAGGTTGGCGGTATCGCCGCCGAAGCGCTGAAAAAGACCCTGTTGATGTTCGACGCCTTCCACGACGTCAAGGACAAGGCCGACAAGGGCAACGCCCACGCCAAGTCTGTGCTGCAGAGTTGGGCCGATGCCGAGTGGTTCACCAGCCGCCCGGAAGTGCCAGAAAGCCTGACCATCACTGTGTTCAAGGTGCCCGGCGAGACCAATACCGACGACCTGTCGCCGGCCCCCGATGCCACCACGCGTCCGGATATCCCGCTGCACGCGTTGGCGATGTTGAAGAACAAGCGCGACGGCGCACCGTTCCAGCCGGAAGAAGACGGCAAGCGCGGCCCGATCCAGCAGGTCCAGGATCTCGCCAAGCAGGGGCACCTCGTCGCCTATGTCGGTGACGTGGTCGGCACCGGTTCCAGCCGCAAGTCGGCGACCAACTCCGTGCTGTGGTGGACCGGCGAGGACATCCCGTTTATCCCCAACAAGCGCTTCGGTGGCGTCTGCCTGGGCAGCAAGATTGCTCCGATCTTCTACAACACCATGGAAGACGCCGGCGCGCTGCCGATCGAACTCGACGTGTCCCAGATGGAGATGGGCGACGTGGTCGAGCTGCGCCCGTACGACGGCAAGGCACTCAAGAACGGCAAAGTGATCGCCGAGTTCCAGGTGAAATCCGACGTGCTGTTCGACGAAGTGCGTGCAGGCGGCCGTATTCCGCTGATCATCGGTCGTGGCCTGACCACCAAGGCACGCGAAGCGCTGGGCCTGCCGGTATCGACCCTGTTCCGTCTGCCACAGCAGCCTGCCGACACCGGCAAGGGCTTCACCCTGGCGCAGAAGATGGTTGGCCGCGCCTGCGGCTTGCCGGAAGGCGAGGGCGTGCGTCCTGGTACCTATTGCGAGCCGAAGATGACCTCGGTCGGTTCACAAGACACCACCGGTCCGATGACCCGCGACGAGCTGAAGGATCTGGCTTGCCTGGGCTTCTCGTCCGACCTGGTGATGCAGTCGTTCTGCCACACCGCGGCTTATCCCAAGCCGGTCGACGTCAAGACCCATCACGAGCTGCCGGCTTTCATCTCTACCCGTGGCGGCATCAGCCTGCGTCCGGGCGACGGCGTGATCCACTCCTGGCTCAATCGCATGTTGCTGCCGGATACGGTCGGCACTGGCGGCGACAGTCACACGCGTTTCCCGATCGGTATCTCGTTCCCTGCCGGTTCCGGCTTGGTCGCCTTCGCTGCGGCTACCGGTGTCATGCCGCTGGATATGCCCGAGTCGGTGCTGGTGCGCTTTAAGGGTGAATTGCAGCCGGGCGTCACCCTGCGGGACCTGGTCAACGCCATCCCGCTCTACGCGATCAAGCAGGATCTGCTGACTGTCGCCAAGCAGGGCAAGAAGAACATTTTCTCTGGTCGCATCCTGGAGATTGAAGGTCTGCCGAACTTGAAGGTGGAGCAGGCATTCGAGCTGTCCGATGCTTCCGCTGAGCGTTCGGCGGCCGGTTGCACGGTGCACCTCAACAAGGAGCCGATCATCGAGTACCTGACCTCGAACATCACCTTGCTGAAGTACATGATCGCCCAGGGTTATCAGGACGTCCGCAGCTTGCAGCGCCGTATCAAGGGCATGGAAGCATGGTTGGCGGATCCGAAACTGCTGGATCGCGATGCCGATGCCGAATACGCCGCCGTGATCGAGATCGATCTGGCCGACGTGCACGAGCCAATCGTGGCCTGCCCGAACGATCCGGATGACGTGAAGACCCTGTCGGAAGTGGCCGGTGCCACCATCGACGAAGTGTTCATCGGTTCGTGCATGACCAACATTGGTC
>JBARCX010000142.1:0-27334 GCA_049794535.1 Rhodanobacter sp.
GATCAAGGTAATGCTCGACTCCTATACGGCCAATGGCCTGGATCGCGTGTTCCTGGCTTACAACGACTTCGTCAACACCATGACGCAGAAGCCGTCGATCGACGCGCTGCTGCCGCTGCCGCTGGTAGCTGCAGAGATGGAAGCACATCAAGCGGCCGGTGAGTCAGCGTATGCCGGCGTCAAGCTGGAGCAGGGGCACGACTGGGATTACATCTACGAACCGGATGCGGCGACCGTGCTTGAGCACGTGCTTGGTCGTTATATCGAGTCGGTGGTGTACCAGAGTGTGCTCGAAAACCTGGCCAGCGAGCATGCGGCACGCATGGTGGCGATGAAGAGCGCATCGGACAACGCGAACAAGGTGATCGGCGAACTGACGTTGATCTACAACAAGGCGCGTCAGGCTGCGATTACCCAGGAAATCTCGGAAATCGTCGGCGGCGCTGCGGCGGTATAAACGCGATCGATCCCTGATCGCGAAGATCAAAAAGCAGCCATCCATGGCTGCACTATTCACTAAGAGCTAGCGACCCAATTGGGGCGCTGATTTAGACCAGAACCTTAAAGATCCATCCGGAGCATATCCATGAGCCAGGGTAAAGTTGTTCAGATCATCGGCGCGGTGGTTGACGTCGAATTTCCGCGCGATCAGGTGCCGAAGGTGTACGACGCACTGAAGATCGACGGTACCGCGATTACGCTGGAAGTTCAGCAGCAGCTCGGCGACGGCGTCGTGCGTACGATCGCACTCGGTTCTACCGAAGGTCTGAAACGCAACCTCCTTGCACGCAACACTGGCGAAGGCATCAAGGTGCCGGTCGGTAAGGCGACGCTGGGTCGCATCATGGACGTGCTCGGCAACCCGATCGACGAAGCGGGCCCAATTGGCGAGCAGGATCGCTGGGTCATCCATCGCGAAGCGCCGAGCTATGACGATCAGGCAGCCGCGAACGATCTGCTGGAAACCGGTATCAAGGTCATCGACTTGATCTGCCCGTTCGCCAAGGGTGGCAAAGTCGGCCTGTTCGGCGGCGCCGGCGTGGGCAAGACCGTGAACATGATGGAACTGATCAACAACATCGCCAAGGCGCACGAAGGTCTGTCGGTGTTCGCCGGCGTGGGTGAGCGTACCCGCGAGGGCAACGACTTCTACCACGAGATGAAAGACTCCAACGTGCTCGACAAGGTCGCGATGGTGTACGGCCAGATGAACGAGCCGCCGGGCAACCGTCTGCGCGTGGCGTTGACCGGCCTGACCATGGCCGAGTACTTCCGCGACGAGAAAGACGCGTCGGGCAAGGGTAAGGACGTGCTGCTGTTCGTCGACAACATCTACCGCTACACGCTGGCCGGTACCGAAGTGTCCGCGCTGCTCGGCCGTATGCCGTCGGCGGTGGGTTACCAGCCGACCCTTGCCGAGGAAATGGGCGTGCTGCAGGAGCGCATTACCTCGACCAAGACCGGCTCGATCACCTCGATCCAGGCCGTGTACGTGCCGGCGGATGACTATACCGATCCGTCGCCGGCCACCACCTTCGTGCACTTGGATTCAACCGTGGCGTTGTCGCGCGATATCGCCAGCCTGGGTATCTACCCGGCAGTGGACCCGCTCGCTTCGACCAGCCGCCAGCTCGATCCGCTGGTCATCGGCAACGAGCACTACGACGTGGCGCGTCGCGTGCAGGGCACACTGCAGCGCTACAAAGAGCTGAAGGACATCATCGCGATTCTCGGCATGGACGAGTTGAGCGAAGAGGACAAGCAGGCCGTGTCGCGTGCGCGTAAGTGCGAGCGCTTCTTCTCGCAGCCGTTCCACGTGGCCGAAGTGTTCACCGGCTCGCCGGGCAAGTACGTGTCGCTGAAGGAAACCATCCGCGGCTTCAAGATGATCGTCGACGGCGACGTCGACCATCTGCCGGAGCAGGCGTTCTACATGGTCGGCGGCATCGACGAAGCCATCAAGAAGGCCGAAGAGATGGGTGCCAAGAAGGCAGCCTGATCCAAGCGTGCGGCACGTTGTGTCGCACGAGCGTAGGCGGCGAGTCATTCGGCTCGCCCATCACGAAGTGGACATCCGATCATGAGTCACACCATCCGTTGCGACATCGTCAGTGCCGAAGCCGAGATCTTTCACGGTGACGCAGTGATGGTGGTCGCCACCGGCGAGCTGGGCGAGTTAGGCATCACGCCGCGCCATGCCCCGCTGATTACCCGCCTTAAGCCGGGCCACGTTGATGTGGTGCTGGCAGGTGGTGAACGTCAGCAGTTCTACATCTCTGGCGGCATTTTGGAAGTGCAGCCGCAGGTGGTGACGGTTCTGGCCGATACCGCCGTGCGTGCTACCGACCTCGACGAAGTTTCTGCAAAGAAAGCCAAGCAGGAGGCCGAAGACGCACTGGCCAACCGCACCGATGTCGTCGAAGTTGCTGAAGCGCAAGCCAAGCTGGCCCAGGCGCTGGCCCAGCTGCAGGCGTTGGAGCGCATGCGCAAGAACCTCAAGCACTGACCAAAGATGGCTACACACGATGGTGTGTAAATGCTTTGGTTGAGAACGAACGCCGGCCTAGTGCCGGCGTTTTCGTCTCTGCGCTAAGCTGCGTATTCCATATGGACAGGGGACAGGCATGGCGCGTTTGCGATATCTGGGTTGCCTCAATGGCACGGCGTTACTGTTGATACTGGCCGGTTGTGCACAAGTCAGGCCGGTACCTTCGTCGCCATCGCATCAGGGCGAATCTTCGTATCAAATGACGCCGGACCAGAGCATGGAGCACTACCCATTGCCGGTCGGCTCCACGGCCACCGGCGGTGTTCCGTTGGAGCATCCTGCACCGACCTATCCGTCCTCCCTGCTGGCCCTCTGCCCACCACCCGTCACATTGAAAGCTTTGCTGATCGTTGGCACTGACGGCATGGTGAGCGAGGTTCGCACCATCGACGCGACGTCGATCGATCCAGCCTTCGTCGCAGCCGTTCGGGCAGCGACGCAGCAATGGCGTTTCGAGCCGCTGCAATTCAATCATTGGGCGGCGGATGCCAATGGCAAGACCCATGACGTAGACAGCGATACCAAACCTTTCAGCCTCAAATACGCGTTCACTTTTGCCTGCCATGATGGCAAGCCGCAGACATCAGCCGGTGCAGCGCCGACAGGGGCTTAATGTTGATGAGCCGGTAAGGGCTAGCCACTAGAATCTGATCGGCAAGACATCCATATAGAAGGCTAAATAGTTCGCGCATGGGCAGCATCTGATGATGTGGGTGCTGCCATGGCATGAGGCCTCGTGCGCTAGTGAAGCTATGCGATAGGTCGTGCTTTTAGCCTTGGTCTTGAAAAAAGAAGCAGTCAAAATTCCTGACCCACTGCGCGCACAATCATTTCACTGATATCGACATGATCAGGTTGCGCAAGAACCCATAGTACGGTGCGCGCTACATCGTCAGCTTCGATCATGGCATCGGGACGTTCGGCCCAAAGTGGAGTGTCCACATGGCCTGGCGCAATAACGGATACGCGCACCCCCGTTCCCACTACTTGCTGCCGCAGGCTTTCTGCGAGTCCCGTGACCGCCCATTTCGTTGCGGTGTAGAGGTTGCCTGGATACACCTTGCGTCCAGCGGTGCTGCCGGTAAACAGAAAGTGCCCACGCGCACTGATTAGGGCGGGTAAACATGCCTTGATGAGAAGTGCAGCGCCAAGCACGTTGGTCATCACCATGTCACGCCATTGTTCAGGGTCACCGGTAGCAAGATCACCGCGTGCGGAAAACCCCGCATTGGCGAAGGCCACATCGAGTTCACCGAAGTGCGCTAGGCAAGCTTGAACAGCGTTATGTGTTTGCTCCCAGGAAGAGGCGTCCACGACAGCACCATGAATAAATTCGCGGTGCTTGGCATCAAATGAATCGAGCAACGAATGGAGGCGGTCAGAACTTCTGCCGGTAACGAATACGCGGTGGCCCGAGGCTACGGCTTGTCGTGCAGTCGCGGCACCGATGCCGCTTGTACCGCCAGTGATAAATATCGTTTTACTCATGGATCATTCCTTGAACGCGTGAATGGGAGTGGCTCTATGTCGATCCAGCAACAACGCTGTGGTGTATGTGTCTAAGCTAACGCCACAAAGCCCTCAGGCCCGTCACGCAGCGTTTGGGCAACAATATCCAGACCTTTGCGAAGTCGCTCTTTATCAGGGACCGCACTCAGACATAAGCGCACAGCCGCAGGCGCATGAGTACGGCCCACCGTAAATGCATCTACCGGCTTTACGATTACGCCACGTCGCCACAACGTGTCGACAAATTCACTGGTGCGAACATTCGCCGGAAGAGGAAGCCATAGATGGCTACCGTCGGCATGCCTCTGAAAATGGACGTCCCGAAGTCTTTCTGTAGCAAGTGATTGCAGTGCGCGATTGTCATCGCGTTGTTCGGCAAGTAATGATCTCACTACGCCATGATCAAGCCAGCGGCAGATGATCTCTGCGGAAATGGGAGAGACCATCCAGCAGTTGGCACGAATCACGGCTGCCAATTTTCCAAGCCAAGCTTCGGGTGCATGGATATATCCGATCCGAAGGCCCGGTGCGAGCGATTTGGAAAAGCTGCCGACCATAAATACCTGTTCGGGCAAATACGCGGCTAGAGCGGGTGGCTGATCGGCAACAATCACGCCGGGTACGGTGTCTTCCACTATGCGCAGTTGATATTTTTTTGCTATGGAAGCGATCGCACGGCGGCGAGCCTCACTCATGACGGCGGTAGTGGGGTTATGTAGTGTGGGTACGCAGAACAAAAGCCGACTCTGATGAGTGCGGCATGCTTGCTCAAGTGCATCAGGGATGATGCCTTCGTCATCGACTTTCACACCAATCAATTGCAGATGCATTTGATGGGCCAGCGCGATGATTCCTGGATAGCTGATCTCTTCGCACAAGATCACATCACCCGGCACAGAAAGAATGCGAAACAAGCAGGCGAGCGCATGTTGGCCACCACAGGTCAGCGCAATGCGTGCTGGATCACCAGACAATCCATATCGGCGAAGCCACAGGCTGAATCGCAACCGATGGTTCACGCTACCGATTTCCGGGGTATAGCCCAAGGTATTAGCAAGTGCTGACGAATCAGCGCTGATGTCCAGCAAGGTTTGTCGCAAGACATCCACCTGACGATCCGTTCGAATCAAGTTGTGAGCAAAGTCCAGGACGCGATCATCACGCTGTCGATCAGGATCCATGTCAGCAACAGGTATGGAAAGCGACGCGGCAATCGCCTTCTCACGGACATAGGTGCCATCACCAATGCGTGAGCTCACGTGTTCTTGTTGTTCAAGCCATTTGTACGCGCGGCTGATGGTTCCAATCGTGACATCAAGCGTGCGCGCCAGTGTGCGTTGCGGCGGTAGCTTTTCGCCTGCAATGAGCTGGTCACTGATGATGACGTCGGCTATGACTTTGGCGATCGCTCTATAGAGCGAAAGCTCTGACACAGCCTGATCCCGCATCACATAGAGAAGATGCTGTTCGAGATTCATGAAGATAGCAATGTAGCGCATCCGATGCGGCACATCGGAGTGCGGTGACAATTTTAAAAATTGTTTCTATTGAGCTCATGACAATCCAGGGGATAGTTTGAATGTATCCCGACATGGAGTGTTGAGCCCGATGGATTGGAAAGCGCGTATCACCCAAACGCATGTCATCACCAAGGCATTCATTGATGGTGCCTTCGTCGATGCACAGAGCGGAAAGACCTTCGAGCGAATCAATCCCGCGACTGGCCAATCCTTGGCACATATTGCTGCCTGTGATGAGGCCGATGTGGATAAGGCAGTATCCGCTGCACGCCGCAGTTTCGATGCCGGTGTCTGGTCTGCGTTGGCGCCGAAAGCACGCAAAGCGATCATGCTCCGATGGTCACAGTTGATTCTGGAGCACAAGGAAGAGCTGGCTCTGCTAGAGACGCTGGATACAGGCAAGCCTATCGCTGAAACCCTGCGCGTCGATGGGCCATCCTGCGCTGAAGCGATCGCGTGGTATGCGGAGGCCATCGACAAGATCTACGACGAGATCGCGCCTAACGGCATCGATACGTTGGCACTGGTGACGCGCGAGCCGCTCGGTGTGGTGGCAGCCGTCGTGCCGTGGAACTACCCGCTGATCATCGCGGCTTGGAAGCTTGGCCCTGCATTGGCGGTAGGTAATTCGGTGATATTGAAGCCGGCTGAGCAATCCTCGCTTGGTGCGCTCAAATTGGCTGAGTTGGCGAACGAGGCCGGTATTCCGGCAGGTGTGTTCAACGTGCTTCCTGGGTTGGGTGAGCAGGTTGGTACCCGATTGGCAAAGGCGTGAACAACGAAGGACATTCACGCAAACATGTCATGGATGCGATCGATGGCTCGCTCAAGCGTTCGCGCTTGGACTACTTCGACATTTACATGCTGCATTACTTCGATGCGAATACACCCGTCGAAGAAACCATGGATGCACTGAACGATATCGTACGTGCAGGCAAGGCGCGCCATATCGGCGTATCTACCATGTACACCTGGCAGCTCGCTAAAATTCTTCAGGTATGTGATCGGCACGGATGGGCACGGCCTATCAACATGCAGTTACAGCTTAATTGCGCTTACCGCGAGGAAGAGCGCGAGATGATTCCGTTTTGCCGTGACCAGGGGCTTGGTATTTCGGTATTTAGCCCACTGGCTCGTGGCTTGCTCACGGGCGATATTGATTCCGTGCGCAACAAGACTGACTTCTTCACCCAGCAGATGTATGGCGATGAACACTCACGCGAGATCGCGGCATCGGTGGCACGTGTAGCAGCGGCTCGTGGCATCAGTGCGGCTCAGATCGCCCAAGCCTGGGTTATGGCACGCAAGGGTGTCGAGGTGATGTTGGTCGGCGCTGATACTACCGAGCAGTTTGATAGTGCATTGGCCGCCACACAACTCGTACTCAGTGATGACGAGCTCTATGAGTTGGATCGCAACTACACGCCATGTGATCTGATCAACGACTACACGGCGGACAGTCGCCTCGATCGTGTGCCGCGCCCAGCGCGTGCGCCTTTTGCTTAAGGATGAACTCCATGTCTCTATTGCGATCCGATTTATTTCGTACTGACAGTTATATCAATGGTGCCTGGGTGACTGGGACCAAGCGTTATGACGTTATCGACCCCGCCACGGGCGAGCGCATTGCGGAAGTAGCGCGTGCTGGTCGCGCGGAAACCGAACAAGCCATCGCAGCGGCAGAAGTGGCCTTTCGTAGCTGGCGCGCCAAGACTGCTGCCGAGCGAGCAAAAATCGTGCGCCGCTGGGGTGAGCTGATGTTGGCGAACGCTGATGATCTCGCGCGTTTGTTGACGCATGAGCAGGGCAAGCCGTTGGCCGAAGCGCGTGGTGAAGTGGCGTATGCGGCCAGTTTCTTCACCTGGTTCGCCGAGGAGGCACGCCGCACCTACGGCGATGTGATTCCCAGCCCACGCGCCGATGCACGTGTTGTGGTCACCAAGGAACCGGTTGGCGTGGTCGGTGCCATTACCCCGTGGAATTTCCCACTTGCCATGGTTACCCGCAAAGCGGCGCCGGCATTGGCGGCTGGTTGCACGATGGTGCTTAAACCTTCAGAAGAGACGCCGCTATCTGCACTGGCGCTGGCGGTGCTTGCCGAAGAGGCAGGTGTGCCACCGGGCGTGTTCAATGTGGTATCCGGTGATGCGCCAGCCATTGGTGGCGCGATGATGGCGTCCGATGCAGTACGCAAAATTTCCTTTACGGGATCTACCCGTACGGGTCAGTTGTTGATGCGGCAGGCTGCCGATACGGTCAAGCGGCTCTCGTTGGAGCTGGGGGGCAATGCGCCGTTCATCGTCTTCGACGATGCCGATTTGGATGCGGCGGTGCAGGGCGCCATGGCATCGAAATTCCGTAACACCGGACAGACGTGTGTCTGCGTCAATCGGTTCCTGGTGCAAGACGGTGTTTACGACGCGTTCGTCGCCAAGCTGACCGAAGCCGTACATGGGCTCAAACAAGGTAATGGCTTCAGCGACAGTGCTACGCAGGGGCCGCTCATCAATGCCGCCGCGCTGACTAAGGTCGAGGCTCATGTGGCTGACGCGACCAACAAAGGTGCCAGTGTGGTGTGTGGTGGCAAGCGCTCGACTTTGGGAGGCACTTTCTACGAGCCGACCGTGCTGCGTGATGCCAAGCCAGACATGTTGCTCGCGAACGAAGAAACATTTGGCCCCGTGGCTGCCTGTTTCCGCTTCCATACCGAGGCCGAGGCGATTGCCCTGGCGAATGCCACACCCTTCGGTCTCTCCGCCTATTTCTATACACGCGATGCGGCGCGCACGTGGCGTGTGGCCGAGGCGCTGGAGAGCGGCATGGTCGGCATCAACGAAGGGATCATTTCCAGCGAAGTGGCTCCATTTGGCGGAGTCAAACAATCGGGCCTGGGCCGTGAAGGCTCGCGCTACGGCATCGATGAATACATGGAGATGAAATACATGCTGATGGGCGGTATCAGTGCTGCTGCATAGGAGAATTTCAGTGGCGTGAATGGATTCACCGGATGTCTGGACGGCCATCCGAACATGGAAGAGGTAAGTCTCATGGAAGAGTGGTGTCATCGTTCGGGGCAATGGATCGGCTATTGCCTTGCGACACTATTAGCCTCAACGACCCCGGCAATGGCCGACACGGAAACGGTGATCGCAGAGGCGGATACAAAGGCGAATTCGCTGAAGTTCTCCGGCTATCTCGACCTTGGTGTGTATAGCTTGGCTGGGGGCGCAACACGCGTCGGCACGATCCAGCGCAACTACCTTGGATTGGCGGGGCAGCACGGGCTCGGAGATAGTGCTTGGGCTGCCACGTTCAATCTGCAAACGCGCTTTCTTCTGCCATCGCTCAAACTGGAGCCGAGTGGTGCTACGCCGTTGTTCCAGGGGGAGGCGACTGTGGGCGTGAGTTCGCCTTACGGTGATCTGCGCTTGGGGCGTGCATTGACGCCTATGTGGACGTATGACTGGCTCTATGACCCCTGGGAGAATTTCAACCGGGTCACTTCGGTGGCCTGGCAGATCTTTCATCCGGAGTACCGGGCAGACCCATACAACAATGGGCCTGCTGGTGAATATGCCCGGCTAAATAATGGCGTGTTCTACGACTCACCCAAATGGAATGGCCTGCACATGCATTTGTCGGCGGGGTTGTACAAGCATCGTCGGCCGGACAAATACGGCCATATGGATCAGGTTTACCCGTTAGGTGCATCGATCAACTACGACGCGGCACCCTGGTCCGCCATGCTAGCTGGCGAACGGAATTCGGCGCGCGACAGCACGTTTTTCGCTGGGGTCTCCCGCACCATCGGTCAGGTCACCCTGATGGGCAGCTACAACTGGGTGCACCTCGACGAACCCTCCCGCGAGTTTTTCGATGAGCCTCGTACACGGCGCAGCGCTGCGACATTCGGCGCGACATGGCGGGCTACCGCCAAGACGGCATTGAAATTTAGCGTGGGCCGCGATTTCCAGGGTTACAACGGCAGCGGTCAAACGAACTACCTGAGCGCTGGTGTTGATTACAACCTGACCACCCATGCACGAATCTATGGTGGTGTGGGCTATAGCTTCGCCGATGGTAGAGGGCCCGTGCACAACCTGGGCGCCGGGGCTATGTACTGGTTCTAAGAGCCTGTTTAGCATCTCTGAGCGGGCTACGCAGAGACACTAAACAGGCTCAAAGCGTTTGTCGGGAACCTCCTCCCAGGTGATGGCCGGCTGATAAGCTTGCGTGCTTTAGCCAGACGGGTCGCCTTGCTATGAAAAGCTCGCCCTTGCACGTCATCGTTCTCGCCGCTGGTGAGGGCAAACGGATGAAGTCGAAGAAGGCCAAGGTATTGATGCCCTTGGCCGGCCGGCCATTGTTGGGGCATGTGTTGGCCGCGGCGAGGGCACTCAAGCCGCAGGTAATCCATCTGGTTTACGGTCACGCGGGCGATCAGTTACTGGCCGCGTTTGATGGTCAAGCCGACCTGAGTTGGGTGCTGCAAGCCGAGCAACTGGGCACCGGCCACGCTGTTGGCGAGGCGTTGCGAGGTGTGCCCGACGAAGCACAGGTGCTGGTGCTATACGGCGATGTGCCGCTCACTCGCGTGACCACACTGCAGCGATTGGTGCAGGCCGACAGCGCACTGAGCCTGCTTGCTACGCGTGTTGCCGATCCGCAGGGCTATGGTCGCGTTCTCCGCGATGGCAACGGCCATGTACGCGCGGTAGTGGAAGAGAAAGACGCGGACGATAGCCAGCGTGCTATCAACATGATTAACACCGGCATTCTCGCGGCGGAGTCAGGTGCATTGAAGCGCTGGATCGGCCGGCTTGACCGCAACAATGCACAGGGCGAGTACTACCTCACGGATATCTTCAAGATGGCCTCCGTCGAGCATCGCGCTGCACTGTGCATCGAATGCGACGACCCGATGGAAGCGGCGGGTGCGAATAATCCCATGCAGCTGGCCGAGTTGGAGGCAGAGTACCGTCAACGTCAGGCACGTGATTTGCTCACCGCGGGTGTACGTATCGCTGACCCTGCTCGCATTGATGTGCGCGGTACGGTCGAAGCCGGGCGCGATGTGGAAATCGACATCGACGTGATTCTCGAGGGTGATGTGCAGCTAGGCGAAGATGTGCGCATCGGTCCGTTCACTCGATTGAAGGACGTGCGCCTTGCCGCGGGCACTGTTGTGCAGGCGCATTGCGATCTGGATGGCGTGGTGACGCATGGCCCATGCATCATCGGCCCGTTTGCGCGGCTACGCCCAGGCACTGAGCTGGACGCGGGGGCGCATGTAGGCAACTTCGTCGAGACCAAGAAAACCCGCATCGGCGAAAACAGCAAAGCGAACCACCTTAGCTATCTGGGCGATAGCATTATTGGTCGTGATGTAAACATCGGCGCGGGCACCATCACCTGTAACTACGACGGTATAAATAAGTTCGTCACCCGTATCGAGGATGGTGTTTTCATCGGGTCGAACAGCGCTTTGGTGGCGCCTGTGACCATCGGCGCGCAGGCCACCATCGGTGCCGGCTCGGTGATTACCAAGGATGCGCCGGCTGGCGAACTCACTGTCGCGCGTGCACGACAGGCCACCTTGCATGGTTGGCAACGGCCAGAAAAACAGAAATAAGTGGATAGGAGTGAGAAACGAGTTCCGGCTCATTGCGCTGGCACTCGTTTCACACCTCTAGACGTAACGCCAGCCGTCGAGCTCTACCAGCAATTCGCTGCGACAAACGTCGCCGTGCAGTAGCAGTACCGGTACGCCGGGCAGGCGCTGCTGCAGCATATCGTGCACACGTGGTGCGTCAGCCGGGTGGCGTACGTAGGCTTTCAGCGGCGAATGGGTGTCGAAGCCGGCAGGCATGTCGGCACTGGCTAGCAACGCCTCTAGATTGGTCAGCGTTTCGTCCAGTTGCGCGACAAGATCGCCAGCGTGCGCGGAGGCGTGGCCAACCACGGCTGCCGTACCCGAGATGGCCAGTACATCCTGCGCCGGTAGCGCCATGGCGCGAGCGAAGCCGGGCGAGGTGCGGCCGTACTGGCGCGGGTAGTGCCACGCGCTCACCTGGCGCGGATTCTCTACGCGGGTGCCCGCGTGTTCACAGGCGAGCAAGTAAATCTGTAGCTGGTGTTCATGACCGTGATGGCCGATGGCGGTGGCTGCTGGAAAGCCTTCGGCGAAAAAGTCTCCACTACCCGCGGCCCGGCCATCGCAGAATTGCTTGTAGCGCTCGTGATCGTCGGTACCTTGATTGATCGCGCCGAGGTAGTTCCAGATGCGCAGTACTTGTCGTTCGGTACGGCTGCCGATGAATTGACGCAGTTGCGCGTAAGCCTGCCGGGCGGCGCCTTCCGGGCCACCGTATTCGCGTTCATCCAGTTCAACGACGGCAAAAAGCCAGCCGCCGCCAGCCGACCAGCGTAAGGCACCATCGTGGCCATGGGATACCGCCCCTTCGACCTGCCAGAGCTCAAGCGGCGCGGGAGCCTCATACGGCTCAAGTTCCACCCGTACCCAGCGCGGATCGTCGCTGTAGGGTGCGCCTGCGCCAAATCCGAAGGCTGCCAACGTGCCGGGTTCGGCCAGCACCTTGTGGAGATCGGTCATGCGGTAGGAGACGCGCGGGGCGCGTGGCAGGCCGGGCTCGGCCCGTGTGTTTTCACAACCCTGAACCATTGCGTGTAACCGGGGGTGACAAGGCCCCTATGTTACACTCCACGCCCACTCCCACTGGGGGCTGGCAATGTTTTTGGAGCCCCGATACACGCATGGCCGAGCAGACCACCGCGCAACACGAACTGGCCACGCTGATCGTGGAATGCCTGAATCTGGAGGCGGTCGCGCCGGCCCAGATCGATCCGGATGCGCCGCTGTTTGGTGGCGATCTGGGGCTGGATTCGATCGATGCCCTGGAGATCGCGCTCGCGGTATCCAAGCGCTATGGTTTTCAGCTGCGTTCGGACAATCCAGACAACGAACGCATTTTTGTCAGCCTGCGTACGCTGTCCGAGCATATCGAACAGCAGCGTACCGCCTGACCGCGTTATTGGTTGCACCATGAGCGACGCTACGTGGCATGCGCCCTTGTGTATCGCCGTAGATCATCCCAGCCTGCCTGGTCATTTTCCGGGCGATCCCCTGGTACCCGGTGTGGTATTGCTGGAGCAGGTAGCGCTAGCGCTACGTGCATGGCGTGGCGAGCGCTTGGCGCGTGTCGTAGAGGCCAAGTTCGTCGCGCCGTTACGGCCGGATGAGCAGGCCGAACTGCACTTGGTAGACACCCAGGGGCGTATCCGCTTCGAGATCCGTCGCGATGGTGCTTTGTTGGCGCGCGGTGTGATCGTGGGGGCCACGTGACTGAGCATTGGCAAAGTCGGCCCGAAGGCGGTAGTCATTTTGCGATGTGGCTGATGCGCGCCATCGCACTGTATGGCGGGCGCCGTTTCGGCCGCATTTGCCTGTACCCGGTTACGCTGTATTTCTTCCTGCGCCGTGGCTCCGAGCGGCGTGCTTCCCGGCAATATCTGCAGCGTGTGTTTGGCCGGCCGGCAACGATGTGGCAGGTGCTCCGACATTTGTACGGTTATGCCGTGACCTCGCTGGATCGCGTCTTTTTGCTCACCCACGGCGAGCGAGATTTCGAGATCGAGGTGGAAGGTCTGGAGCAGCTCGACGAATACGTCACACAAGGCCGCGGCGTGCTGCTGGTGGGGTCGCACCAAGGTAGCTTCGAGGCGTTACGTGCGCTCAGTGCGCGTCGGCCGGATGTTCCACTGCGAGTGCTGCTGGATAAGCAAAAAACACCGGCGATGACTGAGCTGCTTGAGGCGCTGGCACCGGACGTGGGCGCTAACGTGATCGATGTGTCGCATGGAGGAGCTTCGGTCACGCTTGCTGTAGCCGAAGCCTGTCAGCAGGGTGCGATGGTGGCATTGCTGGCCGATCGTGGTCGGGCACAAGAGGTGCTGCGTTACGCGAACTTTCTCGGCCAACCGGCACCGTTTCCGGTGGGACCATGGTTGCTTGCACATACACTGCAGGTTCCGGTTTTGTTGTGCTTTGGGCTGTATCTCGGTGGCAATCGTTATCGATTGATCTTCGAGTCATTCGCCGAGCAAGTCGTGATTCCGCGACATGAACGCGCATCCGTGCTGGATGCATTGATTGCGCGTTACGCCGGGCGACTTGAGCACTACGTACACGTCGATCCCTATAACTGGTTCAACTTCTACGACTTCTGGCAAGGGCCATCATCGGTCACCGAGACAGCTGCCCCGGTGAATGCCACTCGTGGGACATAACGATGCTGGATAAAAGCGAGTGGGCTGAGCTTATTCCGCACGCGGGTACCATGTGTCTGCTTGATGCGGTGGTGGCCTGGGATGAGGTGACCCTCCATGCCATTAGCACGAGCTACGCGCATGCCGATCACCCGTTACGCAGTGCCGCTGGTCTACATGCCATGCATCTGACCGAATACGGTGCGCAAGCCATGGCCGTGCATGGCGGCTTGCTGGCACGAGCGCATGGCGAAGCCAAAGTGCGACCGGGGCGACTGGTAAGTCTGCGTGACGTAGTGATCAACGTGGAATACGTTGATGTGGATAGCGGGCGTTTGGACGTCTATGTTGAGCGTCTTTATGCGGATAGCTCAGGAGCGCAGTATGCGTTCCGTGTCGAGCAGGGCAGTCAACTTCTAGCGAGCGGCCGCGCTGCGGTGATTCACGTTGATACGATTCATCTCGACGCTTGAGCAACGGGAAGGTCGATAACCTGCGGCGCTGCGCGTGATCGCCGATAGCTGGCGCGTATGTTGCCATAGTGGACGATGCGGCCAAGGGTGTATCCGGTAATGCGTAACACGTCGCGTACAGGTCGGAAGTGGCTTAGACGGAAGCTGCCTTGGTAACGCGAGGCGATCGGTACGGAAATCACACCGAGTTTTTTCTCGCGCGAAGCAGCGATCAGGATCGCGGCCTCGAGTACGAAGTTCTGCGCCGGCAGGTCAACCAGATCAAGCGCCTTACGTGGATACCAGCGCTGGCCACTTTGCGTATCGGCCACCGGCTGTGCACAGGCCCAGGAGATGCCCCAGTCGGCAAATGCATTGGCAGCGTGCCGACTTTTCGGCTGTTGCGCGCGATCAAGCAGGCGGGCGCCTATGACCAGGTGATCGGGATGGCATCGTGCTGCAGCCACAATGCGCGGCACATCGCTGGCCAGATGCTGACCATCGCCGTCCATCGTCAGCACCGCTTCGAAATCCTGCCGGAGCGCTTCGCGAAAACCGCTGCGTAGCGCTTCACCCTTGCCAAGGCGTTGCGGATGACGCAGCAGGGTTACCGGTAGTTCGCCGACGATCTCGGGGGTGTGGTCGTCCGAGCCATCATCGATCACGATCACCGGTACGCCGAGTGCGAGTACCGATTGCACGACGTCATGAATCGCCGCCTCTTCGTTGAGGCAGGGGATCAGTACGCACCAGCGTAGGGTATCGTTCAAGCGGTGCCCTCCAAATGTGTGTTCTTCAAAGGCGTGGTCTCCATCTGCGCATGTAGACCAAGTCGATCGGAAGCCGCCAACACGCAATCACCACCATGGTTGGCCAGCAGGGCTAACAAGTACAACGCCACAGCGGATGGGTTGCTGGCGATCCAGGTGGTGGCGTCTGCCGGCAGCTCTGGCCCGGAGGGGGTCGCCTGGGTCAACTGCAAATCGAGCCACCCCATGTTGCGCGCGGAGGCTTTCGGCGACAACACCAGCGCGCAGCCAAACGCGTAATGGCACCCGGTGATCTCTGCCAAGGGGCCGGTGCCGGCGATATCGCTGCACACCAATAGCACGGGCTTTTCCTCGGCGCAGGCTTGGGTAGCAGCCTCCAGTAGGCCTGCACCGAAGCTGGCGTGTCCAGCGCATATGGCATTGGATGGTGCCTGGCAGTCGGTGGCGATGGTCCAGTAGCCGGCTGGCGCGTTGTGTACTGAATTGTGGAAGCGCGTGGGTGACAGCTCGTTTGGCGCACGCGCCAGCGTGGCGCACAGGTTGTCGGTGATCACCTGATCGCCATAGGCAGAGGCGAAGACACACGTCAGCGTGTTTGCGGCGCGACCACTCATGGTCACGGCCTGCGCGGCGACCTCCGCGGCAATCAGTACACTATCCGGGGCGCGGCGGCGTTCATTGGCGGGAAGGATTGTGGCGGGTGGTTTAGTCGGCGCAGCGATAGGTAAGGCGCCAGCAAGCCAGGCGCGCAGCGCGTCGAAATTCGCGAGGGATGGCGACCATACGCCAACACCTTCGAGATAGACGCGCAGTGTTTTCATCTCTTCACTTCGCATGCGCGAACACGAGGCAGGCGTTATTGCCACCGAACCCGAACGAGTTGCTTAGCGCTACGTCGACATGTCGCTGCTCGTTGGTCCAGGCAAATTGCGGGCCACAGGCCGGGTCGGGCTTATCGCTACCGACATTACCGGGAACGAAACCATGGCGGATCGACAGCAGCGCGATCGCCGCTTCAACGATCCCAGCTGCGCCTAGGGTATGGCCGGTAAACCCCTTGGTGGAGCTGACTCGCGTCGTCGCTGGGAACAGTCGTGCAACCAATGCCGCTTCCATAGCGTCATTCTTCTGACTGGCGGTACCGTGCAGGTTGATGTAGTCGATCTGCGAAGCATTGATGCCGGCACGTGTGAGCGCTTCGTGCAATGCCAGCTCAGCGCCGACACCATCAGGGTGCGGCGTGGACATGTGGTGAGCATCGCTCGATTCGCCATAGCCCAGTAAACGAGGGGCATGCGGTGCAGCGTCGGCACGCTCGAGCAGCGCGAAGCCGGCGGCCTCACCGATCGAGATGCCGCGACGTGCGGTGTCGAACGGTCGACACGGTTCTGGCGAAACCAGTTCGAGTGCGTTGAAACCAAATAGCACGCTACCGCACAGCGTATCTACGCCACCGACCACGGCGGCATCGACCAAGCCAAGCCGGATCAGCCGCTCAGCACTCGCGAACACCTTAGCGCTGGACGAGCAAGCGGTAGAGACGGTGAGGCATGGCCCCGTCAATTCCAGTGCAGCGGCGACAAAGCCGGCCAATGAATGGGGTGCATGGATCCCTGGGCGGCGCAGATCGGCTGGCAGGTGGCCTGCATCGTCCAGCCGGCGATAGCCTTCCTCTGTCGCGCCGATGCTGGCGGTGGATGTGCCCAGCAACAGTGCGATGCGTGCTGCGCCGTAACGCTCGCGTACATCACGTACGCGGTCGAGAAAACCATCCTGCTGCAAACCGAGCCACGCTAGCCGGTTATTACGGCATTCCCACGAAGTGTGCGCGGCAGGTAGTGGCGCACTCTCTACGCCTTGGACACGGCCGATCCAGCAAGTCAGCGGCGCACTGCTGAAATCCTCGCTGCTGAAATCATTGGCACGTAGGCCGCTGTGGGACGCCTGGAGTGCTGCCAAATGGGCAGCAAGGCCTTGCCCCAGCGCCGACGTGGCGGTGTAAGCGCTGATAGCGAGTGGGGACATCGGGGCGACCATCGAATCAGACTAGCTATCCCCTTTAGGGTTGCCTAGCCTCGTACCGTGCGCGGGTAGCCGGACATTCATTCTCGTATCGGCATAGCCACCGTACGACATGACTTGCGGCTCAGCGCGACGCTGCACCGCATCTTTACCGGCATAGGGTCTTGCTAAGCTCACGGGATGGAATTGATGACGGATATGCGATGAGCCAGCAAGTCGACCGGGTCGAAGCGTTTCTGCGCGAGCTGCAGGATCGTATTTGTGCCGCCGTGGAACAGATCGATGGCGAGGCGCGCTTTGTCGAGGATGCATGGACGCGCGCCGCCGGTGGCGGTGGGCGTACCCGCGTACTGCAAGGCGGCGCAGTGTTCGAGCAGGCCGGTGTGAATTTCTCTCGCGTACACGGCAATCAGCTACCGCCCAGTGCCACCGTGCACCGCCCCGAGCTGGCGGGTGGCAGTTTCGTCGCCACCGGGGTATCGCTGGTGCTGCATCCACGCAACCCGTACATGCCAACCACGCATGCCAACGTGCGTTATTTTGAGGCGAGCAAGGAGGGCGTAGAGCCGGTGTGGTGGTTCGGCGGAGGCTTTGATCTCACGCCGTTTTACCCCTTCGACGAGGATGTGCGGCATTGGCATACGGTGGCGCGTGATCTTTGCGAGCCGTACGGTGCGGACGTCTATCCGCGCTACAAAAAGTGGTGCGACGAGTATTTCTACCTCAAGCATCGTGGCGAAACACGCGGCGTCGGAGGGCTGTTCTACGATGATTTAAACGAAGGCGGCTTCGAGCGTTGTTTCGATTTTACGCAGGCGGTTGGGCAGGGTTTTCTCGACGCGTATACGCCGATCGCGGAGCGTCGTAAGCACCAGATTTACGGCGAGCGCGAGCGCGAATTTCAGCTCTACCGACGGGGCCGCTATGTGGAATTCAACCTGGTCTACGATCGCGGCACGCTCTTCGGGCTGCAATCTGGCGGGCGTACTGAATCGATCCTGATGAGCTTGCCCCCGCGGGTGCGCTTCGAATATGCCTATACGCCGGAGCCGGGTTCACCCGAGGCGCAATTGAGCGAATACCTGAAGCCGCGCGACTGGGTGTGACAACCCTTCTCGCGGCGGCGAGAAGGGTTGCTGATCGTTACTTAGTTTGCCGGTGCGTCGCCGCTGAACTTCACTGGCGTGGCGCCTTTCACCATGCCGATCTGCGCGCTGTCGCTGACGTTCAGCACCACATCGCGACGAAACTCCAGCGTGCCTTGCACCACGGCATGCGGGCCGATCACGACGTGCGGTATACGATTGTTGTTCGAGTTGAACCAGCCACCGTTGGGCTTCTCGACCAGAATGCCGCCTTCGACGTGTGAACCCTCACCGACGAGGATGTCGCCTGCCACGGTTTCGATGCCGCCAGCGACGTGGGCTTCGTTGAGGCTGATCGTGCCGTTGACGTTGGCCAGCTGCCCACCGATATCGGCGCCGTGATCCAGCTTGATGCCGCCGTTGGTGGCCTCGACTTTGCCGGAGACATGGCTGCCACGGCCGAGCTCAATGCCGCCGTTGACCGTGCCTACCTCGGTGGCCTGGGCCTGATCGCCCAGTGATACCGAGCCATTGACGGTGCTGGCTTTCTTTACCACGGCGTGATCGGCGATGTTGACCGCGCCATTCACGCTGCTCACATCCCCGGCGTGCTGGCCAGCATCGACGTATACGGCGCCGTTGACCTTATCGATATCGTTGTCCGCGGCGGCTGCGGCCAGTGGGAGAAAAAGGGCGAGAGCAAGCAGGGTGTGGCGCATGGGTGACTCCGTTCGGATGAATTTGACTGTGCATAGGATGCGCCTCAGCCGCCGCGGGTTTAGCATGACCTTCGGCACAGCTGCATTTGACGGGCATCCGGCCGGGCCTCACCATTTCGCCTTTAGCTAGCCGAGAACCGAATCGCCATGCACAAGCTCGTTCTGATCCGCCACGGCCAATCGCAGTGGAACCTTGAAAACCGCTTCAGCGGTTGGGCCGACGTCGACCTTACCGAGCAGGGTATCGCCGAGGCGCGCGAGGCGGGTCTCCTGTTGAAAGAGGCCGGCCACCGTTTCGATGTGGCACATACCTCGGTGCTCAAGCGCGCTGTGCGCACGCTTTGGCATGCGCAGGATGCGATGGAGCAGATGTGGCTCCCGGTACGTACCGACTGGCGCCTCAACGAGCGCCACTACGGTGCACTCACAGGGCTCAACAAGTCCGAGACGGCGGCAAAGTACGGCGATGAGCAGGTAAAGGTCTGGCGCCGTAGCTATGACATCCCGCCGCCGGCACTGGAGCGAAGCGCGAACGAATCGCTGCACGATCCACGCTATGACGGGCTGGATCCGGCCTGCATTCCTGATACCGAATGCCTGAAAGACACCGTGGCCCGTGTCATTCCCTATTGGAACGAGGTGCTGGCGCCAGCGATCAAGGCCGGCCAGCGCGTGCTGCTGGTAGCGCATGGCAACTCGATCCGCGCGTTGGTGAAGTATCTGGACAACATCTCCGACGACGCCATCGTCGAGTTGAATATCCCCAACGGTGTGCCGCTCGTGTACGAGTTCGATGCGGACCTCAAGCCGCTGCGCCATGCCTATCTGGGGGACGCCGATGCCATCGCGGCGAAGATGGCCGCAGTAGCCAATCAGGGCAAAGCGGGTTGATGCATGCGGCGGGTGACACTCGTCACCTGCTTCGTTTGCTGCGCGTCAATGGCCATGCTGTGCTGCTCGGGCTAGGCTGAGCTCATCGCTAACAGAGTCGAGTCCAATGACCCCGCAAATGGTGATGCCGCTGATCATGGTTCCGCTGATGGCCTTTGCCATCTGGCGTCGGGTGCGCAGCCAGTTCGGTCGCCAGCCAATTCGTCGCAAGCGAATGCTGGTACGCATCGCAATCTTCAGTGTGATTGGCGTGCTGATCGCACTGGGCAGTCTGCACAACCTGCGCCTGCTGGAGGGTTTGCTTGGCGGGGTCATTGCCGGTGCTGCACTGGGCTTGCTTGGCCTGCGACTGACCCGCTTCGAACGTGGTGCCGATGGTGCCGACGTCTACTTACCGAACCCATGGATCGGTGGCGTGCTTACCGCGCTACTGATTGGCCGCTTGGCTTGGCGCTACCCGGCGATGATGGCGCAAATGCAAGGGCAGGCTGCGGAGCACGCAGGGCCAGCTTTCGGTAATAGTCCGCTGACCCTGCTGGTGTTCGGTCTGATGATTGGCTACTACATCGCCTATTTCACTGGCCTGCTGATCCATCACCGTCGCTTCGAACGCGCTCAGGGCATGCTGTCGACGCCCTGATCCGGTGAAGGGTACTTACAACGCGTCGTTATCCAGCTCGCCGGTGCGGATGCGGATGACCTGTTCCAGCGTGCTGACGAAAATCTTGCCGTCACCGATCTTGCCGGTGCGTGCGGAGTTTTGGATTGCCTCGATCACGCGGTCTAGCTGATCGTCGGCCACGGCGACTTCCAGCTTGATCTTGGGCAGAAAGTCGACCACATACTCGGCGCCGCGATAGAGCTCGGTATGACCCTTCTGGCGACCAAAGCCCTTGACCTCGGTCACCGTGATGCCCTGCACGCCGACCTCGGCCAGCGCCTCGCGTACGTCGTCCAGCTTGAACGGCTTGATGACCGCCACGACCAGTTTCATGCATGTTCCTTGATAGGCCGACACCGACTCGCGCGGTGTAAGCGTACATTCTGCCCTCAGTGCGGCGGACTGTCGCTATGAGGCTTGTTTACGATCGCTTCTGGCTACATAAAGTTACGAACTGGACAATGGCGAACTAGCCCTTCGAACAGTCGCTTGTAAGACAATCCCTACACATTTCAGTGGAGCTTGCCGATGGCGATCCCTAGTAACTCCTTCCTACACTGTAATCCGACGAGTTCGAGGCGCCTTCCATGATGGACAGGCAGGATATCGATCAAATTGCCCTTCGACTTGTTTCGTTGGTACCGCCAGGGTTGGTAGACGCGCACAAGGATCTGCGCGCCAATTTTCACGATGTCCTGGCACAAGGATTGCGCCGTCTCGAACTGGTTACTCGTGAGGAATTCGACGTCCAGACTCAACTGCTGGCGCGCACCCGCGCCAAAGTCGATGAGCTGGAGAAGCAAGTGGCCCAGCTTGAGGCCGCTGTCGCCCGCGGGCCTTAGCATTATTCAGCTCCCGGGAGCCGCCCCCGATCCGTCACCTCACCCCGAGAGCGATCGGGGGCGGTTGTTTCTTATCATCAAGGCCGATGGAGTCGCTCAATGGACGAGCTCGTCAGCGATATCCTCATGGACGACACCCCGATGATGCGGGGCCAACCCTTCTCATGAGTCTCGCCGTTACCCTCAGCCGCGCCCAGGAAGGCGTATCCGCGCCGCAGGTGATGGTGGAAGTGCATCTCTCTGGAGGGCTTCCGGGCACCAACATCGTTGGCTTGCCTGAGGCGGCGGTACGCGAAGCGCGAGATCGCGTGCGCGTAGCGATTCAGAACACCGCGTTTGAATACCCCAACCGCCGGGTCACCGTAAATCTGGCGCCCGCCGAGCTGCCCAAGGACGGCGGGCGTTTCGACCTGGCGATCGCGCTAGGTATCCTCGCTGCAGGCAATCAGGTGCCGCGCGATAAACTGGACGATTGCGAATTTCTGGGCGAGCTCGCGCTATCGGGCGACTTACGTGGTGTATCTGGTGTGTTGCCAGCGCTGCTGCGTGCACGCGCACGCCGCCGTCGTGTGGTGGTACCACGTGCCAATGCAGCAGAAGCGGCGCTGGTTTCCGATGCTGACGTACGCGTGGCCGATACGCTCGCTGAAGTCTGCGGCTGGTTGCGTGGTGCACACGAGCTATCGACGCCGGAGAGCGCTGCCGCCTCAGCCGATGTCACCTTTGGTCCCGATCTGATCGATGTGCGCGGCCAGCTACAGGCGCGCCGTGCGTTGGAGATCACCGCGACCGGCGGACATCATCTGTTATTGATGGGCCCGCCGGGAACCGGCAAGACCATGCTGGCCGAGCGCTTGCCTGGCATCTTGCCGCCGCTGACCGAGTCGGAGGCACTGGAAACCTGCGCCGTGTTGTCGGTGGCCGGGCAGGCGCTTGATCTGACGCATTGGCGTCGACGACCGTTTCGCTCTCCCCACCACACGGCCTCGGCCGTGGCATTGGTCGGTGGTGGTTCGCAGCCTCGGCCGGGCGAGATCTCGCTGGCGCACAACGGAGTGCTGTTCCTCGACGAATTTCCGGAATTCAGTCGACACGTATTGGACGTGCTGCGTGAACCATTGGAATCTGGCCGCATCCTGATCTCGCGTGCCGCCCGGCAATCGGTATTTCCAGCTCAGTTTCAGTTAGTGGCTGCGATGAACCCGTGCCCCTGTGGTTACGCCGGCGACCCGCGTGGACGCTGCCGTTGCTCGCCGGATCAGATCCAGCGCTATCGCGCACGGATATCCGGTCCGCTACTCGACCGCATTGATCTGTGCGTGGAAGTACCGCGCGTCCCCGTGGCCGAGCTGGGCTCGCCGCGTAGCATCTATGACGAAGATTCGGCCACCGTGCGTGCACGAGTGATCAAGGCACGCAACCATGCGTTGATGCGCGCCGGTCGGCCGAATGGAGAGATCAACACCCGCGAGTTGGAGCGCGACTGTGCTCTAGGCCCAGCCGAGAGGCAGTGGTTCGATGCGGCACTGGAGCGGTTGGGTCTGTCCGCCCGCGCCTATCACCGCACCCTGCGCGTGGCGCGCACCATCGCCGATCTCGATGGCGGCGCCGCCGCACTCGATCGCTCACATTTGGCTGAAGCGCTGCAATACCGACGCTTCTGAAGCGGCATGCCCGCGAGAGCGGGGCGCCCTGGTAATTGTTGTACTGAAGAGTGTTGACTTCCCGGTGGGTGGGATTAGTATCTGTACCGGCTAGTTCTCTAACGAACTCAGCCCCCGCCACCCCGGTATCGGTCCCCCTCCCCCCGCGTCCGATACCGGGGCTTGGCTTTTCCAGAGTCTCGCGGCAGTTTCGGACCCGTCCGATAGATCACGCACCGTGAGACCGGGATCCTCCCGCGATTACCACCAGTAGACGCATGAGTTCGACCATGCTCCGATAGCGCCACGACTCAACGTGACGCCAGGGATCGCGAATGACACTTGAACTCGGCTTGATGCTGGCTTGCATGCTCGGCATCGGCTTTCTGGCGCAATGGTTGGCGTGGCGGGTCAAGCTGCCAGCGATTTTGTTTCTGCTACTGGCAGGCATCGTGCTGGGCCCCGTGAGCGGGCTGCTGAAACCCGACCAGATGTTGGGTGATCTGCTCTTTCCGATCGTGTCGCTGTCGGTGGCGCTCATCCTGTTCGAAGGCAGCCTGACCCTACGCTTCCACGAGTTACCGGATATCGGTAAAGCCGTGCGTGGACTGGTTAGCTACGGTGCCGTGGTTGCGGTGCTGATGCTGGCTGTAGCGGCACATTACTTCGCGCATCTGAGCTGGGAGATCTCCCTACTCTTCGGCGCGCTGACTTGCGTAACCGGCCCCACCGTAATCGCGCCGATGCTGCGCACACTGCGGCCGAACGCACGTATCGCAAACACCTTGCGCTGGGAGGGCATCGTGATCGACCCGCTCGGCGCGCTGTTCGCGGTGTTGATCTACGAGGCCATCGTGTCGCATCAGGAGGGCCACACTATCGGCATCTTCCTGGCCACCATCATCTGCGGCACGGTGATGGGTGCAGTGGCAGCATGGGCATTGGGCTTTCTGCTGCGTCGGCAGTTGATTCCCGAGTACTTGCAAAACTACGGCGCAGTGGCCGCCGTGCTGATGAGCTTCAGTGTATCCAATGCGATCACCCACGAATCGGGATTGCTGGCAGTGACGATCATGGGTATCGCACTGGGCAATATGCGTGGCGTGCACATCGACGACATTCTGGATTTCAAGGAAAACCTCACCACGCTATTGGTGTCGACGCTATTCATCCTGCTCGCTGCGCGACTGCATTGGCCGCTGCCTGACGGCATGTTGTGGGCGGGTATCGCCATCTTCCTGTTTGCGCAGTTGATCGTGCGACCGGTAACAGTGGCGATCTCCAGCATGGGCAGTTCACTGACCTGGCGCGATCGTGCGTTGATCGCCTGGGTGGCACCACGCGGCATCGTGGCGGCATCGGTTTCAGCGTTGTTCGCGCTGCGGCTTAGCAAGCTTGGACTACCAGGCGCGGATGCGTTGGTGCCGTTGGTGTTCATCCTGATTATCGGCACCGTAGTGTTGCAAAGCGCCACGGCTCGTCCGCTGGCGCGTTGGTTGAAGGTGGCCGAGCCTGAGCCGCGCGGCGTGCTGGTATTCGGTGCGGACGAAGTCGCTCGAGCGGTCGCCAAAGCATTGGCCGATGCCGGTTTCCACGTGTTGGTAGCGGATGACGAATGGGAGGGCGTACGTCGCGCACGCATGGAAGGGCTCAACACCTTCTTCGGTAATCCGGCGTCTACCCACGCCGAGCGTCATCTGGATCTCACGGGCATCGGTCGGTTGTTGGCGATGTCTACGCATCGGGAACGCAACTCGCTGGCCTGCGTGCATTACCGCCAGGAATTCGGGCGCGACAAGATTTATCGGCTGCGCAATCTGGGGCCGCAGGAAACAAACAATCGTGCCGCCTTGGCCGACACATTGCTGGCGCCGCCCTTGTTCGCCGAAGACATGACTCACGGCCGTTTTGCCGAGTTGCTCCAGCTGGGCTGGCGGATCAAATCGACCAAGCTCACCACCACCTTCGACTGGCCCCATTTCATCGAACAATACGGCTCGGATACCGTGCTGCTGTTCGGCGTAGAAGAGAAGGGCGCTCTACGTGTCGCCTCGGCCAAGCGCGAATTGGAGCCCACGCCAGGCTGGACCGTCATTGCGTTGGTGCCGCCGTTGAAGACAGAGGCAAGTGAATAGGAGTGAGTGTGAGTGGCCTGACCGGGCGCTCACGTCTCACTCCTGAACACTTTGCTGAGAACGCCGTCGCTTAGGCCGCGGCGTGACGAGCGAACTGAGCTTCCTCGGTCGAACCGGTCAACGCCGTGGTCGAGGACTGTCCTTGCTGGATGGCTTGCGTCACCTGATCGAAGTAGCCCGTGCCGACTTCGCGCTGATGCTTCACTGCGGTGAAGCCACGCTCGGCGGCCGCAAATTCCTTTTCCTGTAGTTCGACAAACGCGCTCATCTGACGGCGTGCATAACCGTGTGCCAGATCGAACATGCCGTAGTTGAGGCTATGGAAACCGGCCAGGGTGATGAACTGGAACTTGTAGCCCATGGCCCCAAGTTCCTTTTGGAATTTGGCGATGGTGGCGTCGTCCAGATTCTTCTTCCAGTTGAAGCTGGGCGAGCAGTTGTAAGCCAGCAGTTTGCCGGGGAACTTGGCGTGGATGGCCTCCGCGAATTTGCGTGCTTCTTCCAAGTTGGGCTTGCTGGTTTCGCACCAGATCAGGTCGGCATAGGGCGCGTAAGCCAAGCCACGGCTGATCGCTTGATCCAGGCCAGGGCGTACGCGATAGAAACCTTCGACGGTGCGCTCACCGGTGACAAATGCCTTGTCGTTGTCGTCAATGTCGGAGGTCAGCAGATCGGCCGCATCGGCGTCGGTGCGCGCGACCAGCAAGGTCGGTACGCCGAGCACGTCAGCAGCGAGGCGCGCGGCATTCAACTTGTCCACTGCTTCGCGCGTCGGCACCAACACCTTGCCGCCCATGTGGCCGCACTTCTTCACCGAGGCCAGCTGGTCTTCAAAGTGCACGCCGGCAGCACCGGCTTCGATCATCGCCTTCATCAGCTCGAACGCGTTGAGTACACCGCCAAAGCCAGCTTCTGCATCGGCGACGATCGGCACCATCCAGTCGGTATCGTCCTTGCCCTCGGCGTGATGCAATTGATCCGTGCGCAGCAGCGTGTTGTTGATGCGCTTGACCACCTGCGGCACCGAGTTGGCCGGATACAGCGACTGATCGGGATACATCTCACCGGCCAGGTTGGCATCGGCGGCGACCTGCCAGCCGCTGAGGTAAATCGCCTGCAAACCGGCTTTCACCTGCTGCATGGCCTGGTTACCCGTGAGCGCGCCCAGCGCGTTGACGAAGTCTTCCTTGTGTAGTGATTTCCATAGGCGCTCGGCACCGCGACGGGCGAGCGAATGCTCGACGCCCACGGTGCCGCGCAGGCGCACCACATCCTCGGCGCTGTAGTTGCGCTGGATGCCGGCCCAGCGGGCGTTGTTCTTCCAATCGAGCGCGAGTTGTTCGGCCGTGGGCAGATGATTTTTCATGACATGACTCCGTAGCAACGTAGGTCGGCAGCGACTGATCGTTCGAGCGATCAGGCGAGGCGGTCGTAGGCAGGCAAGGTGAGGAAGTCGCCGAGCTGGTCGGCGTGGGTCAATGTGGAAAGCAGGGCAGCGGCTTCGTCGGCACGCCGCGCCCCGGTCAAGGTGCTTTCGCGCAAGCGATGGGTGTGTGTGGCGAGTGCGTGATCGAACAGCGCGAAGGTGATCGGTGCGTGATCGGTGAGCTCAAGCGTGCACCGATGCGATGCCTCACCAGCCGGAAGATCCTCGGCGGAAGCCTGGTTGGCCGACGCGTGATGCAGCCACTGCCACAGCTGGGAGCGAGCGATCTCGGCGGTCGCGGCATCTTCCATCAGGTTGTGGATCGGCACACAGCCCTGGCCATCGAGCCAGGATGCGGTGTAGCGCAGCGCCACTTCGACGTTGTTGTCAAAACCCGCGCGGCTGATCGTACCGGCGCACGGAGCGATCAGTTGATCACGCGTTACGTTCACATCGGCGCGTACCACGGTGAGCTGGTTCGACGATGGCATGTACTTGTCGAAGATCTCCAGCGCCACCGGTACCAACGCGGGATGCGCGACCCAGGTGCCGTCATGGCCAGCTTGCACTTCGCGCAACTTGTCGGCCCGCACCTTCGCCATCGCGGCATCGTTCGCGGCATCGTCCCCCTTGATCGGAATCTGCGCCGCCATACCGCCCATCGCAAAGGCACCGCGGCGATGACAGGTCTGGATCAGCAGCTCCGAATAGGCCTTCAGGAACGGCACCGTCATCAGCACCTGGCTGCTTTCGGGCAGAAGACGATCGTGATGGCCGCGCAAAGTTTTCAGATACGAAAAATTGTAATCCCAACGACCGCAGTTG
>JBARCX010000143.1:0-25124 GCA_049794535.1 Rhodanobacter sp.
GTGCCGGCGAGATCCGCCCAGAGCACGACCTGCTTGCGGACCATGACCAACTCCTCAATCACTTCAATTAAGCACCGAGCGCGACAACGGTTCGCGAGCGACAAGCATTTGGCCCAAAAAACCCCAATGACAGCGTTAGCGACGCCTGTTTTGGGTCGATAGCGAACATTCGTCCTATCAGCTTCCAGTGAGATTTATTTCTCGCGACAGTTAGGCCCGTACCAAGCGTTATTCGTCGTATCTAAGTTGGCATCCATCATGGCAGCACCACACACTGGGAATCGTGTATCACCATTACGCCTAATGCTTCGGGCCTTCATGTCACTGTCACTCTGCTTCTGCGAGTCCGCTTGATCCTGACGCTGCGAATCCAATTTCATCATGCAATCTGCAAACTGATCCGTACCTTTCTGGTAACCGTATCCAGCACATTTGGCTTGATCGTCAGCGTGCTGCTGAGGACTGTCGGTTGCGCAAAAAGCCGTACCTGCAAACGCCAAAGCATCGAACAAAAAATGAAACCGCGCATACGTCCTCCGATTCGGGTGTGATGCCGCAGAGACGCTCTACCACAACATACTTGCGAATGTCCGTATATGGACTTTTTCAGAATATAGCTAGTAGAGCCTGAGGCAGTAGGCCATCAACCCATGGTCGGTACCGCTCGCCGGAATCGATGCTCAGGCAGACCGGAATCCGCAGTTTGCTTGAGGCTGGCGACGCAGTTCGGTGAGAACTGTCATCAGAATGCAGATTGGGGGCTACGAGGCAGTAGCATCCAAACGCTCGTTTCCACAGTACGCACAAGTATGTTGATGTGCTGGACACGCGATGACCGGGCCGAGTCTTAACGTTTGGGTTAGCCCAGGCACCGATGCACGCCGGCTTCGATATGGAGTTTCAAGAGGTGGCCTTAGCGAAGCCTCAGGCGGGTGTCTTCCCGCAGTCGCGGACGGTCTTCACATTCTCTATGATCCGCATCCGTATCATTACTAGTTAGTGTCGCAATTCTTTGCGGCAACGGCACGTATGCGCAGATCCGCGCTGGGTGCACCTTCGAGACATGGGATGCAGTATTTCTAGCTATAGGGGTAGCGGGGAATGCGTGGAATCAAATGGAACTTCTGGTTACGTCAGCTGGCTGTTGTGGTCGGTTATGCAGCAGCTTATGTACTTGCTCGATCGCACTCCGATGGCATCTGGTCCATCGTGACGGGCCTTCGACTAGCCTGGTTGCTACTTCTCCCTACTCGATACTGGGCCGCGCTCGCTATTGGTGAACTCATTCCACTAACGGTCGCCAACGTTCAGTGCTTGATCCCCTTTGGTCCAACATGGGTGATTCTAAGTTCGATACCTCCCGTCCTTCTAGCGATGCCCATTGTTTGGTGGTTCCGTTCACGGATGGACCTCTTCCCATCAAAGCGCACAGTTCAGATCAGCCCCCTCATTTTTTGTGTTGTCACGCTCTCAGTTTTCTGGACACTGGTGGTGTTTGCTATAGCCCTAACAGCAGACGTCCCGGTCCATTTGAAGGCCATAAAATTTGCCTACGGTATAGTCGGAAAATACGCTGGCATTCTGACAATCATCCCTCTGGCGCTGATGATCCGATTAACCGATGGCAAGTGGATGGATCAACTGCATTGGTCGCGACTCGTCAAGAGCCCATTGATCCTAGATACGTGCCTTATCGTCCTACCTATGCTCATTTGCTTGAGTTTGGTAACACATCACGCGTCCGTAGATACGCGCCAAATAATTCACATCGCATTTTTTGTTCCGGTGGCGTGGCTCACGATTAAATACGGATGGAGAGCCGCCGCTATTGGTACGGCTATCGTAATGACCTGCATTTTCTTCGATCTGCAATCTCATCCAGACGATGTCGATCTTGTGCAACTTCAGGCATTCGTCGCCTTTGCCTCCACGTGCCTGATTGCTTTGGGTGCCAACATCACGACCCAACATCAAATCGAAGATCGCGAGCGCATCGACGCGAAGCAGGCAGTGAGGGTCGCACAACACGGGCTGTATCTATCCGAAGTACGCATGCGTCAAACCGCACAGGCACTGGAGCAGGTAGGCGGAGCGTTACAGTTGACTCAAAATCAACTACTTACACGCTTCAAGCACCTTCTGCCGACTTCGGAAAGCCAAAGCTTCCACAAACAAGCGACGGCCACACGCGATCAGGTATATCGGCTGGCAGACAGCATGCATCCCTTCGCCTGGCGTGATAAGGGGCTACCAGCCGCCTTACGCGAAACGATTGCTCGAATTTTGGATGAAGCAGGGATTGGCTATCGATGCGACTTTGACGGCCGAGAACTAAGTCAGCTCGCCTCAGGCGTGCATACGGCGATTTATCGCCTTATCTGCGAGGCAGTAGTCTATGCCTGCGATCTTAATCACTGCACCAGTGTCCATCTGCAACTACGTGGCGGCCACACTCATGGAGAGCGATGGGCAGTGATGCGGCTCACAGGCACGCATGCATCGACGCATGCATGCATCAACGACTCGATCTACCGGACAGACGAACGGCAAGCAATGGCACGAAAATTAGGTGCACATGGGTTGGACTTGAATGCCATGCGAGACTTCGTACGCGTCTACAATGGCGAATTACATATGCGAACAGCGCCAGAACATATACGCATCACAGCCTTATTCCATGACGCAGAAAAGGGGCGGCAACGAATCGATGCCGCCACCCCAAAGATGCTTCTACTGCGTTAGTTTGTTGGACTCACCACCTGATTTAAGCCGCACGCTACGGGGTCTGTGCATATAGCCATCAGCAAAGCCTTCACTGTTGTGCCGTTGCTCTGCGGAGTGGCGACGATTTGAACAGCCTTGTCGCTGTATACAGTTTCCGTCGAACTTGCACGGGTCGCTGTGAATGGCGCTGTAGATGCGTTTGCCGGCTCGGCATTGGTTCCCATTGGTAGTGCTAAAAGCACATCACCGGCAGTTGCAAACGCCCCCAATACTGTTCCGTTCAATGAGTTGACCTGGACGTATTTGATTCCGTCCTTCTGGAACACATACACGTGGTAGTGCGGGCTACTGGATACGTCTGTGGCATTGGGCCAAGCCTGACCAAGACCGGTCGAAGGCAGCTGCGGCTGTGCTGCCATAGCGGCCGTAGAAAGAGCCATGGCGAACAGGCCAGCCAATACGGTTTTCGATGCATTAAACATGGAGACACCATTCGATTAGCGGCAAGGAATTTGCCTTAGAAAAGGTAACATCTAGGCCATCCAAAGGCAGTCTAGGCGGCATAGATTGCATTACTTGGAAACCTTTATTCCATTTAAAAGATAATAGTTCGCAACTCCGTTATGGCCACACACTATAGTTTCAAGCATAGATTCATGCGAAAAATCAAAGATTTCACGTCTTCAAGCGCGAACATACCTAGTGGGCACATCTAACGTTGTTCAGCCCAAGCATTAGGGCATTAGCAAGGTTCCTGTGAAATCCAAAGATTTGAAGGTCGCCCACGACCCGCAAGACTTAGCTCAACTCTTCGCGGCCTGAGCCAACGCAGGTGACATCGATAACATGGTTGCCTTATACGAGCCGCATGCTTCATTCGCCTGTGGGGTGGAGTTGTCGTGCCTGGCGAACATGAGATTTGTACGTTCTATATCCAATAACTAGCGACTGGTTCGACGTTCGAGCTTGGCAATCAAAAGCCTACCATTCCGAGTGGCGAAACCACCTCACTGCGATACGTGCTCAGCAATCTAACTCCTCTCTATACTCATCGCCCACAGCGGCGACTGATGCTGCTACGGCCTCACCTGAGCGGTAAACTGCACCGATGGATATGACCGACATCAAGTTCTCCGCAGCCGAGAAGGACCTCATCGTCCACAAGATCAAGCTGTACTTTTCAGATCAGCTGCATCAACAGATTGGCAGCTTTGATGCAGAGTTCCTGCTGGATTTTTTTGCCAAGGAAGTGGGCGCCTATTTCTACAATCGCGGGCTGTACGACGCACAGGCGGCCCTGACCAGCAAGTTGGACGACGTTCAAGATGCCATTTACCAGCTTGAGCGCCCCACGGAATTTCAGCGATAGTTGATATTCCACACACGACTTAACTCACGTGCCAAACGCCGCAACAACGGAACGCATCCATGTTGATTCAGGGTAAGTGTCATTGCGGGAATATTTCCTTCTCGCTGAGCTGGGAGCCGGATCCCATTCAGATTCCGGCCCGGGCTTGCACATGCTCGTTCTGCACCAAACATGGTGGTGTCTGGACCTCCTATCCCAACGGCTCGCTGAAAGTCCGGGTCAAGAATTCATCCCTTGTGTCCAAGTATGCATTTGGCACTGAAACAGCCGACTTTCATATCTGCACTGGTTGCGGTGTTGTCCCCCTCGTCACTAGCCTGATCGATGACCGTCTCTACGCCGTGGTCAACGTCCATACGTTCGAGGGCGTTGATCCATCGCTCTTCAGTCATACCTCGGCCAACGTCGAAGGTGAAGAGAAAGGGTCTCGCCTCGCACGCAGGAAGCGCAACTGGATCGGCCATGTTGAATACGTTGAGAGTTGAGTGCCGAAGATCCTACATTGTGTATCGCCAGGAACACCATGATCGACATAGTCCCGTTCGAACCGCAGTACACCGAGAGCGTGGTTGCGGTCATTCTTCCGATTCAACAGACCGAGTTTGAGATTTCCATCTCGCTCGAAGATCAACCGGATCTACTTAACATTCCAGCTTTCTACCAGCGCGACAACGGCAACTTCTGGGTAGCATTGTCTGATGGCCAGGTCGTCGGCACGCTGGCACTCCTGGATATCGGAAACGGCCAGACAGCCCTTCGCAAGATGTTTGTCAAAGCCGAGTATCGTGGTGCTCAGTACGGCGTTGCCAAGCGGCTTCTTGATACGCTTCTTGACTGGTGTCGAGCCCGACACGTGCAGCAGGTTTATCTTGGTACCACAGCAAAGTTTCTTGCGGCGCACCGCTTCTATGAAAAGCATGGCTTCCATGAGATCGATCGCACGCAATTACCGGCTAGCTTTCACTTCATGGCCGTCGACACAAAGTTTTATTGCCTCACGCCTTAGGCAAGTGACACTTCATTCGTCCAGCGAGTCAAATGCCAACGGCCACGTCATGCGTATCACTTCGCCTCCACTACCGCAGGTCTACCGATGCCTCACTTTTTTTCATATGGCACGCTCCAGCAAGAAGCCGTGCAAATAGCGACGTTCGGCCGGAAGCTCAGCGACCATGATGATGAGCTGCCCGGATTCTTGCAGTCGCTTGTGAAAATCGACGACCCGGAAGTGGTAACTACGAGTGGGAAGACGCATCACCCTATCGTCAAGTTCACGGGTGACAATCACGATCGCGTGAGCGGCAGCGTGTTCGAAATTACGGACGTTGAGTTAGCTAACGCCGATAGCTATGAAGTGGCGGCTTACAAGCGAGTGGCTGCAACGCTCGCCTCCGGTGTCCGTGCATGGGTGTATGTTGATGCGCGCTATGCTCCATCGAATCCCTAGCCACAACATTAAATTCGGCCTTCGTCCCTCGAACGCTAAACCTCAGATCCACCATCCTTAGAGGAGTCGTGATATGAGAATCGGCATGCTTGGATCAGGCGATGTGGCCAAGGTACTGGCCAGTGGCTTCGTCAAACATGGTCATGACGTTGTGATCGGAACACGCGATCCGGCGAAGCTTCAGGCATGGGCAGTACAAAATGCACCGAGCCGCGTTGGGAGCTTCTCCGAAGCCGCCGCCTTTGGAGAAGTCATCGTCCTGGCTGTCAAAGGCACGGTCGCGGAAGAGGCTTTACGTATGGCCGGCGCAGCTAACCTGGCCGGCAAACCGGTGATCGATGCGACCAACCCGATTGCCGAAGCCCCGCCCACACATGGCGTGCTGAAGTTTTTCACGAACCTCGACGACTCATTGATGGAGAAGTTGCAGCGCGCGTTTCCCGAGGCGCACTTTGTTAAAGCCTTCAATTCAGTAGGCAACGCGCGCATGGTGAATCCGCAGTTCGATGGCGGCAAACCGACCATGTTTATTTGCGGCAACCATGCAGCGGCAAAGAAGGTCGTCGAAACTCTCCTGGATCAGTTTGGATGGGAAACCGCTGACATGGGCTACGTGGAGGCAGCTCGTGCTATCGAGCCCCTATGCATGCTGTGGTGCATCCCCGGCATGCTGCACAGCCAGTGGACACATGCGTTCAAATTGCTCAAGTAAGACAGTGCGAAACCATGTAGCAAAACCGGGCAGGTTGGACGGAGCAAAGCGATACCCAACGCATAGGTATCTCAACGTTGGGGTTCGCAAGCTCACCACCAACCCACTCAGTTTTATCGCTACGTTCACGCAGTAAACACCAGCCGTAGATCCCACGCGCTCGGCATAGCCTTGTGAATCAGACGCGATATCGAGCATGCGCATACCATCACGCAACCACTGTACTGCCCACCAATGCACCATGGCGGTCGAAAGCATCGCGCGTGAACTTGTCGTGCCCTAGTCGTTGGCGAGGATATAGGTCGGTTCCATCACCGTTCTCCCTCAAACCAATGCCTGAGAATCCTGGCAGCACATGGTGCTAAGAACGTTATCGCAAGCATGCCGTCAGCTACGAGTGCTCCACTCACAGTCGCTGGCGAGCCATAACACACCCCATCGGCATGACAACTGTCACTGGATCGCACACCCGCCGCATAAAGAATGGCTACTGGTCATAGGGAGAGGCGTGACATGCAGGGGAATCATCCTCAATTCGGCGTCGACGCGCCTGGGCTCGTACGTGGCTTCGGCTTCGGCGGCCTCGCTTTGCTGATTGCTGGCTTGTACGGCATCAACGCCCATATTGCCCCGGCGCTCACCCATCCGAGTTTCAGCATCGGCTGCTCATTGCTGCTGTCTTGCCTGTTGATGCTTATCACCAGCCTGCTGACCAAGCAGCTCGTGGTGCAACGGATGATTACGTCGCTGGCACTGCATGGCAATGAGCACGTGCTCGATGCGGGCTGTGGCCGCGGCCTACTGTTACTCGAAGCGGCGCGACAGTTGCCGCAGGGGCGTGCTACTGGGCTTGATCTGTGGAGTACGCGCGACCAGTCCGGCAATGCTGCTGCGGTGACACAACGCAATGCCGAACTGGCCCATGTGGCTGACCGCGTGCAGATCGACACCGGCGACATGCGCCATATGCCCTACGACGACGACAGCTTCGACGTGATCATCTCCAGCCTTGCTATCCACAACCTGCCCACGCAGACCGACCGCGAAGAAGCCGTACGCGAAATCGCCCGCGTGTTGAAGCCCGGTGGCCGTGTTGCCTTGCTCGACTTCAAGAACACCGCCGACTATGCCCGCACTCTGCAGGAAAACGGTGTGATCGATGTGCAACGCTCGTGGCCGAACTTCCTGATGTTTCCTTGGGTGTGGATCGTGAGAGGTCGCAAGGACGTCTTACACTCGCCATAACGAACAGCTCTGGGCAACTCTCTGGCATATGCGGTTGTGGACACTCCATCCGAAGTATCTGGATCCGCAGGGCCTGGTCGCCTTGTGGCGGGAAGCGTTATTGGCTCGCGCCGTGTTGCGCGGAGAGACCAAGGGCTACCGCCACCATCCTCAGCTTCATCGCTTTCAATCGCACTCTGCGCCACGTACGGCGATCAATACTTACCTCGCCCAGGTTCTCGTTGAAGCGACATCACGCGGCTACGCATTCAATCGCGACAAGGTCGGGCCGGTACGAGGCCAAATTCAGATCCACAGTACCGCTGGACAGCTCGCGTACGAGTGGCAGCATCTGTTACGCAAGCTCAAAGACCGCAGCCCAGCTCACTACCAGCGATGGCATGATCTGAAACTACCCGAGCCACACCCGATGTTCCTCATCACACCGGGAGAAGTGGAACCCTGGGAGCGGATCTAAGGTGACACTTCATCGTAGGTATACGTAGGCATACCTAGTCGCATCGACATGACATTCGACGAAACCCTCGCACTGTGCGTGACCATGGCCCGCCGAGGTCATTATTCCGAAGCGTTGTCATGCAATGCCGTTACTGCCCTGCCACTACCCACGCGCACCAGATATTGCACGCTGAACATGCGCTGCGAATCGATCCACACGCGCTGCACTTCCAACCCAGCGCGCGCAGCAAGCGTGGCGAAATCGTTTAGTGAATATTTGCAGCTGTATTCGACCTGCATCGCTTCGCCCTCGCGGAACCTCACCTGCTGACCACCCACGCGTACGCGCTGCTCCTGTGTGCTGATAATGTGCGTTTCGATACGGCCCGCCATCGCGTTGTAGCGAGCGCGATGCTGGAATGAACTCAGATCAAAATCACAGCGAAGCTCACGATTAAGCCGCGCCAGCATGTTTAGAGTGAACTCAGCGGTGATGCCTGCGCGATCGTTGTAAGCGGCTTCGATAATGGCGTTGTCTTTCTTCAGGTCCACGCCGATCAGGATGCCACCGGCCTCTCCCATTTCGCCGCGCATCTTGCGTAATAGCGTGATTGCATCACGGTGTTCGAAATTACCGATGGTGGATCCCGGGAAATAGATCACCGTACGGCGCAGTGCACGTGGCGGAATCGGCAGACGCAATGGCCGAGTGAAATCAGCACACAACGGTTGTACGGGAAGCTCTGGAAAACGTTCGGCCACACGCTGCACACTCACGCGCAACGGCTCGGGAGAAATATCCACCGGCAGCCATGCGACCGGTGTCGCCATATGACCGAGCAGTTGTTGCGTCTTGTGTGCGTGACCACTGCCGTACTCAACCAGCCGCACGTCAGCGCCTAACGTATCGGCGATGTCTCCCGCGTGCTCATCGAGCAAGGCAATCTCGCGACGCGTGAGGTAGTACTCTGGTTGCTCGCAGATCTGCTCGAACAACGCCGAGCCACGTTCGTCGTAGAACAACCACGATGGCAGGCGCTTCGGCTGCGCGCGCAGTCCGCGCAGCACGATTTCCAATAGCTCACTCATCGGCGGACGACGATCGTCATCACGCAGGTCATAGGCTTGCACACTCATCGATTTCGCCTCATCGGTCACGGCCTAGCCGGATGCCCGCGAACTGCCAACGTGCGGACGGCGGAAAGAAATTTCGATAACTAGCGCGGATATGTTCACGCGGCGTCACACACGAACCGCCACGCAATACCCACTGGCCACACATGAATTTGCCGTTGTACTCGCCTAACGCGCCAGACAACGGCTTGAAGCCCGGGTAGCTGACATAGGGCGAAGCGGTCCATTCCCATACGTCGCCATACATCTGCAGCACTCCGTCACGGGCTTCAGAAACGTGAGACACGGCCTGCGGATGAAAGTGCCGCTGCTCCAGCAGATTGCCGCTGATCGGCAAGTCGGTGGCAGACGTTTCCCATTCGGCTTCCGTCGGTAAACGTGCGCCAGCCCAGCGTGCGAATGCATCCGCTTCGAAGTAACTGAGATGACACACTGGCGCATGAGGTTCTATTGCGCGCATGCCTGCCAGTGTGAATTCGCTAACGAGATCTGGCTGCCAATACAGCGGATGCTGCCAACCTTCGCGCTGTACCGTGGCCCAGCCATCGGACAACCAAAGTGTGGGTTCGCGATAACCACCGTCGCGCACAAAATCCGCGTACTCAGCATTCGTCACCAATCGATTGGCGAGCGCGTGCGAAGAGAGCCATACGCGATGGCGCGGCGTCTCGTTATCGAACGCAAAACCAGCGCCCTCATTACCGATCTCCACGAGGCCCTCACCTCTTGGTAAGAAACGCAGTGGCACGGACGATGTGGCCGATACGCGAATAGCAGCCTTCATATAAACCGGCCGCAGTGGATTGCACCAGAACGCATGCTTGAGATCAGTGAGTAACAACTCTTGATGCTGCTGCTCGTGCTGGATGCCTAGTTCGACCAGCGTTGTTAACTCTGGATCATCCCCACGCGACAGCAACTCACTCACGGCATCGTCGATGCGTTGACGATAATCACGCACCTCATCCAACGTGGGACGCGATAGCAGGCCACGCTGCGGTCGCGCATGCATCGGCCCAATCGTTTGGTAGTACGAGTTGAACAGGTAATGCCATTCCGGATGTGGCGAGTGATAACCAACATCGCGCCCCAGCACGAACTGTTCAAAGAACCAGCTGGTATGGGCGAGGTGCCATTTGCCGGGACTGGCGTCGGGCATCGATTGCACCAACAGATCTTCAGCACTGAGATCAGCGCAGAGGTCCATGGTCTGCCGACGTACGCGCAGAAAGTGTTCAGCGGAATCATCCGCTTGCGCTGCAATGACCGGCGCATTCATGGTGCGGTTTCTATCCATAGCCGGTTGTTGCGAACTGCCTTGCGGCAGGGGGGCCGACGCGTAACCATCGGCGCACGATGCCGCAACAGTCGTTTACTTCGTGTTATGCGCAGATGGCAAATATCTGACTGCGTCGAATCCGCCGCTCCACTCGCCCGAAACGGCAATCAAATCAACGAGGTGACACCATGAAACCGGTCATCCCCAGTCTGCTGGCACTAGCCCTTGCCACTGGCGCCCTACAGGCGCAGACCAGCCAACCCAACCCGATGTATACCCCGCTACGCCCGGTCTCCTCCTGCCTGCGTACGGACCGGATCAACGAGTGGCATATAGTGGATACCCGCACAGTCATTGCTCGCACGGGCCCGGACCGCTACATGGTGAAGCTGCAGACTGCCTGCCCTAGGCTGGGTTACGGCCCTAGAAGCCTGATGTTTCACTCGAATCCGGCCAACCAGGCGGTAATACCCTGGAGCATCTGTGGAGAGGTCGGCGAAACGGTGCGCGCACCCAACCAGCCCCCCTGCGCGATCCAGTCGGTAAGCAAGATCAACAAGCCACAGTTCGATCAGCTTAGCCAGCATGCCCTGAGGCATGGCAGCGGTGCGGACCAACCGATCAAGCCCTGATTTGACGGCACTGATGAGATGGACGCTCATAAAGCCATTGCAAAAACAAAGAGCCCGGCATAAGCCGGGCTCTCTTCATTCTTAGCGATCAACCGATGGATCAGTTGCCGTAGTAGCCGCCATCGTCGCGAACGTAGACGGTACGCGTCACTACCGGCGCACTCTGGTAAACCACCGTCGCCGGCTGGCTGTATACCACCGTCTGCGGCGGACCGTAGTACACCGGTGCCGGGCCGTAATAAACCGGTGCCGGAGCCAGCGCACCTGCGACCGCACCTGCCACTACACCGCCAATGATGGCACCAGCAATCCAACGACCACCGCTCCAGTAGCCACCGCGATAGTAGCCACCACCGTGGTAGCCGTAGCCACCATGGTAATAACCGCCACCGTAACCGCCGCGACCCCAGCCATTTGCCGATGCGCTGATCGGCATTGCTACCGTTGCAGCTACTGCTAAGCCGATCGCCAACCACTTACCGACAAAACGTTTGGTCATGACACTGTCTCCGTCTATACGATGCAGATGCTGATCGTCTGGCGCTTAATGTGAACTGAAGCGTTTACTTTTTAATACGCGCCGTGCTCCACGGATTAATTTCCGCGTCAGCTAGCTTCGATTTCAGCAACCAGCAGCCGTGGATATCGGTGCGTCGCGCAAAATCAAACGGGATGCTTGGGCCGCTCCAGTCTTCGATCTCAAAGCGCTCATCTAACGCCGCATGATCCAATTTGAAACGACGGAAATTGTTGGAGAACACGATGACACCATCGTTACTCAAACGATCGCCGCACGCATTCAGCAGCTTCACGTGATCGCGCTGCACATCGAAATCGTCGGCACGTTTGGAATTGGAGAAGGTCGGCGGATCGACATAAATCAACCCGTAACGATCGCGATCGCGCTGCAGGAATTCCAGAGCGTCTTCCTGCATCAGCCTATGCTTCGTACCGGTAAAGCCGTTCAACGCAAGATTGCGCGAAGCCCAGTCCAGATAGGTTGCGGAAAGATCCACACTGGTGGTGTCGCGAGCATCACCCGCCGCAGCGTATACGCTGGCCGTCGCGGTATAAGCGAATAGATTGAGGAAACGCTTGCCTGAAGCTAATTCGCGCAACTTCGCGCGCACCAGCCGATGGTCGATGAATAGACCGGTATCCAGGTAGTCGGTGAGATTGACCAGGAACTGCAGGCCGTTCTCTTCCACTTCCATGAACTCGCCGCGCTGATCGAACTGGCCGTACTTTGAACCGCCTTTCCCGCGCTCGCGTGTCTTCAGCACGATGCGCTCGCGCGGTACACCAAACGTCTCGCCCGCCACTCGCACGATTTCACGCAGACGTACACGTGCCGTCTCAACCGGAATCTCTGCCGGTGCCCGGTATTCCTGAATGTGCAGGTGGACGTCGCTGGGACCACTGCTGTAGACGTCGATCGCAACCGCGTATTCGGGCAAATCCTGATCGTAAGCGCGCCAGCAGTGAATACCCTCGCGTTCCAGACGTTTGCGCAGATGCTTGAGATTCTTCTCAAGCCGGTTCTTCAACATCTGCGCGCCCGGCGACAGCGGCTTCACTTCGCGCGGTGTTTCGTCACGTGCGTGCAGCTCGAACACCAGCAACACAGTTTCCAATGCGCCGTTGTAGAGCGTGTATTTCTTCTCGGCACGCAGTGCCATTGCGCTGCCCAATTCGGCATCGCCAGCCAGCACCGCGGCACGCCAACCGGTGAAGCGAGTGCGCAAGGCATCGCCCAATGCACGGTACAACTTTGGCATTTCGGCGCGATCGCCCAGTCGCTCGCCATAGGGCGGATTGGTGATTACAAGACCACGTGCCAGCCCAGGTGGCGGTGCGACATGCGTTGCATCGTGCCGATCCAGCGTGAAGAAACCCGACACGCCGGCTTCCTGCGCATTACGTTTGGCCGTCTGAATCATTCGCGGATCAGCATCGCTGCCGAAGAAACAACTACGCAGATTACGAAGGCCGGTTTCGGCGCGCTGTTGTGCCTCGTCCAGCAAGCCGCGCCACAATGCGATGTCGTGCTGTTGCCAACCGAGAAAGCCGTAGTACTCGCGACGTAGGCCAGGTGCCACGTCGGCAGCCATCCACGCACCTTCGATCAACAGGGTGCCGGAGCCGCACATCGGATCGAGCAGTGCGCCACCCTGCGCATAAACTTCCGGCCAGCTCGCACGCAATAGCATCGCCGCAGCGAGGTTTTCTTTCAGTGGCGCCTCGCCTTGTACTTCACGCCAACCGCGCCGGTGCAACGGTGCTCCGGCTAGATCCAACGAGAGCGTGGCGCGATCACGACGTAGACGCAGGTTAATGCGTACATCGGGTTCATCGGTGTCCACCGCCGGACGCGAACCATCGCGTTGACGAAACTGATCGACCACGGCGTCTTTCACGCGCTGTGCGATGTACTGGCTATGCGTGAGCTTGCTCATCGCCGTGCCCGCATCCACCGCCAGCGTGGCATGCGCAGCAAGATGCTGCGACCAGTCGATAGTTTGCACACCGGCGTACAGCGCATCGTCGGTGGCAGCATCGAACTCGGCAATCGGCAGCAGGATGCGGCTGGCTAAGCGCGACCACAGACAGGCCCGATAAGCCGTACCCAAGCTGCCCGCGAAATGTACGCCAGCGAGCGCTTCGCGCACGTCTTCGGCACCCATCGCAACCAGTTCGTCGCGCAGCAGATATTCCAGCCCCTTCGGGCAGGTAGCAAAGAATGCGCTCACGCGGCCACCGCCAACGATTCGAGAAAGTGTCGGAATTGCGCGGCGATGATGTCCATGCTGTCGATCAACCGATGGTCATCGTCAAGCACGAGCAACGGCAAGCGATGGCGTCCGGCGTAGGTGTAGATGCCAGCCAGTGGACACACGTCATCGCGCCAGCCGTGAATCAGCAACGTCGGCACCTCGCGACGTAGGTCAAAGGGTCGCGTATAGCCGGGGATTTCGCTTGGTGTGGCGAGCAGGAACAGACCGGCCACCGGCACGTCCAATGAAGCCAAGCCGGAAACAAACGAGCCCATGCTCGAGCCCACCAGTACCGGTGGAACGGCGGAAGACTCGATGGTGGCGCGCAGGCGGGCGATTCGCGGCGCGACCGAGCCGGCATGGCCGCGCGCATCGTCCGTGCGGTAATCCGGCCGCTGTGTACTCCAACCGAGTGATTCGGCCATAGCGGCGAGCGCGCTGACCTTGGTGGCGTCCGGACTGGAGTCCGAGCCGTGCGAAAGAATGATCTGGCCGCGCATCGCGGTCTCCGGGGGCTTGCTATAAGGCGCTTATGATAGCCGGCAACCGTGCGAGACTCTTTGTATGCCTATCTTGACCGTCCACGACCAGCCCCTGCCCTATGTCCAGCAGCTGCCTGAAAGGCCCGTTTCGACGGTGACCCTGGTGGTTATTCACTGCACCGAGCTGCCTGACCTGGCCATCGCCCGCGAATACGGCGAAAAGGCGCTTTACGCCAATGGCACCGGCAACAGCGGCCACTACTACATCGATCGCGATGGCTCGGTATACCGCTATGTACCGGGTACGCGCGTAGCCAACCATGTGCGCGGCTATAACCCGCTATCGATCGGCATTGAGCTGGTGAACCGGGGCCGCTATCCACACTGGTTTGACTCGCACCAGCAAACCATGACCGAGCCCTACACGGCGGCACAAATCGCCTCCCTGCGCGCGCTACTGGCGCAGCTGCGGCATGACTTTCCGAACCTGCACCAGATTGCCGGCCATGAGGATCTGGATACCGCGCAGGTGACGGCCAGCGACGACCCCACCCAGGAAGTACCGCGCAAGCTCGACCCAGGCCCGCTGTTCCCATGGGCTGAGGTACTGCAGGGCAGCGGCCTGGAGCGGATCGATGCAAGCCACTGAGAGGGCAACCAGCACCGCTATAATCGCCGCTCATCACGCCACTCCGAGCTACCTGCATGCGGGAAGAACACGTCAACGAACTGGTTGAACTGCTTCAGCTCGAGCGGCTGGAGGACAACCTGTTCCGTGGCCAGAGCCGCGACATTGGTACGCGCTTCGTCTTCGGCGGCCAGGTGCTGGGCCAAGCACTGTCGGCGGCGCAGCAGACCGTCGAGCCGTCACGCGAGGCGCACTCGCTGCACGCCTATTTCCTGCGCGCTGGCGACATCACCGCGCCAATCGTGTACAGCGTGGAACGAACGCGCGACGGCGGTAGTTTCTCTTCACGGCGGGTGGTGGCGATCCAGCACGGTCAACCGATCCTGAATGGCTCCATCTCGTTCCAGGTACCCGAACCCGGTGTCGAACACCAGACATCGATGCCCGAAGTACCGGCGCCCGAGGATGTGGAGCCAATGCGCCCCATGCCACCGGAAGAACTGGCACGCTTGCCGGTGAAATTGCAGCGCTGGCTGGGCATCGATGGTCCGTTCGAGTTCCGGCTGGTATGGCCACGTGACGAGCTGCATCCAGTCAAACGGCCGCCGATCCAGCACATCTGGTTCCGCATCACGGCGCCGATCAGCGACTCCAGCGTGCTGCACCGCGCGCTGTTGGCCTATGCATCGGATTTCCACCTGATCGGTACGGCCACGCTGCCGCACGGCATTTCGTACCTCACCCACAACGTGCAGATGGCCAGCCTCGACCACGCGCTGTGGTTTCACCGCCCGTTCCGCGTCGACGAATGGTTGCTGTACTCGTTCGACAGCCCCACTGCGCAGGGCTCGCGTGGGCTGGCTCGCGGGCAGATTTTCAGCCGCGATGGCAAGTTGATTGCCTCCACCGCGCAGGAAGGATTGATCCGCCTGCGCGGCGATTGATTACACTGTACGCATGCGTCAGCTCTATACCTCCCCCCGCCAAGAAAACATCGACCGTGTTGTCGCCCTTATGACCGAACACGGCATCGAGTCCAAGGTGACCAACCGTTCCAACTGGAACCGGCCCACGTACCAGCGCTTCAGCTACACGCAGCGCAATACCAACCGCGACAGCTGGCCACAAGTCTGGCTCACGCGTGCCGATGACTACGCGCGCGCGCGCGAATTGCTGCGTCAGCTAGGTATCGAGCCACTCATCCGTCACAGCGAGGAACTCGCGGCAGACCGGAATCCCACGCCATACGATCGGCGTGCGACGACGGTCGCCCGGGTACGGCGTATCACGTTGCTGGCCATCGCCGGCGTGTTCGTGGTGTTGGCGCTACGCTATTTGCACGTGATTTGAAGGTAGCGGCAACCCGTCTCGTGCCCCTGTCGCACGGGGCAGCGGCAGGCCTAGAATCAACCCATGCGTTCTGACCGTGTCCGTCTGTTCCAAACCCTGCCGCATGCGTGTGGCTACTACGCCGAGCGCACGGCGCAGAATTTGGTTATCGACCCGGCCGCCCCTCAGCTGGATCAGCTCTACGGTCCGGCACTGGAGCGAGGGTTCCGCCGCGCCGGTGGCCACCTGTACCTGCCGCACTGCCCCCAATGCCGTGCATGTACGCCATCGCGTATCGATGTGGAGCATTTCGTACCGGATCGCTCGCAGCGACGCTGCCTGAAGCGCAACGCCGATGTGACCGTACACGAGGCCATGCCCGGCTATAACCGCGAGCGGCATTCGTTGTACGAAAGCTATTTGCGCCAGCGCCACCCTAGCGGTGGCATGGACGAGGCGGATGCCAGCGATTTCCGCCGGTTCCTCACTGCCCCCTGGAGTCCCACCTTGTTTCTGGAACTACGCCTGGGCGAGCGCTTGCTCGGCGTGGCCGTCACCGATGTCTGCCTCAATGGCTTATCTGCGGTGTACACCTTCTTCGACCCCGCCGAAAATGCGCGCGGTCTAGGTACCTTCGCGATCCTGCAGCAGGTGGAACTCGCCCGCCGCCGAGGCTTGCCATGGCTGTACCTCGGCTTCTGGATCGAGGGACACCCCAAGATGGATTACAAGCGCCGCTTCAGACCGCTACAGGTGCGTACGGCTGATGGCTGGGAAGTAATGTCGTAGCTTGGTTGTGAGCGCGCAACGAAACGCTGGCACGAACCTTCATTCCATAAGCTCATAAAAGAACGGGCCGCAAAAAGCGGCCCGTAACCTCAGACACGTTGTACTGCTACGCGCTTATACAGCCTTGGCGGATTGCGGTGCTTTGGGATACGGAAACAGCTTAATCAGCGGTACCGAAACGCCGTCATCGCCCACCACGCGGCAATGCGTGCGATCAAGCTCGCGCGGATCTTCCACGCCGCAGCTATGCGCGATGATGCCGACTTCGTGCATCACGTTTTTCGCGTAGTGGTACACCTTCTCGCTCTTATCGGTAACCACCAAGCCACGCTGCAACTTGGGGTTCTGTGTGGTGATGCCCGTAGGACAAGTGTTGCGGTTGCACTGCAGTGACTGGATGCACCCTAGCGCGAGCATGAAGCCACGCGCGGAATTGACGAAATCCGCACCCACCGAAAGCGCCCATGCCACGTCGTATGCGGTGATGCATTTGCCCGAACAGATCACTTTGATGCGATCGCGCAGGCCCTTCCTGATCAACGTATCGACTAGCTCCGGTAGTGCCTCATGCAGCGGCAGACCAACGCCTTCCATCAATGTTTGCGGCGCAGCACCGGTACCACCTTCGGAACCGTCGACGATGATGAAGTCCGGCGCACTCTCGATGCCGCGCTTATGCACTTCGTCGCATAACTCTTCAATCCAGTCGACGCTGCCGAACACCGCCTTGAAACCGGTGGGCTTACCCGTAAGCCGGCGGATGTGAGTGATCGAATCCATCAGTTGCGATACGTTGGCGATGTCGAGATGACGGTTGGGGCTCTGCGAATCCTGCCCCACAGGGATGCCACGAATCGCGGCGATTTCCGGCGTCACTTTCGCCGCAGGAAGCAGGCCACCCATGCCCGGCTTGGCACCCTGACCAAGCTTGATGCTGACCATCTTCACCTGCTTGTGCGCGCAGATTGCCAGCAACTTTTGGTCATCGAGTTTGCCGTCCGGAGTACGCACGCCGTACTTGGCCGTACCAATCTCGAACACGATGTCGCAACCGCCTTCGAGGTGATATGGCGCCAGGCCACCCTCGCCGGTATCCATCCAAATGCCGGCCTTGGCTGCACCGGCCGATAACGCTCGCACCGCCGGCGCAGATAGCGCACCAAAGCTCATCGCGGAGATATTGAAGAACGCCGCGTGATCGTAAGGCTCACGCGCGAAAGGTCCGATGCGCACCGGATCCGGTTCCACATGATGGTCACCCAGCGCAGGGAACGGTGCGTTGATAAAGAACGGTACGCCTTCGCCGCGCAGATCGCGGGTGGAACCAAAAGCGTTGGTGTTCTCGGCATTCTTCGCGGCGCGATACACCCACACACGTTGCGCGCGATTGAATGGCAACTCCTCGCGATCGCTGGAGTACAGGTACTGTCGGAAGAACTCACCCAGTTTCAGGAAGCCGTAACGGAAGTGGCCGATGACCGGGAAGTTACGCAACACCGAGTTGGCCGTCTGGTTACGGTCAACAAACCAAACCACCAGCACCACCAATACGGTGATAGCCAGCAGCAGTAGAAACAGCACAGCAAATGTTTCTACCATCACAACCAACCAATGCGAAAAACCTGTCTGTTCCATCATCGTCCTCCATCCGTGACGGCCATCGCCGTCGGAATATCAGTGCGCATCATCAATGATGCTCTATGCATCTTCGCAGAATGCTACAACTCGACTCGTAATGCTTTGGCTGCGCGCACAGCCTTGGCCTTTGCCGCGTCGATATCGACATCGCGCGCCAAGGTGACCGCCATACGTCGACGCCCTTTCACCTCGGGCTTACCAAATAGGCGCAACTGGGTATCCGGCTCGGCTAGCGCCTCGGCTACGCCGTAATAGCGCGGTGCATGCCCCTCTCCTTCCACCAGCACCGCACACGAGGCCGAAGGCCCAAGCTGGCGAATCATCGGAATGGGCAGACCAAGAATCGCCCGCGCATGGAGCGCGAACTCAGACATATCCTGCGAAATAAGCGTCACCAAGCCAGTGTCATGCGGGCGTGGACTGACCTCGGAAAAGATCACCGCATCGCCTTTGACGAAAAACTCCATGCCAAACACGCCCCACCCGCCCAGCGCCGCCGACACGGCTGCGGCCTGCCGCTGTGCTTCGGCCAGTGCGGCATCACTCATCGGCTGCGGCTGCCATGACTCACGGTAGTCGCCGTCCTCCTGGCGATGGCCGATCGGGGCGCAAAAACTCGTACCGTCCTTGTGACGCACGGTAAGCAAGGTGATCTCGTAATCGAACGCAACAAAGCCCTCGACAATCACTCGGCCCTTACCCGCGCGACCACCCGATTGCGCGTAATCCCACGCGTGCTGCAGCCCAGATGCATCACGCACCACACTTTGGCCTTTGCCCGACGAACTCATCACCGGCTTGATCACGAACGGATAACCCACCGCTGCAGCCGCCTCGTGGTACTGCGCTTCGGTATCGCAGAAACGATACGGCGAGGTCGGCAGACTCAATTCTTCGGCGGCCAATCGACGGATACCTTCGCGATCCATGGTTAGCCATGCGGCGCGCGCCGTGGGAATCACATGCAGGCCTTCCTGCTCCAGCTCGATCAGCGTGGGCGTATGAATCGCCTCGATCTCCGGCACCACCAGATCGGGCTTTTCCTGTTCGATCAGCGCGCGCAACGCGGCACCATCGAGCATGTCGATGACATGGCTGCGATGAGCCACCTGCATCGCTGGCGCATTCGCGTAGCGATCCACGGCAATCACCTCCACCGCATAGCGCTGCAGTTCGATCGCAACTTCCTTGCCGAGCTCGCCGGCGCCAAGCAGCAGCACACGCAATGCATGGTCGGTATGAGGGGTGCCGAACGGCTTCATCGGATTCTCCGCACAAAACACTATTGTACGGGCGAAATCCGGATGCCTGATTTGCAAAGGCCCATTATTGACCCGCCAGATGTGCTCAGAGCGACGCTAACGGCACCCACTGCATCTGTGGCAGTTTCAGTACGCGGACCGGCGGGTGCTGTCGATCCACTATGAACACCCATTGCCCTTGCTGCACGATCGAATCGATACCCGCCAGCCCATCAGCGGCCCCTAGTCGGCGCAGCGGATGGCCGTTTGCGGCATCGTATACAACGAGTTCGTCCGAGGTGGGATTGGCCAGCAGCAGCCAGTCATGGCTGGCGTCTTTCCAATGGGCAAAAGTCTGCGTAGGTAGGTTGTTATCTGGAATAAGCGGAGCGTGCCACCAAGCCACCAAGAACCAGGCGGTAGCGAGGGCGAGGAGCCCTATACCGCACCAGCGGCGATAGGTCCCTGCATACATCTGAAGGTGCGCGCCCATGAACCCATGGTGGCCAGCCGCGATGACAAATGAATGACCACCGCTCTGTTCCAGTCCGAGACTAGGCCGAGCCTTCGCGACGATGCATTGCCAGACCCAGCGCAATCCAACCACCGATAAAAGCCAACCCACCAAACGGCGTAATGATCCCCGTCCAACGCGGGGCACCTAAAGCAAGGGCATACAAGCTACCGCTGAACAAAACGATGCCAGTGGCGAAAGCAGCTACGGCAAAGCGCCCAGCACGACTGCCGCCACCCACCCACACGGCCAGCGTCAACGCCAACGCATGCCAGAAGTGGTATTCCACTGCGGTGTGCCATAGCTCGCGCCCTTGTACGCCGAGCATGTCGTGCAAAGCGTGCGCACCGAATGCACCGAATAGCACCGCGCTGGCACCGGCAAAGCCAATCAGCAAGCCGGCGCGGGAACTGACAAGTTGTCGCATTCGGGAGAATTCCTAATGGCGTCGAACCATGCCACGCGGCTCGGTGGCGTATGCTGGCTGGGTGATCAATCCGGATTTTCGCATGAAGCTGCTGCGTCTCGCCCGCCTGACCTTGCTGCCGTTGTTGCTTGCCTCGGTGGTACTGCTGACCGCCTGTCATCGCGACGAGCCCATGCCCTGGCAACTGACCGATATCACCGGTCATATGCCCGACCTCAACTTCAAGCTTACGGACGATACCGGCAAGACCGTCACCGCTGCTGACTACCGCGGCAAGGTGGTGCTGCTGTATTTCGGCTACACCCATTGCCCCGATGTGTGTCCGCTGACCCTCGCGCACCTGCACGTGGTGATGCAACAACTGGGCAAGCTGGCCGATGACACGCGCATCTTGTTCGTCACTGTCGATCCCACCCGTGACACACCCGACGTACTGCATAGCTACGTCAACGCGTTCGATTCGCATGCGATCGGCTTGACTGGGCCAGCGGGCGATATCGAAACATTGAGCAAGCGTTACCGCTCCGCATTTACCCGCGAACCTGACAAGGGCGACGGCAACTACGACGTCAGCCATAGCTCGGGCATTTACGTCTTCGACCGCGATGGCAAAGCACGGCTGTTGGCCACCCCTGCGGACCCGCAAGACAAACTCGTCCACGACTTGCATCTATTGCTCAGCACGGGAAATCAGCCATGAGGCAACGGATGTTGTTGTCGCTCCTCCCTGCAGGCCTGTTGCTCGCAGGGGTGCTGCTCAGTGGCGGCGCCCATGCCACCCAGGCCGAACATGTTCGCGCCAGCCACGCATGGATCCGCCTGTTGCCCGGCGCCCTCCCCGCTGGCGGCTACGTCACCCTGCTCAACGACAGTGCTCAGCCGGCCAGCCTAGTTGGCGCCAGCAGCCTCGCTTATAGCGAAGTCATGCTGCACCAGAGCACAGGGCAGATGGCCGGCATGAGCCGCATGATGACGGTCGATCATCTTGAAATGCCTGCGCATGGTCAGGTGGCACTCGCACCAGCGGGATATCACCTGATGCTGGAGAAAGCCACGCACCCGCTACAGGTAGGTGACACGATCAAGGTGACTTTGCACTTTGCCGATGGCAGCGCGTTGGATACTGATTTTCTGGCGCGCCCAGCCAATACGGTCGACGCAGACTGAGTCAACACTGCAACGTCATTTAGTCCTGAACTGGCAACGGTGCCGCCACAGGTACCTTGTGCTGTAGTCGCGACATGCGCCGGATACGCCCACTTCGCGACAACCGCAGCCATTGGCGCATCGCCAACAAACCACCGATGGTTTCTACGGTTGCCGCTGGCACCCAGATGATGATGCCACCCGCCAGTTGCCCGGTAAGTACGTTGAAGGTGAACGCACGCCCGCAGATCTCGAAGATCGGATACAGGTCGTGCCTGGAGAACGTAATGATGGCACCGGCGAGAATCTGCGGCGTCATCGTGATGCCCGGCGATAACACGCGCATACCGGCAATCATGCGTGCCGGCGGGTGCGGCCGGTGATCGAGCACCAACCACCAATAGACGAAACCACTGACGATCATCGACCAGTTCATAAAGCGGTAAACCCGCCAATCGAGCATGGCCATCGTCTGCATCGACGGCACGAGCCAGATAAGAATGAACACGACAAAGGCGAGCGTCGCCACGGTAGGGTTGAGTAGCACCGCACTGACCAAACGCCAAGGCCAGGAGCGCTGCGCAGGACGCAGAAAATGCACTCGCCATGCCAAAGGTAAACCGGCGCGCAACACTGTGCCTGGATAGGCCGCGATGATTATCAGCGGTGCGATGTGATGCAGCAGCAGTTGCTGGATGCGATGCATGAAGAATTCATGCTCGGCGTAAAAGTCGAAATACGTCTGTAATGAAAGGTAGACAATCGCCATACCGCACCAAAAGGCGACCTTACGACTCAGGCTCACACGAAGCCGACGACTGCCACGCCAGTACAGCACGCAGGCGACCAGGAAGGTCGTGAGAAAAACCCACGAAAACTCCCACGGCACCATCCACTTCAGCAAGCTTGCAATCATCGACTCCCCTACAGTCGCCATGAATCGACAGTGCAGCATAGCGTCTGGGAGGTGACCCAGTAATCGCGGGCGCTTGCGACAGATTGCCGCCGTGACGCACGCAATACGCCCCGCGTTATCACACGCCGCGCCGACGATTACGTCGTGAGCGTCGCCAGCCGTAAAGCAAGCCGATCAACGTGACCAGCACCGGCATCAGCACGATGTTGATCACTTTCAGCCGTGTGCCGAGCGCATCGATCTCAGCGTTGAGCTGATGCTGTACATCGCGCAGCTCCTTACTGATGGCCAGCTGGCGTTGCAGAAATTGCTCGATCTCGCGCTTCTGCTCGGCGCTGGTCGCTGTATCGCGACCACCTTTGCCTGGCTGCAGCTCGTCCAGTCGACGCTTGGTGTCGGCCAGCTCACTTTCCAGCTCCTGCTTTTTCTGTAGAAATTTCCGGTCTGCCGCACTCTGTAGCTCCTGCACCCGGGTGAATGGACGCTGTGACGTGGAGCGTCCACGAATGGACAGCAGTGCTGAGGAACCGCTGAGGTTGTCGACCAGATTCGTGACGAAATCACCGTTGTTGGCAAACGCGCTAAGCGTTGGCTGGCCGAGGAAGCTCTGCGTATCCACCCATAACCGATCGGTAAGCAGATCGGTGTCAGCGACCAGGATCACCTCACTGTCGGGCTTCGAACTCGTCAAATGTCCTGATTGCCGCGCACGCTCCGGAAATGCACTCAAGAACGTGCCACGCAGACGCGCGGCGAGCACGTAACGTTGACCTGCCGGCTGATATCCCTGAAGCAACGCGCCGGGATTACTACTGGCCTCGATCACACGTTGTGCCGGCACGACTTCTGCATCTGGGCTGGTTTGCAGCAGTGGAATCAATCGCGTGGTGGCCGTTCGTGTGAGATCGAAATGACCTGCGCTGGCGAGGTTGATGCGCTGCAAGCTGGCAGTGATCACATCATCGTGATTCAGCTCTTGCGAACCCAGTCCGAGCATACCCGGATGCGTAACGCTAACCCCGCCCAGCTCGATCGACAGCGCTCGCGCGCGATCGAGCACCACCGCCGTGGGGTCATACAGGACACCCCAATCGGCGAACAGCTGAGGCAGGTTGGAATTGCGGTCATCACTTTGACCGGTACCTCCGTCGATAAGCGGCGTCGTATCCGACTCCGCATCGGGATCGACAAACACGACCAAATGCCCGCCACGCAGCACGTATTGGTCAAGCGCGTATTGCGCATCCACTGATACTTGCTTGGGGTGGATCAGCAACAGCACCTGGATGTCATTGCCGATACGCTTGAGCTTATCCGGGTCGATCGTGCTTACATCAAACAATTGCTGCAGTTGGAGCATCACGGTCCACGGCTGCTGGCCGATGATCGGATTTCCCATCACGGGCAATGAGCTGATCACACCGATTTTCGGTTTGGTAGGCTCACTCAACTCATACAAAAGTTTGGCGATGTCGTATTCGAGGAACGTTTCGCGGGATGGATCGAAGAACGGGATAGCCAGCACGCGCCCCGTTGATTGCCCATCGTTATCGGTCGCCCCTTCACCTTCAGCATTCGCCGGTAGCGTGCTGCCCACCAAGCCGAAGAATACCCGCTCACCATTAGTGCCTCCGTTGATCGCGGTAAGGCCGCTCCCCTCGGCGCTGGCCTCATCGTCCGAATACGGGATGGGATCAACAACCTGAAGCCGGAGTCGCCCGTGTGAACGCGCCACCATTTCTTGCAGCATCTCGTTGACGCGCTGCTCATAGCTGCGCAACTGCGGCAAGTCACGCGTCGCATGATCGGAAAAATACAAAGTCAGACGCAACGGCCGATGCAGGCCATCGACGATCTGTTTGGTTCCCGGCGTGAGGGTATAGAGCCGATCGGCAGTCAAGTCGACACGCAACGGCTTCAACGAGCGACTGCTAGCAAGCACCAGCGCCACGTAAATCAATACGAGTAGCGCCAGTGCTGCGAATAACACGGTGCGTCGGCGGAAACGAAAGCGGGCCATCGTTCAATACGTCCGCTTGAGGTCAAGCACCAGCACGCCAGCAGTGAGCCAGGCGACGATGCTGAGCACGAAATACATCAAGTCACGCAGGTCGAGCACGCCACGCGCGATCGCCTCGTAATGACGCAACATGGAAAGATGCGCCACACCATTAACGAGCCGACGCGGCAAGGCGCCTTGGAAAAAATCCAGCACCTGCGCCTGCCCAGCCAGTATCAGCAATACGCACACCAAGGCAGT
>JBARCX010000144.1:0-13604 GCA_049794535.1 Rhodanobacter sp.
GCAGCGAGCGCGTCTTGCTTTGCGCAACGGGGCGTTGTTGACAACATGTTGGTCCGGCCAGGTAAAACGCGGTAACGTTGTTTGGACAAAAAACAATGTATTCCAGCCATGGCGAAATCCCGCGCCGATACCACCGAGCAAGACATCAGCGAGCGCGCCGACGGGCCCGCATTGATTGCCGTTTGGGGTGAAGAGAAATCCGGCGGCGACTTCCGTCTCGGCACCCGCGAAATTGACTGGCATCACCATCTGCGCGGCCAGGTGTTTTGTATCGAGAGTGGCCTGATGCACGTGCGCACCACGCACGGTTCCTGGTTACTGCCACCTCACCGCGCGGGTTGGATGCCGCCGGGCGAAGCGCACAAGGTCAGCATTAGCGGTGTGATGAGCGGCTGGAGTGTGCTGATCACACCGCAGGCCAGTCGAACTCTTCCACGTCATCCCTGCGTGATTGGCGTCAGCGAACTGATGCGCGCGTTGATTCGGCGCGCCGTCTCGTGGATGGAACAAGACACGCTGGAAATGTCGCAGAAACGCATGATCGCCGTGCTGCTGGAAGAAATACGGCGTGCTCCGCACGAGCCTTTGCATCTACCCATGCCCAACGACCGGCGCCTGTTACGTATCGCCAATGCGATCCTCAAGCAGCCCAACGATTCACGAACCCTGGACGAGTGGGCCCACTGGGCAGGGCTGTCATCACGTTCGCTGAGTCGCCTGTTCCTCGCCGAAACCGCGCTCAGCTTTGCCCAGTGGCGCCAGCAGGCCCGACTGACGCACGCCCTCGAAATGCTTGCGCAGGGCATGTCCGTGGCGGACATCACGGATGCACTCGGCTATGCCACGTCCAGCAATTTCATCGCGATGTTTCGGCGCAGTTTTGGCGAATCACCCGCGCGCTATTTCGCGAGTCGCGAGTTGCAGCGTTAGAGAGGGCTTTAGGCAAAATAGAAAGTCTTTGCTTTACCAAAATCAATGTTCACCACGATGCCCATAGGCCTTACGAGCGACGATCACTTTTGTCGTGCGGGTTGTGAACGCATCCGGCGCATCGTCCCAATCAGCGACCAGCGTCGCGACTTTAAGCGGATCGAATATGCCTTGCCGTACCAGTTCGATGACATCCGGCAGATCGCGCCGCGGATGCGATATACCCACGTGCAGTGTTGTGCTGTTGGCATACATCTGCATCAAGGGTAGACCGGTCCGTTTCGCAAAATAGAACCCTGCCGCCGTGCAGCTCCCGCCCGGCGCCAGCGAACGCAGCGCGTAACGCAGCCCGGCAACAGTGGAGCTGGCATCCATGGAAATCAGGTAGGGCCCTTTCACCCGCGGTGCATGACGATCGAACCAAGCAGCTCCACGCTTGGTTTCTATAGCGGTGGCACCCAGCGCCTCGGCAATACGTAGCCGCTCAGGGTCGTAATCGACGTAATCCACACGCGACGCGCCAAGCGCAACCGCCATGCCAGCGGCATAAAGCCCGATGCTGCGTGCTCCACCGCCAACCACCAGCACCGGTGCACCCGGTCGCTGAGCCAATGCAGGACCAACGCTGCGCCACGCATCCGGCATGTTGTCGCTGGCGCTGGCGAGTTTGAGTGGATCGATATCGGCCGGTACCGGAACCAGCATGGCATCGGCGAAAGGTACGCGCAGCAGGTCGCAGACGGTTCCTCCCCAGGGGCCCATGGATGCGCCAAAGCCATAGCCAGAAATGAGCGTATTGCCTGCCTGAGTACAGTTGGAGGTGTGCCCGCTATGGCAGGTTGGACAGCTACCGCACGATATCGACCAGGGCACGATGACCAGCTGACCCTTTTGGATGTGTTTTACGTCTTCGCCACATTCGAGCACCTCGGCAATACATTCGTGACCGATCGCAAACGGCTTGCCATACGGATACGGCCCTAGCAGCTCAGGTACCAGCGGATCGAAGTAATGCAAAGCGATGCCGGCGCGCAGCGCGGTGGTCACATGATTGAAGATCGGCAGATTGTCGCCATCGCAGCGGGCGGCGATCACCGGTCGTACCAAGGCCTCCCCAGGACCGCCCAAGACGGGTGGCGTTACTGTTCGCCACTCCACGCGTCGGGTCTTGATAAACGCTAATTCCCTCATATACCCATACCTGTTGTGGCGCTGAGGGCAGTCTAAAGTTGGGACCTAAGCCCCAGGTCAAGCGAATTAAAACGACGATGGCCAAAGATGAGGGGCGAACATGAGAACGGGAGTGTTGATTCAGCGTGCAGGTATCACGCGCGACACGCTGCGCTACTACGAACGCGAAGGCGTCATAACACCGCCGGCACGCTTGGATAATGGCTATCGCGACTATCCGGAACGGGTACTGGAGGAAATTCGCTTTATCCGGCTGGGTCAATCCGTGGGCCTGCCGTTGCAAATCATCCGACGCGCGATTCCCTACCTCATCGCGCCACAACCCGGCTGCCAGGAACTGCGCGCAGTATTGGAAGCACAAATGCGCGCGCTCGACGAACAAATGGACAAACTGCGCTCAGCGAAAGCTCGCCTCGGCCAATGGCTGCTCGCCAATCGCGCTGCGGCGGTGCCCGGTTAGTTCGGCTGACGCGTCGCCGCTTCAAGCGCATCAAGATAAGCCAAGGCATGCGAGCGATCGTCGCCACACATCGCCGATTCGGGTTTCAAGCCGGCGCACACAGCGGGCCGGCGCGGATCACCGAAGATCGCGCAGCGGTTGTCGTCCATCAGTTGCACGCAACGAACACCGGCCGGCTTGCCATGTGGCATGCCGGGTATCGGCGAACTGATCGATGGCGCTATACAGCAGGCACCGCAACCGCTGCGACAGGGTAGAGGTGCGCTCACTACAGTCGCTTCAGCCGGCTTGCTGACGCAATGCCTGATAGACAGGCTCGGTCTCGGGGCGCTTGCCGTGCCACAGCTCGAACGTATCGGCGGCGGTTTCCACCAGCATGCCCAGGCCGTCGAAGGCGTAACGCGCACCAGCGGTGCGTGCCCAGGCAAGGAAACCGATCGACGCTGGGCCATAGGTAAGGTCGTAGCAAAGCGCACGTGCACCGGCCAATGAGAACGGCAGCTGCAGCGACGCACCGAGCACTCCAGCCGAAGTGGCGTTGATGATCAGGTCGAAGCTGCCGATATTGCCGAGATCTTCCCAGTAACGCGTGTGCGCACGGGCTGGATCGCCAATCGCATCGGCCAGCGCATCGGCGGCCTCCGGTGAGCGGTTGACGATGGTCAGTGTCTCTACGCCCGCATCGAGCAATGCCCATGCGACGCCATGTGCTGCACCGCCGGCACCGAGTAGCAGCGCATTGTGACCACGCAAGTCGACGCTATGGCGCTCGGTGATGTCACGCACCATGCCGTCGCCATCGGTGTTGTGCGCGCCTACTCGGCCGTCGGGTAGCCACGTAAGTACGTTGGCGCTACCGGCGCGTATCGCCGCGTCGCTACGCTGATCGGCCAGCGCAAAGGCAGCAGCCTTGTGCGGCAGTGTGACGTTGGCGCCGCGTCCGCCTTCGGCAAAGAAGCGATGCACGGCCTCTGCGAATGCCTCGGGCGCAGCGTCGATCGCACGATACTCCAGCTCGAAGCCGAACTGCCGCGCGAACATCTGGTGGATCTGCGGCGATAGTGTGTGACCGATGGGATGGCCGAACACGGCAAATTGGCCTGCGTGCATGGAAACTCCTTGGTGATTCGCTTCAGCCCGCCATTCTACGGTTCCTGACACCGGTTCACGAACCCTGCGTGCAGCCTCCGCCCACTTAAGTCGCAGCTTCTGAGATATGCCACGTGCACGATGTCGTCCATCGAATCGCTCAGGAACCTGCGCCATGCGTCCACAACACACCGATCACGATCGCCAACCCCGCCTGCTCGCCGTTTCTGTGCTGTGGCTATTGGCCGGCAGCATCCTGCTGCTGACCACGCTGGTACCGGCGCATACGGCGCTGCTTGGCTGGGCGCCAGCGTTCTGGCTGTTGGCAGCACCGTTGGCGGTGCTGTTGACGCTGGACCCTACGCTACCGCGCCAACTACTTACGCTACGGCGCACGCGCCGACACGACGCGTCGCGCTGGCTTTGGCACTAAGCCTGAGCATTCAAAGAATCCGCCTGGCAGTGGACGGTGTGGCCGGAGTGCCGCACTACGGGACGCTGTGTAGCCGTACTGGAAGTGTTGGCTACTGAGCAACGCGAAGGATCGCGTGCATGACTCCGGCCGCCCACGGATGGGCGGCCGGATGACCCGAGCTTTTCGCGCCGGCAGATGCCAGCTTTCAGCTGGCGATACCCTGCCGTTTCCGTTCCATCCGCCGCAGGAACTCTTGCATCACACGCAGGTAGAGATCGTCGCCGAGATAGAAGTCTTCTACACCGGCATCGATCGACGGATTGTCATTCACTTCGATCACCACCGGTTTGTCGCCGACCTGCTTGAGGTCCACGCCGTACAGACCATCGCCGACCGCATTGGTGGCCTTCAGCGCCAGCTTGACCACTTCAACCGGTGCGTCGCTCACGGCGATCGTCTCGAAACCACCGGACTTCTTCGTACCCTTGGCGCCGTGGTTGTAGATCTGCCAGTGGCCGCGCGACATGAAGTACTTGCACGCGTACAGCGGTTCGCGGTTGAGCACGCCGATGCGCCAGTCGAATTCGGTAGGAACGAACTCCTGCGCCAACAACAGCGCACTGTGCTGGAACAGCTCGCCGGCGGCCAGATCCAACGCCTGCTCGTTGTCTACCTTGACCACGCCGCGCGAGAACGAACCGTCCGGAATTTTCAGTACCAGCGGGAAACCAAGCCGACCGATGACTTCCTTGGTCACCTTCGGGTTGTCGCGGTAGAGAATTTCGGTTTTGGGCACCGCAAGCTTGCGCGACACCATCAGATCGTTGAGGAAGATCTTGTTGGTGCAACGCAGGATCGAGGTGGGGTCATCCATCACCACCATGCCTTCCTTCTCCGCGCGATGAGCGAAGCGGTAGGTGTGGTTATCGCTGGCGGTGGTTTCGCGAATGAACAGGCCGTCGTATTCGGCGAGGCGCTGGTAATCGTTCTTGCCAATCGGGTCGACCTCGATACCCAATTCCCTGCCGGCATTGATGAACGAGTTGAGCGCCTTCTTGTTCGATGGCGGCATCGCTTCGTTCGGGTCGACCAGCATGGCGATGTCGTAGCGGAAGCGTTTGCGCGCGCGCGGCTTGCGCCACAGCTTTTTGGAAAAGCGATCCAGCTCTTCGGCGAACGCATCCTCTTGTGCATCACCCAGCGAATGCAGCCCGACCGGTTTGATCGATGCCACCTGCCACATGCGGTCGCGCTCGAACTCGATGCGCAGCAGAGGGCACGGGAACATTTCGAACACCTGCCGCGCCAGATCCTGCAGCGCGGGGTAGGCGGTCTCACCGAAGTAGACCAGGATGCCGAAGTCAGTCGTGTCGCGACCGCCCGCCGGTAGGAAGTGGGTCAGCTTCTGGTTGAGGTCCTCGATATCCAGGCCGTACAGCGAGCGCCGACGCAGATCGTTCACCGTGCGCACGGAGGGCATCACGCGATGACCGCGGGCTTCCGCCAGCAACGAGACGTAGTAGCCGGTACCGAGGTACTTGTAGCTACGGCACAGGTTGATCACATGGGTGCGTTCGTCGTCGCCGCCAATCGGCTCACGCAGGTAGTCCATCGCACTAACCACGTCGACAGACGGGTAGTAGGAGCCCCAGTCGGAGGCTTTCTCGACAACGATGACGAGACGGGTCATGGCACCTCAATGATCTTGCCGTGGCGGTTCCACCGTAGTGGTGGCCGTGGTGCTACTGCACAAGGCGCGCAGTGTGGCATAGGGTCCGTGCTGCACACACAACAGAAAGCACTGAAGCCGGATTAAACGTTTACGCGACGTTTCGATTGCCCCCGAGGGGCTCGGCGACTAGAGTGCCGCGCAGCTTGTCATTCCCTTCTCCACCGCGTTGCACCAGGACCCCCGATGACCCCAACGCCGGCCACTGCCGCGGTGCGCGTGCGACGCGCTGAATTGTCCGACCTCGACGACCTGGTGGCGCTGGAAAACAGCACCTTCGATAGCGATCTGCTCAGCCGTGCGCAATATCGCCGCCACCTGGACAGCGACACTGCGCTGGTGCTGGTTGCCAGCGCCAATCACCGCCGCTTCCTCGGTACAGCGGTGGTGTTCTTCCGCAAAGGTAGTCGGGTGGCGCGGTTGTACTCGATTGCAAGCAAGCCTGAGGCGCGCGGCAAGGGCGTGGGCACCGCGCTGTTGGATGCGGTTGAAGCGGCAGCCCGGCAACGCCGCTGCGTGGCCGTGCGGCTGGAAGTACGCGACGACAACGCCAATGCAGTCCGGCTGTACGAGCGACACGGCTACAAGCACATCGGTCATTACCCGCATTACTACCAAGATGGCTCCCATGCCTGGCGCTACGAGAAGTCGTTCGGCTGAACCTGCGCCGTTGAATGCGCCGGTCCAGCCGGCTGCTACTTAAGTCGAACCCGCAAGGTTAGCGCCAGCGCGACGACCGGCGCTGGTTTATCATGTCGCAGCGATTCGGGGGGATAGTGGGGCGTCGCAACACCGCACATGCGGTGATTCGTACCGTCCTGCCTTGTGAGATTTCCGAATGTCTATCCGTGTTCTGGCTGTTGCGACTGCGCTGACCCTTGCGCTCACCGGCTGTGTAAGCAGCCGCGGCCTGCACCCCACCGGTCAACTGACTCATCCCGACAGCCTCGCTACCGGGCAGAGCCTGGCTGGCGTGCAGCTCACACCCGCGGCTTGGCCAACACAGGACTGGTGGGTAGGCCTTGGCGACCCGCAGCTGTCGGCCTTGATTGCCGAAGCGCTGAAGAACAACCCCGGATTAGCCGCCGCTGATGCCGTGGCAAAACAAGCGCAAGCACAGGTTGCTGGCCTCAACGCGGCCCGCGGCCCGCAGGTGGATCTCAACGCAGCGGCACCTGGCGCACGTTATTCCAGCAAGGACTACGCGTATCCGATCGAGGATCTGGGCACGTTCGCCTGGGCCAAATCGGCCACGCTCGACTTTTCCTGGGACCTGGATCTGTGGGGCGGTAAGCGCGCCGCATGGGAGGCTGCGCTAGGTCGTAGCCATGCCGCGGAGATCGATGCGCATGCCGCGCGCATCCAGCTGTCGATCAACGTCGCCCGCGCGTATATCCAGCTTGGCTACGCCTACGCGCAACTGGATGTCGCTGATGCCGAACTGCAGCGCACCGAGAAAGTGCTCGACCTGACTAAACGCTATGTGGCCGGCGGTTTGGGCATACAGCAGCAATTGCATCAGGCTGACTTCGCCGTCGCCAGCGCAGAGCAGCAGAAGGCTCAGGTCGAACGCGCTATCGATGCCGTTCGTAGCAGCTTGTCCGTGTTGCTGGGCCAAGGGCCGGATCGCGGCTTACAGATCGCACGTCCGCGATTGCTCCAGCCGGCCGATCTCGCTCTGCCGGACAATCTGTCGGTGGATCTGATCGGTCGTCGCCCTGACCTGGTCGCTGCGCGTTGGCGCGTCGAAGCGGCCAGCAAGGACATCAAGAGTGCCAAAACCGAATTCCTGCCGAACATCAGCCTCAGTGCGATGGCTGGCTTCGTGGCGGTGGGCGACAGCGCGGGTCTGTTCCAGCTACCTTCGCGCACTTACGGCATTACACCGGCGCTGAACTTGCCGTTCTTTGATGGTGGCCGACTGCGGGCAAACCTGGCAGCGACGGATGCCGAATACGATCGGCTGGTGGCGCAATACAACTCGACCCTGGTCAGTGCAGTCAATCAAGTCGCTGATGATTATTCCGCACTCAAGTCAATGCGCACCCAGATTGCTGCCGAGCAGCGGGCACAACAAGACGCACAACGAGCTTGGGACGATGCGATGAAGCTGTACAACGGTGGCTTGGGTAGCTCGTTGAATACGCTCATCGCGCGCCAGCAGTTGCTGGCGGCGAATCAGCGCATGGCCGCTCTGAATAGTCAGCAAATGGACCTGTCCATCCAACTGATTCAAGCACTCGGTGGCGGCTATGGGGCCGGAGCACCGGTTTCACCGCCCGTTCCCAGCGAAGCCAGCGCGGCGGCGAGTTCCGCTCCAGATCAGCCGGCTCGCTGAAACACTTGTCGTGATCGCTGACCCAGCCAGCAACAGGCTGGGCCAACGCCGTGACGGTTCTGCAAAGTCACTTAGCCAACATCAGTTGTGATTGGCGGCTTCGGCAGCCTGCTTGAGTTCGCGGTTAGCCTGATCCAGCAGATCCTTGGCCTTTGCCGCATGGCCATCCATATCCCACTCGTTGGCCTGCTGTGCAGCGGTGATCTTCTGAAAGGCCTGATCGGTCAGGCGCTGTGCCGCCGCGAGATTCGGGTGCCGCTTACCGACGTTGTGCACCGGCTCTGCAGCGAATGCCGTCGCGGTGATCAAGGCCAGTGCTGCAACCATGACGGTCAGTGTGGTGTGCTTCATGTTCATCTCCCCGGGTACCTGGATGGATTTGGATTGGATGGACTTCAACGCTCCCCATTGCCCATGCTTGAACGGCAGACCCATCCAAGCGCGAGCCACTGCGCCACTCTTCATGAGAACGAACTCCGCGTGAGAGCTGACTCTAGAGTGACGACCGCGCGAATCTAACATCACGACACGTTCGCGTGATGACCGGGTATGACACTCAAATTCCTGCGATTTATCCGCGATAACGATTGATGCCGACCAAACCCGGCCGATCACCCGGATTCAATTACCCAGATTCAATTACCCATGGGTTGACCGATGCGCTGTGCGGTGGCGTCATCCGGCCGCGCCACCAACGCACCGGTTCGCATCAGGCTCACGTTGTAGTGGCCCTGATCGACCAGTGGCAGGAAAGCACCGCTGCCATAGAGCGTGTCGACTTCAGGTAACCAACCCGCATACTGTTTTTTGAGATCGAGTAGATCGAACGTGCCGGCAAGGTTGAAATCAACCACCGTACGCGGTGCCGAGGTTTCCTGGGCCGCATCGTCGTAACGACCGGAGATGCGATCGAGCCGGTAGAGCGGCGGCAATCCGGCCAGCATGGCTGGCAGTTTCCACTTCAGCACGATCGCTTCGATGCGGAAGTCGTCGCCATTCAACGCCAGCTGCCGCGTGCTGCCATCAGGCCACACCAGGGTGAGCAGCCAGCGCTGAGGTGTGAGGATGTGCGCATCGATCTGCACCACCGGTGCCTCTTCGCCGAGAAAACGATACCCGCGCAACGCCGTTGCCATGCCTGCCAGCAACAGGCCCAGCGCGAAAGCCACCAACAGCAGCAGCGTATGTCCGCTCGCCGCAAGATGGCGACCGCTATGCAAACTCTGGCGCAGCGCAATCAACTGTACCAACGCAAGCAGCAACGCCAGCGCGGCCAGGATCAGCAATAAGGTGGTCGGCAGGCGCAGCAGCTCGTCCCAATTCATCGTGTACTCCGTTTCCCCAACATGTGTATCGCCGCTTGGTATGGCGTAGCACCATGATACTGGTGCACCGACGTACGCTGCGGTGTACCGATCACGCTTGGCTATACTGCCGCCGTCTACTTAGGAAGTTCGCTCCATGCGCCGACCCATCCTTGTATCGCTGCCGCTTTATCTCGCCATTGCCACACTTGCTGGTTGCGGCAACAAGGGCCCGTTGGTGTTGCCGCCGCCTAAGCCGACGTCTGCGGCAAAACCGGCAACGGTGACGCCGGCTTCGAAACCAGCGGCGGCGGCATCTGCTCCAAAGCCGGCTGCACCGGCCATCATCAGCACAACAGCTACTCCAGCAACGGATAGCAGCGTCCTCGAGCCAGAGGACCAACTCTGAGCACTGCTCGCACCGCTATGACTTTGCGTTTCTCCAAAATGCATGGGATCGGCAACGACTTCGTCGTGATCGATGGCCGCAGCAATAACGTGTTGCCCCAGACGGCAACGATTCGTGCCATTGCCGACCGCCGCACCGGTGTCGGTTTCGACCAGCTGCTGACCGTGGAGCCTGCGCGCGATCCGTCCTGCGCGTTCTACTACGGTATCTGGAATGCCGATGGCTCACTCGCGGGTCAATGTGGCAACGGCGTGCGCTGCGTGGCAGCTTGGCTGCATCGCGCCGGTGCCATGGCACTCGGTGACACCGTGCGCCTTGAGAGCCCATCTGGCCCAGTGACGGTGCGTATGCTTGCCGCTGACCGGGTGGCGGTGGATATGGGCGAGCCGGAATTTACCCCCCCACGCATTCCGTTCGAGGCCACTGACACGGCCACGCGTTATGCGCTGACGGTTGGCGACGAAACCCTGGAGATCGGTGCCGTGTCGATGGGCAATCCACACGCCGTGGTGGAAGTGTCCGATCTGCAATCACCTGTACTCGAGCAACTAGGCCCGCAGATCACCGCGCATCCGCGCTTTGCCGAGGGCGTCAACGCTGGCTTCGTACAGAAGCTCGACCGCGATCACCTACGATTACGCGTGCACGAGCGTGGTGCAGGCTGGACCCTGGCCTGCGGTACGGGAGCCTGCGCCGCGATGGCCGTACTGCGGCAACGTGGCGAGGTAAATGAGCGCGCCCAGGTAACACTGCCTGGCGGTACGCTGCAAATTGACTGGGTTGGCCCTGGTCACACGCTATGGATGACCGGGCCGGCCGCCTTCGCCTTCGAAGGCGAGTGGCCTGATTCAGCATCTACCGATTGATGCGGGGGCGCGTCCATCGCACACTCGGGCCAGGCTCGTATGGCCTGATCTTCGTTTGAGGACCCTCGCGCATGACCGACACCCTGCTTGACGACGGCCTTAAGGCCAGCGACGTCGCCGATTATCTGCGGCGGCATCCGCAGTTTCTCAGCGACTACCCCGAGCTGGCTGCACAGCTCACCTTGCCGCGCGAGCAAGGGTCCGTGGCCTCGTTGGCCACCTATCAACTACAGAACCTACGCGAGAAGAATGCCGAGCAGGAACGGCGACTCGCTGAGTTAGCCGAGATCGCTGCCGAGAATGTGCGGCTGATGGAGCGGGTGCACGACCTCAACGTGACCATGCTGCGCGCGAACACCCCGGCTATCGCCGCACGCAGCGTGATCAGCAAGCTCAGCACCGATTTCCACATCGGGCAGATACGCCTGTTGCTGTTCACCGATCACTTGGAGCTGCCGCCGGCCGAATGGCTGATCGTGGTGCCCTTCGGTCGAGCTGGATTGCCGGAGTTCGCCGACTTTCTCGCTCACCACGAGCCGATTACTGGACGACTGTCGGCCGAGCGGCTGTATCGGTTGTTCGGCGAACACGCTTCCGAAGTGCGCTCCGCCGCGGTGATGCCGCTGGGTGAGCAGGGCATGCTGGCGCTGGGCAGCGAAGACGCGGACCACTTCCAGCCCGGTATGGGCACGCTGTTCCTGAAGATGATCGCGGCCACCATCACGGCCGCATTGTTGCGTTCGCAGGATCTGATCTGAGTACACGATGAGCCCGCGTGAATTAGTCGATGCCTGGCTGACCCGGCTTGCCGGCGAGCGTCAGGCTTCACCGCATACCGTGGCAGGCTATCGGCGCGATCTGGACAAGCTGCTGCGCTGGATGGACGTGCAGGGCATGGCCGGTTTCGATGCGCTCGATTCGCATCGCCTACGCAGTTTTGTCGCTGCCGAGCATCGCGCGGGGTTGGCGCCCAAGAGCTTGCAGCGGCTGCTTTCGTCCTGTCGCAGCCTGTTCCGCCAACTCACTCGCGAGGGCCTGCTGACACACGACCCGGCAGCCGGCGTGCGCGGCCCTAAAGTGCACCGAAAGCTGCCGCAGGTGCTGGACGTGGACGAAGCCACCACGCTGGTCGAGGCCGATGGCGGCGGTGCGTTGGTGGTACGCGATCGCGCCATGCTTGAACTGTTTTATTCCTCGGGCTTACGCCTATCCGAGCTGGTGGGGTTGCACTGGCTCGATCTGGACCTGGATAACAGCGAAGTACGCGTCCTGGGTAAGGGACGCAAAACCCGTATCGTGCCGGTGGGTCGTCATGCCGTTACTGCGTTGCGCGCGCTTGGCGAAGCCGAGGGCAAGGCACCGGAAACACCCGTATTTCGCGGTCGTGGTGGTGCAACGATCAGCCCGCGCACGGTACAGGCACGACTGAAAACATTGGCTCTGCAAAACGGTTTTGCCAAACACGTACACCCGCATTTGCTTCGCCATACGTTTGCCAGCCACATGCTGGAATCCTCCGGTGATCTGCGTGCAGTGCAAGAACTGCTAGGCCACGCCGATATCGCCACCACTCAGATCTATACGCATCTGGATTTCCAGTATCTGGCGAAGGTCTACGATGCCGCGCATCCGCGTGCAAAGCGCAAATGATCTCGACCCGGTAAGCCACGGCATGAACCTGCTCATCAAATCCGTGATCGGCGCGTTGATGGTGCTGCTGATCGGCGTGCTAGCGCGTACCCGCAACTACTACATCGCTGGGTTGCTGCCGCTGTTCCCCACCTTTGCATTGATGGCGCACTACATCGTGGGCAGCGAACGCGGCACGACCGAACTCAAGGCCACCATCGTGTTCGGCATGTGGGCGGTTGTGCCCTACCTGGCTTACCTGGTGGCGCTGTATTGGTTGGTGGACCGCATGCGCTTGTTGCCGGCGCTGGCCTGCGCACTGTTGGTATGGTGCGCGATCGCCGCGCTGGCCGTGCTGCTGTGGAACCGTCGCTAAGTCGGGCTACCGCGCTGCCGCCTTGGATTCCCGCTGACACGGCCCCACCTCTTGCGACATCTACCGTCTGCGGAGCTCTCATGGAATCCTTCCACGCCACCACCATCGTCTGCGTACGCCGCAACGGACGCATCGTGATCGGCAGCGACGGCCAGGTCACGCTGGGCAATACCGTGATGAAGGGCAACGCGCGCAAGGTGCGCCGACTGGGCAAAGGCGACGTGGTGGCCGGGTTCGCGGGCGCCACTGCCGATGCGTTCACCCTGTTCGAGCTGTTCGAGCAGAAGCTCGAAAAGCACAACAACAACCTCACCCGCGCCGCGGTGGAAATGGCCAAGGAATGGCGTACCGATCGTCGCTTCGGCCGCCTCGAGGCAATGCTGGCCGTGGCCGACAAGGAGGCATCGCTGCTGATCTCCGGCAACGGCGATGTGGTGGAACCCGAGCATGGCCTGATCGCGATCGGTTCCGGTGGCCCGTTTGCGCAGTCCGCGGCGATGGCATTGCTCGAAAACACCGAACTGGACGCACGCACGATCGTCGAGAAGGCGCTGAAGATCGCCGGCGACATCTGCATCTACACCAATCACAACGTGTCGATCGAAGAGCTGTAAGCGCAGCGCGCGACGGCTTCCCTTCACCGTCATCCCTTGCCCCTTTGGGGGGTACACCGGATTGACGGGTAGAAACCCAACCTTTCCGGTGACTTCATGTCCGAATTGACCCCCCGCGAAATCGTCAACGAACTCGACCGCTTCATCATCGGCCAGCACGACGCCAAGCGCGCCGTGGCGATTGCACTGCGCAATCGCTGGCGCCGCATGCAGCTGGAACCGACCCTGCGCAACGAAGTGACGCCCAAGAACAT